>NZ_QUIK01000031.1:235-15816 GCF_003480105.1 Clostridium sp. AM42-4
TCACTGACATTTTCGGTGGTGCAGACACAAAACAATGGATATGATCACTTTCACCAACTTCAAAAAGATGAACCGTAAAACCTTTATCGGATGCTATTTTCTGAACCAGTTCTTTTAGATAAGTTTCAATCTCTGTTGATAAAATCTTCCTGCGATATTTCACAGACCACACCACATGGTAGTTGATATTGTATACACAAGTTCTTGAATGTATTAAATTTTCTTTCATACACATAATATACTATCATACAGAAGGAAACGCAAGTGAAATCGAACAAACTTTCGATTTTACTTGCGTTTCAGACGCTTTCATCTCGGCAATTGAATAACCGGGGATTCCCGCTTGTTATCCTAAACGAAATCATCTATTATTACAACCTCTTTCACCGGAAAATAGAAGTGCCTGCGTTACTGTTCACAAGTAGAGATTTTCTGAACTGACTATGCTTCTGAATACAGCGGCTTATAGATATAGCTGTTTTCCAGTCCGAAAACCTTATCCTGGGAAAAATTGCCGGTGTCCTTTACCGGATATAGTAGACGTAATCAGCTTTTCTCGGTGCTGCCTCTTTTGCCGGAGCTGCAGCATATCCAAGGACCAGATGACCAATTCCCTCATAGTCTCCTTCGATTCCAAGGCTCTTTAAGAGCTCTTTCCCTTCCGGTGTCTCAAATTCCTCTTTTGCACGGTGGATCCAGCAGCTGGCTACGCCAAGATCTTCAGCGGCATTCATGAGGTTTCCCATCACCAGGGTTCCATCATAAAGATAGGTCGGCATAGCCTTATTGGCCAGCACGATAAGCAGCTCCTGTGCTCCGTAAAATGGGTCAAAGCTTTCGTCTTTTCCCATGAATTTTGCATTCATGGCAGAAAGCTTATCCCGCAATTCTTTATTTGTAACCGCAATAATAATAGGGGATTGTTTGCCCATACCGGTTGCAGCATAGGTCCCTGCTTTGATGATCGCCTGCAGTTTTTCTTCTTCGATCAGCTCCGGTTTAAATGCGCGGCAGCTTCTTCTTGTTTCCAGTACCTTCAATGTTTCTGACATGATGTGTCCTTCCTTTCCAGGCCGGTGTTTTCTCCCAGCCCTTTCTTAATGAATATAGACACAAAAGAGGTTCCTGTCAAGCTGACGGATTCCTATCAAAAAATATACATACAATATATGAAAATATAAAGGTTCCTGAAGAAGGAATCGAACCTTCGCCATCATGCTTGTAGGTCATGTGCTCTACCATCTGAGCTATTTAGGAAATCCTTGCTATCTTGTCCTGAATCTTCTTTACAAGCAGATCTCTCTCATCCAGAGCCTGCGTTACAAGCATTTTTTCTGCCATTTTAATCTCTCCCCTCTTTCTTTTCATCATCCTTATGGGATTATTGTAAGGGAGAAACTTGATTTTGTCATTCTACCAGTAGTTTAACAGCCTTTGTTTCAATCCGCAGTCGATAATTTCACAGAAACCGGCTTTGAATTAACTCTTTTGATTAACCATCGACACATGTCCTATAAATAGGCTTCGCCTGTTTCATACGCAACATTTTCTTTTTACTATAAAAAAGCACCTCTTAGATCATCTCTAAGAAGTGCTCTTGCTTCAATTTTATATTTACTTTTAGTACAGCTTTGCGCCTGCCGGAATGTGGTTGTCTACCATAAGCAGGTTCAGCTTCTCTTCGCCGTTCTCCTCGCATACTGCGCTAAGCAGCATACCGTTGGACTCGATGCCCATCATGGCTCTCGGCGGGAGGTTAGTGATTGCAATGAGGGTCTTGCCTACCAGCTCTTCCGGCTCATAGTATGCATGAATACCGGAAAGGATGGTGCGGTCGGTGCCGGTTCCGTCGTCCAGAGTGAACTGCAGAAGCTTTTTGGATTTCTTTACTGCTTCGCATGCTTTTACCTTTACTGCGCGGAAGTCAGACTTGGAGAAGGTCTCGAAGTCTACGTGCTCCTCGAACAGCGGCTCTACCTTTACGTTGGAGAAGTCGATCTTCTCGTTCGGGGTGAAGAAGCCGTTGTTGTCGCCTGCGGACTTGGTTTCGCCTTCTGCTGCTTCAGAAGTGCTGCTATCTGCTTTGGAAGCTTTCTTATCTGCATCCAGGCTCTTCATCGTCGGGAGCTTTTTCGCTCCTGCTGTAAAGAGCTGTAAGATGATTTACATTTCTTTAAATCATTACAATATTTTCTTTAGCAAGCTGTACTAAAATAACCAAATTTGCAGTCTTTTTTGGTCATATATTAGTCATATTAAATTTTTTTGGTCAATTGCCTAGTCCTCAAATCAGAGGACTCTTTTCTATATTATATCGTTGTTTCTAAAATACATCCATGTTCTTGGCAAGTTTCTCCAAAGCCTCTCTAGTAACCTCTGGATTTGCCTCCGCATAAATGTTCATGGTTGTGCTGACATCAGCATGTCCCATTACTTCTTGAATAACTTTTACATTGGTTTCGTTCTCACAAAACCTTGAAGCAAATGTGTGTCTAAAAATGTGACATGAAAACCTGGGCAACATTATAGGTTCTCTCTTCTTTTTCTTTGCCTCTACCTCTTCTTCGGCATTATGAGCATCAACGATTCTCTTGATTGCACGATTTACTGCCTGCGGATTATGTGGATTTCCAAACCGATTAGTAAATATAAAGTTTGTCATTCCATCAACCTCTGCAACACAAAAACCTTCTTCCTGCTGACGCTGGTATTCAGACTTGAGCACTTCATACACCGGTCCCATCATTGGAATTGTCCTTATTCCTGCTTCTGTTTTAGGTTCTGAAACCCTAAACTCACACTTGAATGAATTGTCAGATCTTGTGTAATAAGTAAGACTATGGTTAATATTGATTGTTCGTTTCTTCATATCAACATCGTCCCATCTGATGCCTATTGCCTCACCGATTCTGCATCCAGTTCCAAGCAGAAATACAAAAAACGGATACCAATGGAAGAAAAACGGATTCTTCGCAACATAATCAATAAATTCTCTCTGCTGCTCTACTGTCAGTGCTCTTCGACTCTTTCTAGCACCACCATTTCTTTTTTTCACCTCGGCATAAGCTCCATCTACAGGATTTCTTCTTATTATATCATCTCGTACTGCCAGCTCAAATGTAGGTCGCAATACAGTATTGATACTCTCCAAAGTATTTACCTGCAATCCTTTGTTCGTAATCAAATCCGTATAGAAAAATAAGACATCAGAATACTTTACATCCTTAATCTTTTTCTTTCCAAAAGTATCCCTGATAAAATGTTCCCATGTATATAAGTAATTTGCTTTTGTAGTGCTTCGCAACTCCGTCTTGGTAGAAATATATCTATCAAACAAAAAATTTACATCTGCACTTCCAGCAACATATACATTTAACCCGTCCATCTGGTCACGAACAAGTTCGTCTTCTTTCTGCCTAAGTGTTACAAGAGATTTCGCATATATCGTCCTTTGTTTTCCCAATGGATCAGTATAAATATATGAATACCTACCATCAGTTTTACGATAATGCTCTCCTTTTCGTAATACTCTTCCTTTACCATCTTTTCTACAAGCCATCTTTTCTCCTTTCTCAAAAAGAAAAGAGCCTGCATTACTTCTGGTCAGCCATTAGTTTCTCTAACACTGCCATTTTAACTACTTGCGTCATAGTCATGTTATGATTTTTGGTGTATTCAAGCAGCAATTCATGTTCTTCACCATTCAGTCTGATTGTAATCCTCTTATCAGCAGGATTTTCAGCCTTTGGTCGTCCCATCTTTGCCAATATATCACCTCCATCTGAACATAGTATACTTTATGTCGGACATAAAGTCAAGTATATTAATGCATACTCTTTCATATTCTTTTCAATTTATTTGTAGAATTCCTCGTCTTCTATATGAAATGTCTCCAGATATTCATCAAGAATATCAAGGTTCACAAGCACCAGTCTATTCATCTTATAACATGCTTTCGCATCCTTAGCTAACTGCTGGAACTTTGATAAACTCATTGAGTACATCTCTGCACCCTCTGGATATCTGACAAATCTCTTATTATTTGTTTTCCTTGTTCTGCTATCCATTTTGTTTCATCTCCAATTCCTCTAATACCATCTTACGTGCTACTGGTAACAGATTAAACTGCATAATCATTGCTCTATCCATTGCTTCCCTAATCTCTGATTCTCCCGGAATATATCCCGACTTAAAACGAACACAGCCCTTATTCAAGGTCTGAATATCCTCCGGCATAAAATCAGATCTATTGCTCAATGCATACCCTCTTATTTCTGAAGGCTCAACTATCACATGCACAGGATTATCTTTCAATTTTGATGATAATGGAACAACTGAAATCTGAGGTGCACCACCATGATTACTTGCATCACACGATACCACAATTCCAGGTCTGATTCCGCCCTGTACTCCATGTGGGTTACGACCAAAGTCTGCATATACAACGTCAAATTTTTTATATTTGTCATATCGTTTTTTATTCTTATTCATAACCTAAAACCCCCTTAACTGCATAGCCAGTCTGCCATCATCTACTGTAACAATAATTCCTCCTGCATCCTGAACCTGTGCTATTTTTATAAATGCATCAATAAGGTTGTCTGTAATAACACTCATGTTTGCGACTATTACACCATCTACCTGCTTTTTTCTAATCTTATCCACAATCTGATGCCACTGTCTGTCCACATCATTCTGTGAAAATCCATGTCGGCGTTCAGTGCCAACAATCATGTATTCTTTATTTTTTACATACTCATGAATATATTTACTCTGCTTGTCCTCTAAGCGATCCACTTTATCCAATGGTGCACTTACTGACAGATACTCTATACATTCAATCGTCTTTTTCTTTCTTCTCATAGCCAAACCTCCTATGAAACAAGCATCTCTGCATTATCAAGCATCTCGTTAAATATCTTTTGAAAATATGCCTTCCTGCTATAATCCATTAATTCCAACCTAGAGTCTATTGAATTTTCTTTCTTACCCTCTGCCACATTCAGGATTGTATTGGCATCTACTTTGAAATAATCAATTATCTTAAATAGATTTGTGATACTTAATGCACGTTCTCCATTCTCATACTTTTTGATAGTTGACTCACTAATACCAAGCTCAGCAGCAAGGGCTTCTTTTGTAAGATTTCTTTGGATTCGTAACGACTTAATCACGATTCCAACTTGATAACCATCATATTTCATCGCTATATCCTCCATCGTCCTTTGCCATTTCTCTTAACATCTCTACAGCTGCATCTTCTGTTTCATACTGACCAAGCCACTTCCCTCTCGAATCATGTACTACTGTTCCGAATGCAGTCTGCGTAAATCTGCAATCCTTCACAGCCGGGACTTGTTTGTCCCGACCGGAATGATTTTCTGTTGTCGATCTACCAAAGGACTCCATTAGCATCCAAAGTCCTCTGCATGAGATACAGTAATTGGCACCGGACCGACTTCAAGAGAATAGAGCCATATGCCCATATCTGTGATGGTCTTCACAAATTCCTCCAGATCATAAATGTCATCGGTGATCTCATTCAGGCTTCTGACTACTACAACCTCAAAATATCCCTCTTTAAGTGTTGCAAAGAAAGCATTCAGTGCTTCTCTGTCATAGTCCCTTGTCATTGAGCGATCACAATACGCATCATTTATTATTACTCCATTAGGTATTGCCTGATCACGCATACTTTCAACCATCTGGACTACATTGAGTTCCGCTCTGCGTGACTTTACAAATGCAATACCCTTTGCAAGCTCCTGATTATCTGTACCTTCGTTTCCTACTAAGTTAAAATCTCTTTTTTTCATTTTGTTATCTCCTTTACGATTTCGTATTGGAGAGTTTTGGCGCCTCCACTCTCGTGGTGTGCTGTATCTCAAGCACAAGTATATTGTAATCTGCCACACCTTAATTGCCGACCGTGTACAGGCGACAATTATGTCGTGTAAACACGACAATCACTTTTCAACTGACACTCTTTTCATCGCTTTCATCATTGCAAGGCACTGTCTTATCTGCAATTCATCCATATCTGAAAGAACATCCATTGCCTCAGATAACAGTTCTGATTTTTCTTCATTCTCCCCATACATAATGAAATCAACAGATACACCTAGTACGATTGCCAGACTATCTAATGTCTTTGTCTTAAAATCTCCACCATTTTCAATAGCCGACAATGCCTGTCTGCCTATGCCAGCTCTATGAGCTAACTCATCCTGTGACAATCCAATCGCCTTTCTTCTATCAGCAATTCGTAATCCTCTCTCATAATCCTTTTCTCTTGCCTGTGCTTTACTGCTCATAAATCCTCCTTGCCGCCCTTGGAAACGAACAAGTCGGATTACCTTTACAGCACAAAAAGACGCACGAGGAAACCAGTATCATAAATACTGTTCGTTTCCCCTGCGTCTCTGGTGCTTCCATCTTTTGATGTGCCCTTATCAGGTGGGCTATAATTTAATTTTCAATCGTTATATTCTGAAAGTTCCATTCTCAGAATGTTCCTTCATCATTCCCTCGGAATACTTCTTGAGTATCATCACTCGCTTGCATCTGTCACACTTAATTCCAATATTCTGAAGTGCCACAGTGGAATCATCACCGCATACAAAATATTCCATCATTAACTTGTTGCATTTTTTACATCTAATTTCTATAACATTTTCTTTGTTCAATTCAGTTCGCTCCTTATTCATACAAAATCATCAATCTACAATTCTGTACTCGTAAAGGAAAGGGAAATCACCTTTGCAAGCCTTTTGCCGAGAGTTCCGATGAATGTCTGCACATTCCCCGGCTTTGCTGATCTAAAGCCAACTGATATGAATTGTGCTGTAAGCACACAATCACATCAGGCTCCGGCTCTTTCCATAAACCACATATTGTTATCTTCATAGAAAAGGAATATTTCCTTTCCATCTACCACACAGGTATAACGCTCTCCAACGCCGCCAGCCCTTGTACTGGCTGCTCTGCGCTTGTCTTTTACTCGTGTAATCTCATACTTTCTGCCATCTTCCCATGTTATCTCTTTGGGAATGAGCAGTCCGTCCTTTGAAAACTCTGCAAGTACATCAACATATACCTTATTGCTCAATGTAATCACCTTCCTTACAAGATTGCTATTGCTCTGGAAGCATCCATCTTCCTTGCTATATAGCCTTTTTCTTCTAATATTTTCAGATGTGCATAAACACTTGAAGTCGATGCCACCCCTACCATCTTGCATATCTCCCTGATAGTAGGAGCATAACCATTCACACGCTGATATTGCATAATGCTTTCATACACATTCTGCTGCTTCTCCGTCAATGGTGCTCTGTCTACCAGATCAATTCTTGCTGCTTCGCTCATGTTCCGCCTCCCTCTTTATCCAAAATACCCATGTGGATGTACTGTGTGTTCTTCTTTTGCATTGACTGCCGACAGAATCCTGTCCCGGTACATGAGTCCCCTCTGGATACTGTAAAATCCAAATCTTCTGCGTATCTCATCCACCGCTGAATCCATCTTCATCTGCTTTTCACGCTTCTCCACACTTGAGAACAAATCAATCTGTTCCCAATAATTATCTGTTACTAAGTCTGCACCTCGGACACCAACACTGCGGATCGGCTTGCTCCAGTTATAGTTTTCCTTAAATATCTGATAAGCATATGCAGCTATCTCTCCGGTGATATTCGTTGCATGGTCAATCTTTTTCTGACGAATAAAAGAGAATAACTCATTATCCCTGACACTTATCTCAACCACTCTGCACCGGAATCCATTCTCACGAAGTCTTGCTGCAACACTCTCAGCCAGAATATAAAGAACAATCTTTACATCCTCATCACATACTAAATCCTTTGGAGTCGTTGTGCTGTTTCCCACCGATTTGATTGGAGCGTGGGTATTCTCTAGCTTGACAGGTGAATCATCATAGCCATTCGCAAATGACCATAAGATACTGCCCATCTTTCCAAGGTGACTGTTAAGCACATCTTCATCTGCTCTTGCAAGATCACCTATGGTTTTAATACCAAATAATGCAAGCTTTCTGTTCGTACTTTTGCCAACGTATAGAAGATCTGCCACCGGAAGTGACCATGCCTTCTGCTTAAACTCACTCTTATACATAGTTGTGATTGCATCAGGTTTCTTATAGTCTGAACCAAGCTTTGCAAATATCTTATTGAAAGAAACACCAACACTTACTGTGATGCCAAGCTCTGACTTCATTCTCCTGCTGATTTCCTGTGCAATGAGCAATCCATCCCCTTTAAGGGAGCTGCTCCCTGTCACATCAAGCCAGCACTCATCAATTCCATATGGCTCCTGCCTGTCCGTATATTCTGCATATATCTCATGTGCCATTCTTGAGAATCGAAGATATAAGTCCATTCTTGGTGAAACAAACGTTATGTCAGGACAGACCTGCTTTGCCTGCCAGAGTGCCATTCCTGTTTTCACACCGTACTTCTTGGCAATATAGTCGGCTGTTAAGACAATCCCATGTCTTGCCTCCGGGTCACCGCCTACTGCCAGTGGCTTTCCTGCAAGCTCCGGATGATGCAGATGCTCAATCGAAGCATAGCAACAGTTGATATCTGAATGAAGTATTACCCTGTCTCCCATCTGCATAACCTCCTGCTGCATTTAATCTGTCACTACCATAACCTTTAGTCCAAGTATATGAGTAATGTTCCTTACAGGGCATAGTATAACCCCAAGAATAATCGACTGTCAACGGACACATGTGTCCTTTTTCTCATTATATTGGATTTTTAACTTGAATAATTGGCACTATTGCTATATACTATGGAGTGAAAAGAGACATTTGAAATCAACAAAATGAAAGAAAAGAGGCGTATGTATGTACTCAATCGGAGAAATCATTTCAACATATAGAAAAAAGAAAGGCTTGCTCCAACAGGATCTCGCTGATGAACTGGCAAAGGAAGGCATTACCATTTCCTATAAAGCCATATCCAACTGGGAGAGAAATCTTGCTGAACCAAGCGTTACCATATTTTACAAAGTGTGTAGAATCCTTGGTATTACTAACATGTATGAGGCATATTTTGGAGTAAATCCTGCCGATCCTTTCTCATCACTAACTGATGAAGGCAGGGAAAAAGCTATGGATTATATCAATCTGCTCCACGCATCCGGAATGTATGAAAAGCAGACTGCTAAGATAATTCCATTCCGTAGCATTGATATTTTTGAAAATGCTGTATCAGCCGGAACCGGTAACTTCCTTGTAGATGGACCGAAAGAGACTGTACGCATAGATGAATCTATCCTGCCAGAAGATACTACTTTCGGTGTCCGTATTAGTGGTGACAGTATGGAACCAGAATTCCACGATGGTCAGATTGCATGGATATTACAGCAGGAATCTGTTGCTAATGGAGAAATCGGCATCTTCGCTCTAAACGGAGAAGCCTATATTAAGAAATTACAAAACGATAAAGAAGGAATTTTCCTTATCTCACTCAATGAAAAGTATGCACCTATCAAGGTTAGTGAAAATGACCGCTTAGACATATTTGGAAAAGTTCTTGGAAAATCTGATGCTTGTGCTATTACAGGACATTGCCGATAAAATTGCAAGTCATTTTTATCGGACACATTATTTTGCATAATTGACAATAAGAAAATATCTATAGAACTGAAAGAAGGGATTTTTATGGCGGTTACCAATAATATAAGAGAAATACGTGAACAGCGAGGCATTTACCAGGATGACCTTGCCGCTGCTATTGGATACAGCACCAAAACTGTCGGCAGGATAGAGCGTGGGGACAGCACCCCATCTGCCGAATTTATGCTGCGGATATCAAAGTACTTTAATATGCTGGTGGAAGATGTATTCCATGTGGAAGATTGAGTCGGAGCAGCAATCCGGTTCACCTTCTATTTTGGACAGCTTTTCATGTCCTTATCAACAACTATAGTTTTTTTGATAAATGCTTGACTGTAAACCTTGTTTATAGCTTATTATTAAGTAAAATAGAGTTGCTCGAAAGGAGGGCATAATATGACTATAAAAGACGTAGAAGAGCGAACAGGTTTATCCCGTTCTAATATCCGTTTTTATGAAAAGGAAAAACTTATTGAGCCTTCGAGAAATGAAAGTAATGGTTATAGAGATTCATATAAATTTTATATCTAATTTTCGATTATCCGCATAAACACTATACTTTCAAGTATTTTGAAGTATAGAAAAAACTCATTTTACCACGAATTTACCACGATTGAATGAGCCTTGATATGACCTATAAAATAACACCCAAAAGACATCATTACACCTAAATGGTGTCTTTTTAAAAAGCAGTCAATCCTAAAACTAACTGCTTTGTGTATATGGATATGAAATTGTAAACTAGAAGCTGTTTATTTTTTCTTTTTAGGTTTTGGCGTTGGTAGTTCATCATACATCACATCAAATAACCCCGTCAGAAAATCTTTATTATCAACTTCTTCCACCAATAACATTTCTTTGGCGTTTTCGTATGGAATTTCATAAGTAACTGTCGGCATATAAGAAATTGCAGACTTTGTTGGTTTTACAAGTAACCTATCATCATATATACCGCCAACGATTTTTCCACGATAATAAATAATAAATTCTCCCATCATTGCACGATATGTTATTTCTTGTAATTCTGATAATTGTTCTAAAACAAATTGTAAATAATCTTTACTTGAAGCCATTTCCAACCCTCCAATCTTGAATTTTATTATTCCAATGCTTTCTTTAAGTCCAGAACAAATTGCTTTTGTTGTTTTTTCAAATAGGTTTTTACAAAAGGTTTCATAAACCACTTTTTAGGTATCACATTTTCTGTAAAGTCTATTTGTGTTTCATTCCCTTTGTCTATAAAAACACCAATCCAATGACCTTTCATGTTGCTATTCTCCATATCAAATTCCCAGCGTTTATATGGTTCTGCAACGGTAACGGTAAATGTAGTAGCATATCCATTTTTTGTGTATTCAATAAATTGTTTGTCATTTATTATTTCTGTTTTGCTCAAATCACTTCGCCATGAGTTATATTTATCAACAGCTAAAACAATGTTCCAAACTTTTTGAATATCATTACTAATAATTGTATTTATATTTGAAATTGCCACTTTTTCATTTCCCCTTTTCAAACTGGAATTTGTCTTACAACAATTTATATATGCATAAAAAGCAATATATTTATGAAAACACCCTAAATCCAAAATCTACTCAATTCATTTTTCCTTACATAAAATGTTCTCGTATATTTCACTTCCTCACCAAGTGTTTCCCCTATCAAAACTTCAAAATCATTGATATCAAATTCTGGAAAGAATGTATCTCCATCTTCAATATTTAAATCTACTTCTGTGATATACATTTTATCTACTATTTGCAAAGCTTCCTTAAATAGTCCATATCCACCAGATATGTATACATCTCGTCCTTTAGCCAATAATAATGCATCTTCTAATGATTTAACTGAAACTAAATTATCTCCTTGATACTCTGTTGTGGTGGAAACAACAATATTCATTCTATTAGGCAACGGATGACCGATTTCTTCATAAGACTTTCGCCCCATAATAACCACATTACCCGTTGTTAACTCTCTAAATTGCTTTTGTTCTCCCTTTATTTTCCATGGTATATTACCATTCTTGCCTATAACATTATTCTTTGACCTCGCAACAATCAAACCTATCATCTATTTCATCCTCCATAATATGATGTCGTACCTGTGATTCCATCAAGTGCACCACATCTTAACAAACTCAAAATTATCTCGAACTAACCAGCTCGACAAATTCAAGTTTGTCGCTTTCTTCATATCCACATTATATCATTTTCATATCTGCACCACAATAAAATTTTATGCACCGATAATCTTACTGAACAGCTCTAACAAACACCATTTCATCACTCCAATCTGAAATTTAGGTATGAAAAAAGCAGTCAATCCTAAGACTAACTGCTTTGTGTATAGAGATATGAAATTGTGAAATAGAATTTGCCTATTTCAAATCAAAAAGAGAATTTTCATAGTCCTTTACATAGTATCGTATATTTTTACGCCCCTTTTGAATAATGGTATGTCCCTCTGCTTCTAATTTTTCTTTCTGTGCTTCAATACCATTTGGATATTTAGCATTTAATTCTCCGTTTGCTTTTAATGTTCTCCAATAGGGTGTTTCATCTTCGGAACGCTGATAACTCGCCCACGCTACAATAGAAACAAATATACCCGCTGTAATCGGCTCTGTAAAATCTGCACCACTCAATTTTGCAAAGTGTTCTCGTATTTTTCCAACCGTAATCACTTTACCATACGGAACTTTTTTCATTACTTTGTCATAGTCAATCGGGGGAGCAAAATACATTTTGTTTCCACCATATTTCTCAATACTTTTCTGGTCTATGATAATTTGAAATTTTGGCATATCCTTACTATCATGCAACATAGCATTAAAATCTTTTTTATCTTCATTTGCCATTTGTGCCACCTCCTACTTTAAGGATAGTCTGTTTCTTATTTCCATGCAATGAGGCTGTTTGAAAATTATTAACACTTTCAAATTTGTCGCTTTCTTCATATCCATATTATAACAGTTCCATATATCCGCCACAATAAAAATCAGCATACCCTTAGCATTTATGGAACAAAAATGCACACTTTTTCTTTCTTCCTCTTGATTACCCCACAACAGAAAAGAAAAAGCCCTGTCAAGAGCCTTGCCACCATTGGTGGTGCTTTGCACTCTTTACTGGGCTTTTTGTTTGCTGTATCTTCCATGCAAGAGGAAATTAAAGACCTCTGTTCCATTTCGCCTTTAGATAATCTTCATAGTCTGCTTCATTGAAGTCTACTTGTGGAGAAGTGTCGGGAATGTTGTTTCTGTTGTCTATATCCGCAAGCTGACGAAATATCCAATCATCATAAGGGTCATGGTATTTATACTCTTTGGGCTGTTCTCTGTATCGGTCTAACCCTCGCATTTCCTTATGTACTTTTATCATGCGTTCCAGTTTTTGACGCTGTATCAACTGCTTGATTTCCATAAGTTCTTCCAACTCCGTAACCTCATTGGTAATGTAGTTATGGATATACTGTATGAGTTTATATGCCTTGTAAAATGTGCATTCTTTTTCATCATCGAAAAATTCATTTTCAGACAGGTAATCTAAGGAAACATTGAAGTCTTGTTCCCGTTTGATAATATCCATGATATAGGGCTCGGTGTGGTCAATATACTTCCATTCTCCCGACAATAATTCATTGGGTGTTACTCCCAGCACGTCCATTATCTTTTCCAGCGTATCAAAGGTAGGATAATTCACGCCACGTTCAATCTTGGAAAGGCTCTGCATATTGATACCGATTTTGTCCGCAAGTTCCTGTTGTTTCATTCCTCTATGCTTTCTTATGGTCTGTATGTTCTCTCCTAAGAAACTGATTTTCTTTTCGTAATGCTCCATGACTTAGTATAAACACTCCTTTCATTGCTTTTCTTGGTATTTATAAGCATATCATACTTAATATATATCTAAAAGTCAACAAAAACTTCTTGACAAGTAATTCTAATGGCGTTATTATCGTATCAGATAGAGTGATTAAGCACGCTAGGGTCAATCACACGCTTGAGTAAGCATAGAAAAGATGTATTTTCATTTTGATAGCATGAATAAGCATAGACTATCAGACCGAAAATAAGGTTTCTGACTGGGGCTGTTCCGTTTAGCCACGAGCCTTACAAGGCTCGTGAGCGTTAAGAACGGATCAGACACAGGAAGAAAGGGAACGCCTTTAGGCGTTCATAAAGGGCGTATATGTAACACCGCCCTGCGCATACATGTCATAGTACCTAGAAACTGTGATAAATAAAGGAAAAAACACAATTTTTACACCGCAAAAAACGGGACATACGAAAGGAGTAATGCACTATAACTACACACAAAAATTTATCCGTTAAGATTGATTACATCAGCATTGTATTTGAAACGGCAACTGCTGAAGATGTCATCATGCACATTTTAGGTTTACCGACTGACATTTTCAATGTCTATCCGGCAAGCATTAAATACAAAACCTATCAAGCACGCTGGCAGATTGGAGATATTTATGTATCGGGCGACGCAAGAAAAACAGAGGATAACCCACAAGGGTTAGGCTGTTATCTTGTTATGACCGGCAGAGGGTGTGATGATATTTTCCGTATTCTCGACAGTAGGAATTGTACTTTTGGGGATATGTTCAAACATTGTGAGCGAAGATACGGACAGGATAACTTCCACTTCACAAGGCTTGATATTGCCATTGATGATAAAAACGAAAAGCCATTTTTTACCATAGAGCAGATAAAGAAGAAATGCGAAAAAGAGGAATTTATCTCGAATAGTGAGGGCTACCACTTTGACGAAAGCAAGTTTGATGATTTCGACACCGCAAAGACTGTTTATATCGGTGCTGGTAAATCGGGATTGTCCTACCGCTTTTATGATAAGGATAAGGAAGTCTGTTCAAAACATAATAAGACGCTTGAGGAAGTCGGCAGTTGGAAACGGACAGAAATGCAACTGCGTGATGATAAGGCTCATGCTTTTGCCATGACATTCAAGGAAAGACCGCTGGAACTTGGAGAACTGGCTTTCGGTCTATTGGCAAACAACCTACGCTTTGTCGTACCAAACAGAAACGAAAGTAATAAGAGCAGATGGAAAACTTGTCGGTTTTGGGAACGCTTTTTAGGGGCTGTGGAAGTCTTAAAACTGCAAGTACCAAAACAGCAAAATTCCCTTGAAGAAACACAGCAATGGCTCACAGAGGGTGGCGTGATTTCCGCTGTCAAAAGTTTTTACTTCTTGGAAGAACATGACGCATTAGGCGGACTGGAAAAAGTGGGAACTATGCTTGATAAGGCAAGATACAGCAATTCCCTTTCCAGTAAATTAACCGCCCATTTACAGAGGATAAACCGCACCGACCTTATCCCCTATATCCAGTATGACACGAAACATGGGAAAGGGGGTATCTGATGAATAACAACGATATTCCCGTATGGGAAAAATACACCCTTACCATTGAAGAAGCGTCAAAGTATTTCCGTATCGGAGAAAACAAGTTAAGACGCTTAGCAGAGGAAAACAAGGACGCTGGCTGGCTCATTATGAATGGCAACCGCATACAGATTAAACGCCGACAGTTTGAACAGGTTATTGACAAATTGGACGCAATCTAATGCAAATGAGCCTTGTATGTGTTATGATGAACACAAGTCATATCAAGGCTCTTTCCAACAAGGAAAGGAGCAGACACCATGAAAGAAAAAAGACGGGATAACAAAGGTCGTATCCTGCATACTGGAGAGAGCCAACGAACAGACGGGAAATACTTATATAAATATGTAGACGCATTTGGAAACACAAAATATGTGTATGCTTGGAGATTGACACCCACAGACCCGACACCAAAGGGAAAACGGGAAAAACCCTCACTTCGTGAACTGGAACAGCAGATAAGACGGGATATTGAGTGATGTGGTATAAAAAAAGTTGACAGCTTGTTCTCAAGGATTTCA
>NZ_QUIK01000032.1:0-10294 GCF_003480105.1 Clostridium sp. AM42-4
CCTAACTCATCACTAAAGTAACGAGAATGCGGCGTGCATTTTTTCAAATATCCGATGCCCTGTCTGCGGAAGGATATGATCTGTTATTTCTGTGATTCTGTCATGCTATGACCTCCGTTCCGAGGGTGCATATCGTGTTGTCTGCCCTCTACAGGTGAAAGGACAAAAGGTCACGCTTTAAGAACTGAAAGGCAAAAAAATAATGCCCACCAAGGATTTGACTCCTCGATGGGCATTGCTTCTATACCAGTTATTCAGCCTGTTAAGTTTTTTGTCACGATGTGACCATCTTCATAAAATGCACTTACGCTTTTTTGTAATTCGCCACTACACCCAGCAGTTTTTTCTCATCAATCGGCTTGGAAATATGCCCGTTCATGCCTGCTTCCTCCGTTTTCTTTCTGTCCTCCGTGAAGGCATTTGCTGTAACAGCAATGATGGGAATGTTCTGTGCATCCTTTCTGGCCAGACTGCGAATCGTTCTGGTGGCCTCTATACCATCCATAACTGGCATCATGATATCCATAAGGATTACATCATAGTAGCTCTCTCTTGCGCTGCTGAAGATTTCCACTGCCTGCTTTCCGTCTGCTGCAGTCTCGACTTCTGCCCCGGCCTCTTCTAAGACGCACTGTGTAATTTCACGGTTCAGATCATTATCTTCCACCACAAGCAAGTGCATCCCCTGAAGGTCTCCGCTCTTATCATCTTTTTCTTCCTGCCCCTTCGGTGAAACACCAATTTCAAACGGCAACGTAACAGTAAAGGTTGTCCCCTTCCCCAGAACACTATCCACCTGAATGGTGCCTTGCATTGCATTTACAAGTTCATGGACAATTGCCATTCCAAGACCGGTTCCCTTATACTTTGTGCGTGCTGTTTTATGTTCCTGCGTAAAAGGTTTATACAGGTCATTCTCGATAAAGTCCCGACTCATTCCGATACCATCGTCCTGCACCTTTATCTCTAAAACAGTACTATTTTCGCTGTTTCCATCTATTTCCGAAACGATTGTCTGTACATGTCCGTTCTCTTTAGAATATTTGATTGCATTGCTGAGGAGATTGAGCAGTATTCTGCGAAAATGCATCACACTTCCGATGAGGAAGCGATGCTGAACCTGGTCATCCCGGATGATTAAATCTATGTTTCCCTCCTGCAGCTTACCTATCACAATTGCCTGCACATTTTCTAACTCCTCGTCCAGAGAAAAAGCAACATGCTCCAATTCAATTTCTCTGCTTTCCAGTTTGCTCATATCCAGAACATCACTGAGCATAGACTGAAGATGACCGGATGCAATATCTATATTATCCAAACATTCCTTAATACGCTGTGGATTCGTAATATTCTTTCGAATGATCCCTGACATTCCCACGATTCCATTTAACGGTGTTCGAACATCATGAGACATATGGGAAAGAAAGTCAGACTTTGCACGATTGGCACGCTCTGCCTTTACGTTAGAATCTTCCAGATTCTTCTGGTAAACCAGGAGTTCTTTAATATGCCGCTCCTGACTGCTTGCATACATCCGAAACACTGCGGAGATAATCAAAAGCAGAATAACTGACATGACTGAAATAATATAGAACGCCTGATTATTCTCCAACACATAATCGAGAGAGTGATTTCGTGTGAAATCTATAATCCATTTCGTTTTCAGCTTGTACAGTGTTCCATCCTCAGCCATGGCCTGCAGGGCTGTATTCAGCTTGGCCTGCAGTTCCGGATTGGTATCCTTTACGGCGATTGACGGAAAGCTCTTCATAATGGATGCGCCCCTTACCAAATCCAGATTGCTGTTTTCAATGATTTTTTCTCCGACTGCACTATGGCAGATGGCAAAATCAACCTCTCCGTTTTCCACAGCCTGAAGGATTTCCGTGTTTGTATTGTACTCCACATATTCACATTGCAAATCAAAAAGTCCTATGATTACGGAGCGTGCCATAATGGAAACCCGTTTACCAGAAAGCGCAGCAGCACTTAGTGCCTTTTGTTTGCCAAACATACACAATTCATCTGATGCCATTGGAATCGTATGCAGCGTCCCTTTCATGTTGGAGAATATTTCCAGCCCAAGAAGGACATCTGCCTCTCCGCTTTCCAATTTCGCTCTACAGCCAAGCCAATTGTCTGTCAGAAACACTGGTTTCATTTCCAGTTGATTCGCAAGCTCTGTCATAATTTCAATATATAGCCCGGACAATTCGCCCTTGCTGTTGATATATGCGTTTGGGCAAAAATCATAGTCCGTAGCGATTCGCAACTCTGGGACATCTTTACCTGTATACTTGGCCGTTACTTCTACTTTCGGTTCTGGTGAAAAAACACCCATTTGAACAATTGTAAAGCCCACAATAATGGCAGTTACAATTGCGGTAATCACAAGCAACAGCCGATAGATCACCTTTGCTACATTATCTTTCATATGTGTTTTTAATATCTCCTTTGTATGAGATTCCTGATACCTATAAAATCACAAATATAATATATCTTTCGTAGAAGTCACAGTCAATCTTTAACTTCTCAAAATTGCTTTTTCTTGCCGTTTCTCTTGCAGATGTCGGTTCAGAGCTTGACAAGAGAATCGTAGACGGCTCTGTTCATCGCATACGACTCTAACATATCACTGGCACACTCGATGGTGACGGCACGCTGGTCATTGGCATTGGATGAAGAACACCAGCTGCGGTTCTTTTCCTCCACGCAGAGAGAAATTCGGCCGTCTTTGCCAATGCCATAATTGCAGCTTGCCTGTCTGGACGGACTGGTAAAGCATGAGCAGATGCTCTCAGCTGATAACTGACCGACCACGCAGTGTGGCGTGATGCAGTCGATACTGTGCGTACGCTGCCCGGAGTGGTTCGGACTGAGCTTGGTGTAGGACACCAGAGAACTGTTTGTATATCCCATTTTACTTATCCTCGCTTTCTGCTCTGTCATGGAGCTGCTCTAATATGATTTTGATTTTCTCCGGCACAGGCAGGCCAAGATGAGCTGCGTTCTCCAGAAGGCTCACTCCCTCATTAGAGATGTAGAAGAAAATCACTGCAGTTCTCAGCACACTGCCTGTCCCGATCACCTGCACATCCAGCACATTGTCAATGCCCACGAGCAGGAAAATCAGCACCTTGCGGCAGATTCCCTTAAAGCCGACCTCGCTGGAGAGGTTCTTGTCCGCAACGGCACACATTACCCCGGTGATGTAATCAATCACCACAAAGGCAAGCAGTGCGTAAGCAGACCATCACAGCCGCCAAGGAAGTAGTCAAGCCAACCTCCGACTGCCGCAAATACAAATTGAATCGTGTTCCAGAATTCTTTCATGATGTTGTTTCTCCTTTAAAAAAGCTCCTTGCACATTTTTTCAGTGCAACGAGCCTAACTTTATTACAGATATATACTTCTATACCGTCCAGTGAATGGACGAGCCTCGTTCCGTGTTCTATGCTATCTTCGAATACGGAGGGTTTTATAATGAACGCATTAGAAAATGTATATAATATTGGTTACCTCGATGGCAGAAACCATGTGTTGGCACTTATCGTACTTTGGAGCAAAAAGAAAAAGCCCGAAACGATTCTTCATACGCTCTCTAATAAAATGTGATTTTCATGGTCTTATCTGCGGTCTTGATGACCGGAGATCCAAGGTTGTTGATAGTAGCAAGATGCGGTGTAAACAGGTAGAGCTCGCGATACAAAGTGTATTCCGAATATCGGTACATCCACTCTCGGGCAGCATAGGTCTTATATCTGCTCATCTGATTTCGTCCCCATGCCACAGAACTTGTATCAGGTGTATCTCTGACATAGAGTTTGGGTTCGCCGTCCAGGAAATACCAACCATTAATCACGATGTCATCATCTACGATATAGGTCCAAATGCTTGACGAAAGCAGGCGCTTCCCGCTTGGCAATAAAATCCCGCGCATGCCGCATCTAGCACCTCGCGTAATTCTTCCGTACTGCCAACACGTGTACCCTCAAAGCGACCGTTATTGCCATTGATCTCGTTCAGCCACTTCACGCCAAGACCGCCCGCTTCCTCCCAGCGGTGCAAATTCGGCGTGTGATCATCAATGAGAATATCCGCCGTGCTGAGTTTCCGATGCAGCATGGCCTCGATGAATTATCCGCAACTCTATCACAGATGCCTTACACAAAATATGTGGGTTTGAAACGGATTATGAATTTATTACAAAGCGAAAAATGAAGGAGATTCAGAAACTGAGCAAACAGCCACCTGTAAAATCATAAAAAATTTTTCCAAACCATATCTGGTAGGAAAAAAGACTATATAGTAAAACGAAAAGGCACCGCCGAGAAAGCTATATAAAATGAGGCTTCCAGCGGTGTTTTTCAAATTTGGACTGTAAAAAACGAGACTGTATTCTATCATAGCAGAGAATGTCCAGGAGGGCAACCACAGCTAAAAAAGGTATTATTTTTTGCACATCATTTCCGCTAACATTGACAGCAGCTGTTCTACCTGGATCGGCTTTGCCATATGACCGTTCATTCCGGCTGCCATGGCATCTTTCTTATCTTCCTCAAATGCATTTGCCGTCATTGCAATGATCGGGATACATGCCTTCTCCCGATCCGGCAGCTGCCGGATTGCCCGTGCTGCCTCATAGCCATCCATTTCAGGCATCTGGATATCCATGAGGATCATATCATAGGTGCCCGCCGGCATTTTTATTATCATGTTGACACACTGAATACCATTCACCACGCGCTCTGTTTTCATACCGGCACGCTTAAGGACTGCCTCTGCAATCTCCGCATTCAGATCATTATCCTCTGCTATAAGGATATTCCTGCCTTCCAGGATTTCCGTGCCTGTTTCAGGATTTTCGATCTGCCTGTTTTCATAATAGCTTTCATCTGCTATTTTGAGTTTCAGCGTAACGGTAAAGGTACTGCCCTTTCCGAGCTCGCTCTCTACCTGTATTGTTCCACCAAGCAGGTCCACATATCTCTTTACAATGGACATTCCAAGTCCGGTTCCAGCAATTTTACTCCTTGTAGTGTTTTTCTCACGGGTAAAGGCTTCGAAAATCCTTGTCAGATAATCCTGACTCATACCGATTCCCGTATCGCTTACCCTGGTCCTCACAATCATGTATCCAGGCTCATCGCATGGCAGTTCCTCCAGGCTTACCGTAACAGAGCCACCGGAAGGAGTATATTTCATGGCATTACTCAGGATATTGACAAATATCTCTTTTACCTTGGTAACATCCGTCAGTACATGCTCATGCTCTACACTCACCGAGTAACGAAAAGCAATCTTCTTTTTCCTTGCTTCGGCATCAAAAACTGTAAACACAGACTGACGGATATCTTCAATCCGGCTATAGCTCTCATCAATCTCCATTTTCCCGCTCTCGATCCTGGCCATATCAAGTACATTATTTATGATGGACAGAAGAAGCTTTCCGGACTGCTGCAGTTTTTCCAGATGTTCTTTTGTTTCCGGCAGGTCCTTTTCTTTCAGCTCATCCTCCATAAGCTGTGCATAGCCCAGAATGACATTCATAGGAGTTCGGATGTCATGCGACATATTGTTAAGAAAACGGGTCTTTGCGAGACTGGCCGCCTCTGCTTTTTTCAGGGCGGTTTCCAGCCTGTCATTCAGCTTTTGTGTATCATCTGCAGCAAGCTTTGCAGAAGCTTCTGCCTTCCTGGCCTTTCTTAAAAGTACAAGGACAACACCAATAATGCTGAATGTAAATATCCCTGAAGTGAGAAACACAACCGGCAGATTGTCTTTTATAAAATCAGAAAACGTCACCTTATCCGCCGTACTGTCATAGATTGCCAGTGCACTCATAATCATATCAGACGGCATGGTCTTCAGCGTTTTATTCAGTATCGTCAAAAGAGTTCCCTCTCCGTTTCTCACGGCAAAGCAGGCCTCCATTGTTTTTGTAAGCGGAATGCTCTTGAAATCCTGATGATTATCATATTTCAGTGCTTTACTGGTTCCCAGGAGAAAACAGTCTGCCTTTTCATTCATGAGCATATCTGCCGCATCCGGAAGCGAATCGTAACTGACCAGTCTCCATTGAGGATAGCTGAACATAATATGCTGTTTTAAGGCCTCATTTTTCCCTGGTACAGCGACTGTATACACTTCATTCTCATTAAAATGCTGTTCATCCGTTACCGCCATCAGGCTGTAGGTCCAGGCTGCATTTGTCAGCGTAAAGCCATGTTTCTCCGCAAAATCAGGATTTCTGCCGACATAATAAATCATGTCAATTTCGTGATCCTGTAAGGCCTGAATCATTTCTTCATAATTCTCATATGCCTGTATATCAAATTTCAGTGTCTGATTCCCCAGACAGTCTACGGCATAAGAAATATATTCCGACAGCGTACCCGTAAGCCTGCCGGTCTCTTCATCCATGGAAAAAACCGACGGAGCATTGTCCATAAATCCGATCCGGATGCTGCCATGCTCCTCCAGCCATGCCTTTTCTTTGCCAGTAAGACTCTGGCTGTAATCAAGCGCAAAATACTTCTTATACAGATCTGCCCGGAAGAACGGACTGTCCTGCTCCAGCTGACGCATAGCCCAGTCCAGCTCCGCCTTGATATCGCTGCGCTCTTTGTTTATCACAAAATATATGCCTGATTTTCCCACCGTGGTAACGGATGAGATTCCCTGTTCAGACCAGAAGGATTCCTCCAGAGACACAAAGCAATCAATCTCATGATCCGCCAATTTCTTTTCGACATCGTCATTATTATATACATTTACGTGTTCTGTATGTATGCCATTCTTTTTTTCCCATTCTGTCAGCATGACTTCAGGCTCTGTACCTAAGAGCACGCCTACGCGCTTCCCGTCCATAGACCGAAAATCCGATGTCACGACATCTGTATCTGACAGATCGGCATAGAGGATATAATTTTCCTCTCCCATTGGTTCCTCCGAATACAGCATCTTTTGTTCCCGTTCATCGGTATAGGAAATATCTCCCATGATATCAATCTCACCGTTTTCAAGCTTATCAAAGCAGTTGGACCAGTCACATTTCACATACTCAAACTTCCATCCGGTATAGCCTGCCAGAGCCTGCATGAGTTCGTAGCCGAAGCCGCGTCTAACCCCGTACTCATCAACATAATCGAAGGTATCCTCAAATGAACCGACATGAATGGTCTGCTGCCTGTCATCATACTGCGTCTCGGCAGCCCAGCAATGTACGGAACATAGTATCCACATTCCCAAAACCGCAAATATTCCTGCACATAGTACGGCTGTTTTTTTTCTACGTTTATACATTGTTGTTTTCTCCCTCAAACCGCCAGGTTCTTCATCGTTTTATATATTTTGTGATGACAGACAGCAACACACCCATATCGACTGGCTTTGCCACATGACCATCCATCCCGGCATCCAAAGCTGCCTGTATATCCTCTGCAAATGCATTTGCTGTCATTGCTATAATGGGAATCTTCTTTCCGTCCGGGCGATCCGGCATATTCCTTATGGCTTTTGTTGTTTCATATCCGTTCATTTCCGGCATCATGATATCCATCAAGATCAGCTCAAAGGTCCCCGGAGCTGTATTGCAAAACTGCGTGAGCGCAGATTTTCCATCGGCAGTCCTGGTTACGATCATCCCTTTTTCTTCCAATAGAGTTACGGCTATCTCTGCATTTAAATCATTGTCCTCTGCCAAAAGGACATGTAAACCACGTACAGCAATATCGTTCCTGAGCTTTTCTTCCTTTTCAGCCGGTACATGTTCTGCTATAAGCAATGGAATTTCGACAGTAAATGTCGAGCCAACGCCCTGTCTGCTGCTGACTTCAATTTTTCCACCCATAAGATCTACATACCGTTTGGCAATCGCCATCCCCAGTCCGGTTCCCTTATAGCTGGTTCTTGCTCCGTTATTTTCCTGACTGAACTCATCAAATATTCTGGTCTGGAACTCCTCGCTCATACCAATTCCGGTATCTGATATGCGAAAGCGCACAATGATATGCTGCTCATCTTTACCCGGACGGCTTTCTGCAGCAAATGAAATGGTACCTCCATCTTTTGTAAATTTGACTGCATTGCTGATAATGTTGAGCAATACCTCCCTGATCCTGAGTTCATCTGCCATCACATAAGGATTTTTAAGTTTTTCTATTGAAACCGTAAAAATAAGGTCGCGGTTTTCCGTATAGCCTCTTGCAATCGACAAAACCGTATTAACCATATCCCCCAAATCCACCGGCACTGGTTTATATTCCAGTTTACCACTTTCAATGCGGCTGATATCCAGCACATCATTTATCAGGGTCATCAGATATTCGGAACTCTGCCTGATCTTTTTCAGATAATTTTCCACTTTCCTGTCCGGTTTCAGCTTCAAGGCAATATCGGTAAATCCGACGATCGCATTCATCGGTGTCCGGATGTCATGGGACATGTGATTCAGGAACGTTGTTTTCGCAATATTCGCCGCATTTGCATTCTGTGCTTCCTTCAATGCTTCCATCTGTTTTTTCCTGCTTACCAAAAGCGAATAAACCAGAAGAAGAAGTACAAAAATAATCGCAAAGGAGACTCCGGTCACTAAACCGGCATACTCTGCAAGGACATCCTGCAGGGTCATTTTCTTTTCTGAAACAGAATTCAGTGCAAGGACAACGCCATTTAGAATATCGGAGGACTGATCAATTGCTTTATTGATAATGGTAGCTGCTCTTCTGTTTCCTCTCGTCGTAAACATTCCTAATTCCTGCCGTTTTGCCATCTCTGCAAATGACAGACTTTTGGTCAATGAACTTTCATTCAGAAGATTGATTTTGGAAGACGGAATAACAGTTGCTCCCACTTTTCCGTTTGCTACTGCCTCCAGGCATTCTTCCTGTGTGTCATATTGTTTGATCTCGGCGTCCGGAAAAAGAAGGGACACCATCAATTCAGAATACAGTGAGGTCTCTGTTGCTGCGATTGCGGAGAGACTGCTGCTGTAGTCATTTCCTTTGTAAATAACTACCGGCGTGATATCAAAGATTTTATCGGTCAAAACTACCTGAAACTGTTCCTGCGTATAAAAATCCTGAATGATAGGACCGGCAATATCAATTTCACCAGCCTGCAATGCCTCATTCATCTGTATGCCCGTGGAACAGGGAACTGCCTGGATCGTGATTTCATATTTTTTCTGAACAGTCTCCAGAACGGTTCCGAGAATTCCTGTCAGTTTTCCGTCTTCTTCACCGCAAAAAGGAAGATTATCCTTTAGATACCCCACACGTATGGTATTTTCATGGGCAGCCAGCCATTGTTTTTCTTCCATATTTAGTGCATAATTTATGGCTGCTTTCCCTTCATAACGGGCATACAGCTTGCTGCTGTAGTCCGTTTTTGTATTGTTGATTTCTTCCAGGGCAGAATTTAATTCCTCTAACAGATCCGGTCTGGATTTTGATACACCGAAATAGCAGTCACTTACACCGATATTAGCAATTGCAATAAAATCACTGTCGACAGATAGTGCCGGGATCACGAATGCATCCAGTTCATCTGCATCCTGTTTTTTTATTATTTCATCATAGCCTTTGCAGACAACAATCTCTGCATGAAGCTGATTGCTGTCCAGCCATTTTTCCAGAAGTTTTTTCTGACAGCTTCCATCCGCAACGCCGATACGGCAGCCATTCAGCTGCTTTAAATCTCCATCCGTAAGGTTCAAATGATCCTCCCTGGTATAGATCCAATATCGTTCTGTTCCCTCCGCATAATCAGAAAAACTGATTGCTTCTGCCCTTTCCGGTGTATAACTGACACTTCCAAGTATATCTATTTCTCCATCTGCCAGCATATCCAGACACTCTTTGAACGAGCCATAGACATATTCATACTTCCAGCCGGTTATATAAGAAATCTTCTGGAGATATTCATAGCCTGCTCCCTGCTTGTGTTCCCCATAACCGCCTTCCTGAAAATTGGCATATGGAAAATAGCCAACTCTCACGGTTTTATTTTCTTTCTCCATTGCCTGAGCTGTTTTTCCATTGCTTTTCATTTCAGACGCATGAACAGAAGCCGGTACCAAAAGCAGCATGAGCAGTACCAAAATACTAATCCATAAGCTTTTTTTCTTATCTTTTTTTCTTATCCGTTTTTCTGTTTCTCTGTCCATTCTTCCCACTTATGCTCCGTCCCCTTTTTATTGTGTATCCCCTAAAGCTATATCCGTTATGAAATCCCGTCTGCTGCTGGTGACATACTCCCACCACTTAGCTAGCGCCTGAAGTGGGGGCTTCTC
>NZ_QUIK01000033.1:0-9556 GCF_003480105.1 Clostridium sp. AM42-4
CCTTTCGGAAGCGTTTCGTCAAGACAGAATGTGCATTTTATTTGCAAACATTTTATGAACAACTCACATCCTGCCTTGACGATGGTTTTATCCGCACATGGCGGCGTTGCGAATGTCGTTTTTGATAAGGCGTAGCACCTTATCGTCCATTGTTTCCTTGCTCGTCTGACTGAAATGGATGCCCACCATGTAGGTGGTCTTTCCAATCTTTCTGACAAGGACGGGTGCGGTCTGCTCGGTGGTTGTGGGTGCTGTGTTCTTTGTTTTTGCCATTGAATACCTCCTTGAAATGGAAAAAGCCAGACAGGGTGTGAGGGGCGGCAACGAAGTCCGGCAACGGGCTTCAAAAAACCTCAAACATAGTCCTATCTGGCTCTTTTACTATTTTTACTTTTTTCTTTGATTTCTCCGTTGCTTTCGTTGCCGGAGAAGAAAACTCCTTGTAAATAAAGGGGTTTTAAGGGATTAGCCCTGCAACGGGGTCGGCAACGGGATAGCAACTGGCTCGGCAACACGGTCAGTTTTTCAGAATGGAAGTTCCATCTGTCGGGCTTCTTCCTCGGTCAGTTCCCGAAAACCGTCAAGCAAATTTGAGCCTGTTGCCGATAGCTCGTTGCCGGACGGTGGGGTGCGTTCCCATCCTCGCTGTCTGCCGTACTTAGCAAAGATACGGGGATTTGAAAATGGTGTCCATCCCTCGATGCTGTTGTTCATAATCTCGTTGATTTCTCGGATTTCCCATTGCTTCGGCTCGTCAAAGGGATGGTTCAGAGCTTCTGCATAGATCAGCTTGGAGCAGACCTGTGTGCCGTTGTAATTATCAAGGAAAGACTGTATCAGTCCTGCCTTGGTGTCCTCCGGCATGAATTGCTTTTGCAGTTCTTTCAGTTCCTTGTCCATATCCTTGGATAAGGTCAGCCTTACAGGGAAATTATGATAGATGAACATGGCTTCTGCCCACATAAGGTCAATGAACGCTCTGGATGCAGCTTCATCTTCCAGAATGTGAACCACGGCATTTTCGGGGTGTACCATGATGGGCAAGAACCTACGGTTGCCGCTTCGGTCAAGGGGCAGAAAGTCCATTGTATTGGAAGAACCGCCGAACACGCATTGCCTAAGTCGGTCTGCCGGATGGGTTTCATACGGCACTTTATAGGTTTCTTTCGCCCTGCTGATAAAGGACTTAATATCCTCAATGCTCTTGGCG
The DNA here is from genome assembly GCF_003480105.1 of Clostridium sp. AM42-4. NCBI lineage: Bacteria > Bacillati > Bacillota > Clostridia > Eubacteriales > Clostridiaceae > Clostridium > Clostridium sp. AM42-4. Next base: position 1,211 of record NZ_QUIK01000033.1, read on the forward strand.
TTGGCTGTGGCAATCATTTCCGACATTTCGATTATCCAATGCCCCTGCATCTTGCGGTAAACATTGTCATCGTCAATCTTCTTTAGGTCATCGGAAAACCATTCGTCCTTGACTGCCAACAGTCGGAAGAAAGTGGACTTTCCTGCACCTTGCCCACCAACAAGGCAGAGCATGACTTCAAATTTGCATCCGGGCTTGAATACTCTGCTGATAGCTCCCAACATGAACAGTCGCAAGCATTGATAGGTGTACTCGCTGTCCTCTGCACCGAGGAAACGGGTCAGAGCGTAGCGGATGCGTTCTGTGCCATCCCATTCCAGACTGTTCAGATAGTCACGGATGGGGTGGTACTTATTGCAGTCAGCGACAATGGAGATAGCTTTCTGGATTTTCTTCTCGCTCGTCAATGCGTATTTATCTTCCAGATAGAGCATCAGATAATTCAAGTCCGTATCGTTGAGTGTCGCTGTCTGCTTGCTCCACCAAAGGGGCTTTACAATGTCGATACGCTCCGTGAGAATGTTGTACCTGACAGCACCTTGCAGATATGGGTCATTCTGAAATACTGTCAGACAGTTCCTTATGCTGTTCTTGATAGCTCCGCTATCGGTCAAGTCCAGACTTCCTCTGACTTCTTCCACGGTCATGCTCGGCTGTGGGTTCTGCAAATCGCTGTTCAAGTTTCATCACCTCTTTTCTTTGCTCGGCAACCAGAGCTTTCTTTTCTTCGGGAGTGCCGTACAAGAGAATATCAAGCAGATATTCGATATAGCTTTCTCTTTGCAGGGCTTCCACGAACAGGGGATGCCATTCATCCTCCGGCTGTATCGGTGCGTACTGCTGTTTCCATGCTCGGAGAGAGTGGAAGTAATCGGTCAGCACCTTGTAGCATCGGTTTTCTTCCTGTTGGTATCTCTGTTCGGGGGTAGGTTCTCTAATCTTTGGTCTGACGGATGGCTTCTGTCTGCTGTCATAGCAGATACCAAAATCATCAGCTAACTTCATGGCGGCTTCTTTGCTTGGCAGTCCGAACAGTCGAGAAACAAAATCAACTGCATCTCCGTCTGCTTGGCAAGCGAAACAATGGAAACGCATATCCACTTTCATGCTCGGATTTCTGTCATTGTGAAATGGGCAGACTGCCATGCCGTGACGATTGACACGGATGCCGTACATCTCTGCCGCCTGTCGGGTGGTAACATTGTCTTTTATTGCTTCAAATACATTCATTGCATCATCCTTTCGGGAAACAAAAAAGGCACTCGACATTTTCGCAAAGAAAACGGCAAGTGCCTGTTAGAGTTCCATATTCTGTTTTTTGTGCTGCGGAGCTTTCTGCTCCGGCTGTTTCTTGCCCTGCTCCTGCAGGAACTTCACTTTCTCCGTTACGGAGTGCTTCGGTTCGGGCTTCTTCTCGACTGCCTGTTCCGGCGTGAGGACTTTGCCGACCCAGTAGCGAATATCTTTCATCGGCTGTAATTCCTCTTTGACGGTTGCAAGCTGTCCGGCAAGTTGGCTGTGGGTTGCTTTCAGCTTGTCATACTCGGTTTGCAGAGCATCCAGATTTACATTCAAATCAACGCCCTGTTTTTTCAAATAACGGAACGCCTTATTGAAGCTGTCCAGTTCGTCCTTATGGCTTTCTGCAAAAGCGGCTTGCCTTGCTTTCCAACCAATTTTCAGATACTTGTCATGGACTGCCTTGTGGGTCTTGCAGTCTGCCACGGCGTTCTGTATGCCGGTAATGACTTTCATTCGGGCAGATGCTTTTTTCATTTCGGCATTGATTGTCTGGGCTTTCTCATTCACGCCTTGCAGGGCGGTGTCCAAATCTTCCAGAGTGAAAAGCTCATGTTCTTTTAAATAGATCAGAGCTTTGGAGACAGCTTTCAAATCATCGGCTGTGCCTTTCTGCTGTCCGTATCTCGACCAGTCGCTGCGTTCTGCCTTTCGCAGATTCATATAGTCACGGAGCAGAGTGGAGAGGTCGGGCGAAGCATTTTTCTTTTCGGCTTCCATTTCTGCAAACGCTTCTTTTGTGGCAGACACAATATCCGCAATCCAGTCTCGCAGATTTTTGATGGTACTGCGGATAGCGTTCATCATGCGGTTGGCGGCTTTAATATCTCGGTTCAGATTGCCGATATTGGTTTCAATGCCCTTGCGCTCCAGAGCAGAAACGGCGGCTCCCATGTGGACAGTCGGGATAATGTCAAGCCCTTGTCTTTCATAGGAACGCATATCCACACGCTCGGCACTTCCGGCAAGCTCCAGATATTTATTCTGAATGACTTCCCATCCGTGTCGCCATTCCTCGGCGTGATACTGTTCGTTCCAGTCAACGGTATCTTCCTTATGGCTTTTCCATCTGCCGGACGGGAGCTTGATACGCTCGCCGTTCTCGTCAAGGTCATAAACCTTTCGGCTCTTGGGCATCCACTTTCCGTTTTCATCAATGGCTCGCATGGTCAGCATGATGTGGCAATGGGGATTGTGTCCCGGAGGATCTGGGTCATGGATTGCAAAATCACAACACATTCCTTTGGACACGAAATGCTCATTGCAGTATTCCTGCATCATCTGCGGACACATTTCAAGTGGCATTTCTCTCGGCAGGGCAACAACGAAACGCCTTGCAAGCTGTGAGTTCCATTGCTTCTCCACTTCCTCGGCAGAGTTCCAGAGTGTAGCTCGGTCTGCGTATTCGGGTGGTGCATTGGTTGGGAGCATGATTTCCGTGTAAACAACCTCATGCTGTTTTCTGCGGTGGTCTTTGTGCTTCTGGTCATACTCGGAAAACAATTTTTCTCCGGCTTGGTAGGCGGCTCCGGCAACGGCAGAGTTGCCTTTGCTTCTCTGAACAATTCGTATGTTCAGATGGGGTACTGGCATTTTGTTTGAACCTCCTTTCTCGGTGCAATAAAAAATGACCGATACTTTTCAGCAGCGGTCAGATGGGGAAAGTATAAAACTTGCTGACGGTGAATGATTGCTTGCAATCATTCATCGGCGGCAAGTCCACAAAGGGGTAGCTGTCACAAGACAGCGCAGGGGAAGTGTAGCTTCCTCTGGATGATTGGAGCAAAAGACTTTTGCGGAAATCATCAAGCTCCCTGCAAGGGGCTTTCGGCAGAACGCAATCACCATCTTTAGGTGGTGTATAATTGCGCCCTGTTTCTCAACAGGGTTTTTAGCTCCCGTTCGGTTGCTCATTTTCCTTTCGGTTCGCAATCAGCATATTCAGCTTCTTTTGAACCGCTTCGCTGTGGAAGATGAAAGTCAGAAGCTCCATCACATCATCGTCCGTCAGAATGGTCGGTTCTCTCAAAAAGGTTTCCAACATTCCGGCACGAGTACAAAGGCGGTGGGTTCTCTCGCTTCGGGTCAGTCGCTTGATTTCGCTTTCCAGTCGCTTTTCCTTGTGCTTGGCTGCGGTCAGCTTTTTCTCCGCAACATACTGTTCTCGTTTCAGCTTTTCCAACTTCTCATTGGACATCGGGTCAACTCCTTTCGCAATAATGGATAAAACAAAAGCGACCAACTTTTTACGGTTGATCGCCTTTGGCTTAGTCATTATTCAAATGAAATGTAAATAGTTAAATTATCGGGTATGTAGCTGATACTCAATCCTTTTTCGTCATTAGATAGAAGCGTACCAATAGAAACATAGTCCTGTCCCTTGATTTCTTCTGATACATCCTCAATCACGGAGAAGCCTTCTTGTTTCAACAGCTCCATATATTCGTTATAAGCACTTTCGTCTATATCTACAATGCTGATACTGCAATTCTCGTGTTCTGTATCGAGCATAGCCCACGCAACTGTACCGGACGGAACAGGAAGTCCCTCTGTGTATTCATTCACAGGCCATACACCCTCATCAAGCATCGTAATACTTTCAGATTGTGTATTGCTTGTGTTTCCTGTGCCAGTTGGTGTTGTTCCCAGGTTGGAACACGCTGTCAATGACAGCATAAGTAAAACCGCAAGTATTGAAATATATTTTTTCATAGTTACCTCCTGTTGTTGCGGACTGTTCGGATAATCTGAATGACAGCAAATGTAACAGCGATTATGCCGACCACTAAAATGACTTGTGATGCATCAAAACCGAAAGTCCCCTCAACTTGAATGTTTGTCATTGCGTCTGCTTGCCCGATAGCTCCATCTGGCACTTTATCAGATTTTGCAGTAGCATAAATTACAAAAGCAACAACAGCTACCACAAGGGAAGTAACGCTTGAAATAATCCCTTTTCGTTTCTGGGGAGCAGAATTATCAATTCCAAACTGTTCTGCTGTATTGTCAGCAAATTCTTTTGGTGTCCCCAACCTTTCGATTACCTGTTGTTCAGTTTCTCCATGCTCTGCAGCAGAAGCAAAGATTTCATTCAGATCACGCACAACCTCAGTTTTGGCTTTGCGTGATAAATTCAATTCCTTTTCAACCTGCTTAATATATTGTTCTTTCATTCTGACACCTCCGTTTGTTGATAGCTGGCGATAAAGCCATTTACGCAATCTGTGTAGCTTGCCCAAAACATAATCAATTCCTGTAAAACTTCCTTTCCTTTGGGAGTAAGGGAGTAATATTTCTTAGAGCCACCATTAGCTGCCGCTGGTGCTAAACGACATTGAATTAGCTCTGCCTCCTGCAAGCGATACAGAATAGGGTAAATCGTCCCCTCTTTCGCATATCCCAAAACAGACGCACTGTTATTTAACTCTGTGATAATTTCATAGCCATAGGTTTCTTTGCGTCCGATTAAGGATAAGAGTATCATTTCAAGAGAGCCTTTTTTGAATTGTTGCACATACTTATTATCCATACTCTCTACCTCACTTTAGTTTTGCTACTTAGCATACCTAAATAGCAAAACTAATTATACTACGGTCTGCAAGTTCAGTCAATATAGTTTGAAAGAAATTCACATCTATAGCGGTAAATTTTACATTTTCGTCATATTCGATACCTTATACATCCCTATGTACTTGCGGTCAAAACATCGGATACAGACCCGACATTTTGACCGCATATCAACCCTAAACGCTACATTATTCCGTCTGACTGACGAAACCGTTTTGCTTGGCGTTCTCGCTTGCTTTTCGTCTGCGTTCCTCGCTGTACGGCGGCTGCAGACGGATGGACAGTCGGGACTTGTCCAGAACATAGGACACGCCGCCTTGCTCGTAGGTCTTTTCCAGTCGGCAAAGGTCGGGGTACTTCTTGGAGAACGCCGCCAGTCTGTTCCTCAGTCCGGCATTGTAGGTCTGGATGTGTGCTGTGTCCTCGCCCTCGTTGAACAGGACGATAGTTTCCTTTTCGTACTTCGTCAGCTTACTCATATAATCTCTCCCTAATGGAAATCGGCTGATTATCGGAATGGTACTTGTGGTGGGCGAAGTGTTCTACTTCCAGTCTCATGTTGTAGAAGAAACAGCGATACCATCTGTCGCAGCTCTCGTCACTCAGCTTGACTGCCAGAGTGAAGAACAGCTTCTTTGCCGCAGGATCGGGAGCAAGTGCAGCCGCAAAACGCAAGCGTTCAACGGTGGCTTCACGGTTCGGACAGCCAAAGGCATAAAGGGCTTTCTTTTCGTTCATAGACATTCTCATAGATAAATCCTCCTTGAAATTGTGAAATTAAAAGCGACAGAGACTTCACAAGGAAATACCTGTCGCTTTGCTTACGGTATGAAATTGTGGGGTCTGAACTTGCTGAATTGTCCAGTCTTTTACCTCTACTTAGTAGGTGGGAAGAATGGGCTGTGGAAGATTTCGCACATCATCAGAACGCCCATTGTAAAGCCATACTTGAATTGGACTTCATTGGTTATGTTGCCCTCGTCTGCGTGACTGTCGCAGAGCTTTTCAAGCAAGGCGTAGTCCTCTTTGCTTAGCTTGTCCTCGAAGAAAGACATAATCCTTGCAATCTCCCCGGTGGCTTCACGGAACTTGTCGGACTTTGGTACGACATTCTCGCTTGCGTAAATCTCGCCATTGAACAACGCTTCTAAAATCATAAAATTTAACTCCTTTCTCAGCAGTAAATCAGTTCGCCCTTGATGGTTTCCTCTGCCTGTGCAACGCAAGCGTTCATCTGGCGAACCCATTCGATTTGGTTTTCTGCTTTCAACTGCTCCGTCACGCCGTATGCTTTTGCAAGCTGCGGAATGATGATTTCCAGTCGCTTCTTGGCGGCTTCCTCAATCTCCGCACAATGCTCATAGAGCGTTTCGGACAGTACCATGTCGGAAAAGAGGATGGGGTGTGCCAGTCGCAGATACTCCTTTCTCATTCGCCCCCATTTTCCGAGACGGATATTCGGCTTTGCCAGTTTGATGTCGGGTACATAGTAGTCTCCGCACTTGATAAAATTGAGTTCCATAGTGTTTTCCTCCTTGAAAATATATTTTGTTTATTACGCACATCGGGATTTTTCGGCTTCTGCTTCGGCAGCTTCTTTTTCCTTTTTACGCTGTCTGTATCTGCGGACAGTTTCATTTCTGCGGTCTTTGCGTTCCTGCTCTTTGAGTTCTGCCAGTCGCTTTTCTTCCTCTTGCCTTGACAGGACTTCATCTTCGGTATCTTCCACCACAAACTGACCGATGAAATTGAAGTAGAGGTCAATGCGCTGGGTGCGGTTGGCGGTTCTGCCGCCAGTCGCTTCATAGACAACGATTTTGTCAATAAACTCATTGAGCATGGTCTGTGTGATTTCCGTAAAGTCACGGTATCGCTTTACCAGTCGGACAAACATTTCTCCGCTTTCTTCCTCTTGCCGGAGTTCGCTGATCTTCGCTTCGATTTCAGCGACCCTTGCTTCAAGCTCCTGTTGCTCGGTGTCATACTGAGCCATGAGCTTTTCAAACTGTCTGTCGGGTATCTTGCCGGATGCGTTGCCCTCATAGAGTTTTTTGATGAAATTATCCAGTTCTGCAATACGCTTTTTTGCGGTTACAAGCTCCTTTTTGCTGTCGGTCTGCACAACTGCTTGACTGGCACTTGTAAGCTCTTTGACTTGCTGTAAAAATGCCTGTTCATCTTTCAGCACATAGGCGGCAACCTTGCGGATAGCTTCATCCACCAGACTGTCCAGAGTGGATGCCTTGATAAAGTGCATCGTACACTCGCCGTACATGGATTTGTAGGTTGGACAGCGGAAGTTGCTGTCTGCATCGTAGGTTTTTCCGTCTGCTCTGTGCTGTGAATGTGGGCTTGCATAAGACAGGCGTTTTCCACAATCCGAACAGTAAAGCAGTCCAGACAAGCGGTGGGAGTAAGTCCCGTTAGCCAGAGTACGCTTTGTTTTCCTGCGGAGCTTCTGTGCCAGATGCCATGTTTCTTCATCGACAATGGCTTCATGGGTATTCTCAAAGATGATAAGTTCATCGGGTCTGGCTTTTCTTCGCTTCTTGGTCTTGAAGTTCTCGCAGATGGTCTTTCCCAACACGGTATGCCCCATGTATTCCTGCTTTTCAAGAATATAGGCAACTGCGGTACAGTTCCAACGATATGGGTCATGGTAGCTGTGGTTTCGGCTCTCTCCATGCTCGGACTGTTCCAGATATGCAGACGGTATCAGCACCTTTTCCTCGGACAGCTTATTTGCAATCGCCTTTGTCCCCATACCGTCAATAATCATCTGGAATATTCTGCGGACTACCTTTGCGGCTTCCTCGTCAATCAGCAGATGGTTCTTGTCCTCCGGGTCACGCTTATAACCATAAGGGATAGCACCGCTGCATCGTTTTCCGTCCTGCATCCTTGAACGGAAGATAGCACGGATTTTGTTGCTTGTGTCCTTTGCGTACCACTCGTTCATAATGTTCAAAAACGGAGTGAAGTCATTTTCGCTTGGATTGGCACTATCCACGCCGTTGTTGATTGCGATAAATCGGACACCTTTTTCGGGAAACATGATTTCCGTATAAAAGCCGACTTTTAGATAGTTACGCCCAAACCTCGACATATCCTTTACGCAGACAATATCGACTTCTCCTGCTTCGACTGCGGCAATCAGAGACTGAAATCCGGGGCGGTTGAAGTCAACGCCACTATAACCATCGTCCGTGAAATGGCGGATATTCTTAAATCCCTGTGCCTTGGCATACTCCTCCAGATATTTCTTCTGGTTGGTGATACTGTTGGATTCGCCCTGCATTTCATCGTCACGGCTCAATCGCTCATAGAGGGCTGTGTACTTAGTTTTCTTGGTTTCCATTGGCTTCCTCCTTTCTGGAAAATTCATATAGGGTACAGAAAAAGCCACATGGCAGAAGATTTTCGTCTTACCGTGTGACTTTTTCTCTGTCCTATATTATTGTAACCCTTCGGGTCAGTGAC
>NZ_QUIK01000034.1:0-9222 GCF_003480105.1 Clostridium sp. AM42-4
ATGCATGGCGGCTGCGGGAGCTTTCGCACCTCGTTTGTTATCATGCGATATTGTTACTGCGCAGCTTCTTCCTGACTCACCGGAGCGCTATCTTCCTCTGTTTCCTTCCCGGCATTCAGAATCTCCATAAATTCCTCACCGGTAATGGTCTCGCGCTCCAGCAGATAAGCGGAAATCTCGTTTAACTTGGCTGCATTGTCCTTTAGGATCTGCGTTGCCTTGTCATACTGCTGTTTTACGATGTTGACGACTTCTTCATCGACCAGTCTTGCAGTCTCCGGGGAACATACCATGGAAGTATCGCCGCCCAGATACTGGTTATTCACGGTTTCCAATGCTACCATACCAAACTGGCTGCTCATACCGTACCGGGTTACCATGGCACGTGCGAGCTTGGTCGCCTGCTCGATATCGTTTGCCGCACCGGTCGTGATGGAATGGAAGATAAATTCCTCTGCGGCACGACCGCCGGTCAGCGTCGCGATCTTGTTTAATGCCTCTTCCTTGCTCATCAGGAAGCGCTCACCCTCTTCTACCTGCATGGTATAACCGAGGGCACCGGAGGTACGCGGGATGATGGTGATCTTATGCACCGGGGCGCTGTTGCTCTGGCACGCTGCTACCAGCGCATGACCTACCTCATGGTAAGATACGATACGCTTCTCATTCATGGACACACCGGCATCTTTTCTCTGGTAACCGGCAATAACGACCTCAACACTCTCTTCCAGGTCAGCCTGTGTTACAAAGGCACGGCCCTGGCGTACCGCACGCAATGCGCCCTCGTTGATGATGTTAGCGAGTTCTGCACCGCTGGCACCGGAGGTTGCACGTCCGATCGCATCGAAATCGATGTCACTTCCGAGTTTTACATTCTTTGCATGAACTTTCAGGATTGCTACACGCCCCTTCAGATCCGGAAGCTCAACCGGGATCCGGCGGTCAAAACGGCCAGGACGAAGCAGCGCCTTATCCAGGGACTCCGGACGGTTGGTTGCTGCCAGGATCACAACACCCTTGCGGCCATCGAAACCATCCATCTCGGTTAACAGCTGGTTTAACGTCTGCTCACGCTCATCATTTCCGGAGAAACCGGAACCATCACGCTTTTTACCAATGGTATCGATCTCATCGATAAATACGATACAAGGTGCCTTTTCATTTGCCTGCTTAAACAGATCACGCACCTTGGCTGCGCCCATACCAACGAACATTTCCACGAATTCCGAACCGGAAATGGAAAAGAACGGGACATGTGCCTCACCAGCTACTGCCTTTGCAAGCAGGGTTTTACCAGTTCCAGGAGGGCCCACAAGCAGTGCTCCTTTCGGCAAGACTGCTCCGATGTCTGCATACTTCTGCGGATTATGCAGGAAATCCACGATTTCCTTTAATGCTTCCTTTGCTTCTTCCTGGCCTGCTACATCCGCGAAGGTTTTGCCGGTCTCAGTCTCTGCGTAGATCTTGGCATTGGACTTTCCGAAGGTCATGGCATTTCCCATGCCGCCCATCCGCTTGGCCATGCTCTTACTAAGGAGCTGGCCAATGATCACAAACATCAGGATCGGCAGAAGCCAGCTGAAAATAAAATTCTGCAGAGGTGATGCCTGTGTCGGGATCGTCTCTGAGAAACTGATGCCTGCATTTCTCAGTCTGGTCGTCAGGTCATCATCCGGCCAGATACCTGTTTTGTACAGTTTAATATCTGCGTTTTTCCATGACTTCATGGGAAGCTGGCCATTTAAAACCTGCTGCACATCCTCTGTCCAGAAGGTCAGCTGATTGTCTCCTCTTGTTACTCCTGCGATCTGTTTGTTGTCCAGCATATCCAGAAACTGATCGTAGGTGACTTCCGTTACGGAACGCTCTGCCAGGGCCGGCATAACCAGCGCATTCAGCAGAACCGTAATCAGAAGAATAATGCCATAGTAATAAAGCAGCTTTTTATTTGGCCGCTTTGGTCCGTCTTCTTTCATACCCATACGTTTGCTCTCCTTTATGTCTTTCGTGTTGTATCCAGAATTTTTGCAGCTGTTCTTCTCTCTTCACATATGGCGTTCACACACTGCCCTTCCCCCATATGTGACTGAAAACGAATGTTTCCCAGCTTTTTCTGTTCTATTAAGTATACAACAGAAGCGGGGGATTTTAAACCCCCGCTCCTGTTAAAACTTTCTAAATTCTTTGTGTCGCATCTGTGAACTGCAAATTTAACAAACTAATCCGGGATCACCGGGACTGCGTCCGCCGGGACCGGGCTCACAAAGCCTGCTGCCGTGCGCTTTTCAAATTCTGCCCTTGCTTCTTTTAAGATTTCCGGCTGGTTATAAAGGTCGATGGCTGCCGCCGCCAGTACCTTTCCAGCATGGACCGCTGCCTTGTGTCCAATTTCAGTTCGGTCGCAGGAAACATTCTGCCAGCTGTGTCCCGGGCAGCCGTTTGGCCATGCAGCCACATGGATCTGCGCAGTCGGAGTCAGCCAGCTCACATCACCTACATCGGTAGACCCTGCTTTAAATGCATTCCCCTGGTACAGCGGTGCCAGAAATGCATTCATGGCATGACCGCACGCCTGCTGCATGGCGATGACCTGCTCTTTTGCTTGTTCATCGTTTCCTGCTGCCACACCCGGAACCCTGTCGTTTCCAAGATAGGTTTTCGCGAGAGCATCTGCAAATTCATTCTCCTCTTCCGTATAGGAAGGCACGCCAAGCTCCTCGTAATTTTTATACAGAACCCGCTCCAGCGCAAAGTTGCTGATCGTATCGGAAAGTCCGTCGATAAACTTCTTCTCAAAGGTTGTCTCCGTCATCAGCGCCGCGCCCTGAGCAATCTTATCGACCCGCTTCTGAAGCTCTATCGCCTCTGCTACATGGTTAGAGCGCACCATATAAAGCACACTGGCTTTCGCCTGCACCACATTCGGGCTGCATCCGCCGGCATCCGTGATCGCGTAATGGATCCGCGCCTTGTCACTCATATGCTCCCGCAGATACTGCACGCCCGTGTTCATCAATTCCACTGCATCCAGTGCGCTGCGTCCCTTCTCCGGCGCACCGGATGCATGGGAAGCGATTCCGTGGAACTTGTACTGGGTCTGAATGCAGGCATTGGAAGAACCGGTCGCAACCTCATTGACATCCTCCGGATGCCAGGTCAGTGCCGCATCCAGATCTTTCCAGACACCATCCCGCGCCATAAATGCCTTGGATGCACCGCCCTCTTCCCCCGGACAGCCATATAAGATCACAGTTCCTTCTATTTTATTCTGCTCCAGATAAGCCTTCACGCCAAACGCAGCTGCCATCGCACCGGCGCCCAGAATGTTATGACCACAGCCATGTCCGCTGCCGCCCTCGGCCAGCGGCTTTTCCTCCGTACAGCCCGCGGTCTGTGACAAGCCGGAAAGCGCATCGTACTCTGCCAGAATACCGATCACCGGACGGCCGCTTCCAAAGCTTGCTGAAAATGCCGTATCAATGCCGCTGATTCCCTTTTCTACATGAAATCCTTCCTGCTCCAGCACTTTGCAGTAAAGCGCTGCGGACTTTACCTCCTGCAAAGATAACTCCGCATACTCCCAGATGCGGTCTGCCACATCGCAGATCTGATCTTTTCTGGCTTCAATGGCCGCGAGGGCTGCCTTCTTTTCTTCTGTCATGATATTGATACTCCTCCTGTCTGTTATTTTCCATACAACGCAAAAAGTGCCGGGAACAAGCCCGGCACTCTGATGTAACTTCAAACCATAATCTCAACATTGCTGCTCCTTGTGCCGCAGCAATATAATTATAATCCTTTTTATAATACCTTTGCAAGGAATTCCTTCAGACGTTCATGCTTCGGATGATCAAAGATCTCCTCCGGCGTTCCCTCTTCCAACAGCTTTCCATCTGCCATAAAGAGGACGCGGTTTCCAACCTCTTTTGCGAATCCCATCTCATGGGTTACGACCACCATGGTCATGCCCTCGTGGGCCAGTTCCTTCATAACATCCAGAACCTCACCAACCATTTCCGGGTCCAGCGCGGAAGTCGGCTCGTCAAACAGCATCACCTCCGGCTCCATCGCCAGCGCACGCACAATTGCAACACGCTGTTTCTGTCCGCCGGACAGCTGGATCGGGTAAGCATCTGCACGGTCTTTCAAACCAACACGGTCTAGAAGCTCTAAGGCTTTCTTTTCCGCATCTGCACGGCTGACACCCTTTACCTTCATCGGTGCAAGCACCATGTTCTCCAGAATGGTCATATGCGGAAACAGGTTGAAATGCTGGAACACCATTCCCATGCGCTGGCGCAGGGCGTCAATGTCCAGTTTTACCATTTTTCCGCTCTCATCCTGGTATTTCTTCTTGGTGATGTCGATCCCGTTAAAGATGATGGCTCCTCCGGTCGGCTCCTCCAGAAGGTTCAAGCTGCGAAGGAAGGTGGACTTTCCGGAACCGGACGGCCCGATGACTGCCATGACATCCCCTTTGTTGATGTTGACCGTCACACCGTCCAGTGCCTTGATGGTTCCCATTTTATAATGCTTTTTTAAGTCTTTTACCTGAATCATGCTATCGTTTGTCGCCACGGCTCATTCTCCTCTCAAAATATGCAATGATCTTGGAAGTCGGGAAGCACAGGCAGAAATAAATTGCCGTTGCCACCAGCAGAGGCTCCACGATAACAAAGGTTGCACCCTTAACTGCATTTACAGCAGACATGATATCCTGTACACCGATGGTGTAGGTGATTGCAGACTCCTTAATGATTACAACAAACTCGTTGGCGATTGCCGGGAGAATGTTTTTTAATGCCTGCGGGAAAATGATATAGCGCAGGTTCTGGGTCTGGGACAGTCCGAGGGAACGGGCTGCCTCTGTCTGTCCGCCGTCAATGGACTGGATTCCCGCACGGATGATCTCACACAGATATGCGCCGGAGTTCATGCCCAGAGCCACAACGCCCGGGAAAAACCGGCTAAACTTGATAAATCCGAGGATCTGGAAAGACGGAAGCTGGATGATGCCGAACACGCCGTAGTAGATGATAAACACCTGCACGATAACCGGCGTGGAACGCAGGATCTCAACGTAAGCCGTTGCCAGGAAAGACAGCGGATTAAACTTGCTGATCCAGACAAGCGGACCGCCCTCCCGCATATGACCGTCTTTATCAAGTCCCAATGCCCGGAATGGGCGGACATTGGACATTCTCATCAGTGCCAGTATCAGCGCGATGCAAAAGCCGATTGCAACCGTAAATACGGATAACAGGACTGTAACGATAATGCCCTGCTGAAACAACTCGGCATACGGCGCTATTTTTGAAAAATTGCTCCATTGAACAAAATGACTCATTGGGTGCTCCTTTCAGTCTTAGTTCTGAACGTTTCCTTCTGCGTCCAGAAGACCCTCATATTTCTCACCTGCAGCAAGCTCACCAGCATCAGCGATGAACTTCTCAAGGCTTCCATCCTCTTTTGCAGCTGCGATTGCTTCGTTAACACCAGCTAACAGAGCTTCGTTGCCCTTGCAGACACCGATTGCGGAACCTTCGGTATCGTACGGAACGTCCATAACGATTGCAAGCTCCGGGTAGTTCTGCTGATAACTCTTTGCTACATCCGTCTCGATGTAAGCAGCATCCATCTTGCCGGTTAACAGCTCAGAAATGATATCGGTAACCTTCGGAAGACCAACAATGTCAGCCTCCGGGCTGTTCTCATTTGCCAGATCCATCTGGATGGAACCGATCTGTGCGCCTACGGAAACTTCCGGTTTGTTGATTGCTTCGAAGCTGTTGTAGGTCTCAGCGTTGTCCTTAACAGTTACTAAGGACTGACCGCCGGTATAGTAAATATCAGAGAAATCCATGATGCCCATACGCTTCTCATCCGGGGAAAGACCAGCCATACCAAGGTCAACAGACTTGGTCTGCAGCTCGCTTAATACACCATCGAAATCTACGGTAACAACCTCTAACTCAAGTCCAAGATAATCTGCGATATACTGAGCCAGATCCATATCGAAACCAGACAGATTCGGGGTTCCGTCCTCACCGATTGCGTAGAACTCATACGGAGCGAAGTCCGGGCTGGTTGCTACGGTCAGCTTGCCAGAAGTTACAGTCTCGATCTCAGCTGCTGCTTTGGTTTCCTCAGCGCTGCTCTCTGATGCCTCAGTGCTCTCTGCTGCTTCGGTAGCTGCCTCAGAAGCTGCTGCGGTTGTCTCTGCCGGCTTGCTGCCGCCGCAAGCGGTTACAGAAGCTGCCATACATGCTGCCATGGATAATGCCACGATTTTCTTCTTCATAATAATCCTCCTCGATTTGCATTTATTCATCTACGGATGAATATTCTGCATAAATATAAAACATATACTAACCCATTATATCGGATTTCTGAAATTAATCAAGTGCCATGGAGTGAAAAAAAGAGGAAATCTGCAGATTATCCACAGATTTCCTCTTTTTTCTTCTTTTGTGCGGAAACCATTCACCCAAAACGATGTCTTCCAACTGCATCTTCATGAAACAGGTTCGCTTATTTCAATAATTTTTCCAATAGATTTTCTTCTATAATATTATGTATCGTCACATCCAGAATCTTATACATAAAATTTCAGGATTTTCTCTATCACAGTCTGCGGCTCATCGATCACAAAATCCGGGTGGAATGCTTCCAGTTCCTCACGTCCCCGAAATCCCCAGGTTACGCCGACCGTATGCGCTTTTGCATTCAGCCCTGTCTGCATATCGGTATTGGTATCACCAAAATACAGGCACTCCTCCGGCTTATAGCCAAACTGCTCCAGGATCAGGTTCACACCTGCCGGGTCCGGCTTCTTCGGAATCTCATCCTTCTGTCCTGCCACAACATCGAAATATCCTTTGCCAAACACAGACTCAATATTTTCCACTGTCCGTGCGTGCGGTTTATTAGAAAGAACTGCAATGTGGATTCCCTGTTTCTTTAATGTTTCAAGAAGTTCCCGGATCCCATCATAAGGACGCACATGGTAGAGACAATGCTCCGCAAACAGCTTCATGTAGACAGAAAGCGCTTCCTCATAATGGGTCAGTTTCTCATCCCCACAGTACTGCAGCGCTCTTTTTACCTGCATGCGGTATCCGTCTCCCACAAACTGCTTGACCTGTTCCTCACCGACCGGCCCGTAGCCAAACTCCTTTAATGTCAGATTGGTCGTGTAGGTCAGCGCATCCAGCGTATTTAATAAGGTTCCATCCAAATCAAAAATACAACAGCGAATCATGGCAATTCCTCTCTTTCCTCGCATACATCAGTCCACTATTCATACAAGTGTCGCCAACGACAAAATTTGCCGCTTTCTCGCATTCCAATCATCAAAATTTCTGCATGTGAACATTTTCCAATACTTATGTAAGCAAATAACTACAAATGATTTGAACTCAGCAGTTTAGGCGAAAAACTTCACCCAGATTCCCTGAACAAACAGTCCCAGGATCATGAGCGGTAAAATATACTTCACATACCCGCGGATCCATGCCGGCACCTTGATTCCGACACCCTCATTTGCCTCAGCCCGGTACTTGTCAAAGCCCCAGCCGAAATCCCAGGTGGCAAACAGCAGATACACCAGGGAGCCCAGCGGAAGCAGGATATTGCTCACCAGGAAATCCTCCAGATCCAGCACAGAGCTGCCAGCTCCCAGCGGCTCAAATCCACTGAGTACATTATAGCCCAATGCACACGGAAGGGACAGTACAATGATCAGGATCATGTTGATCTTTGCAGATTTTTTCCGGTCGATCTCGAATAATTCCATATCGCAGGCAATGATATTCTCAAATACCGCAATGACGGTAGAGAAAGCCGCGCAGGACATAAATAAGAAGAACAGGCTTCCCCAGATCCGTCCACCGATCATGGAGATAAATACGTTCGGCAGCGTAATGAAGATCAGGCTCGGACCACTGTCCGGATTGACGCCAAACGCAAAGCACGCCGGGAAAATGATCAGACCCGCGGTAATCGCTACAAAAGTATCCAGTACTGCAACATTGACCGACTCGCCCAGCAGTGTATTATTCTTCTCCAGATAGCTTCCGAAAATCGCCATGGCTCCAATACCCAGGCTTAGCGTGAAGAAGGACTGGTTCATGGCAGACACGATCACCTGACCGATTCCCACGGATTTCATCTTCTCCACGTCAGGAAGCACGTAGAATTTCAGGCCTTCCATACCGCCTTCCAGGAATACGCCATGAATCGCCAAGATGATCATCAGCGACAGCAGACCGATCATCATCACCTTGGTAATACGCTCCACTCCGGCCTGCAGACCAAGAGAACAGATCATGATTCCAAGAATTACCACAACCACCATCCAGAATACATTGATGCCCGGGCTCGCCAGCATCTCACCAAACATTCCCTGAACGCCTTCGGTATCCAGTCCGGTAAATGCTCCGGTCACAAAGCTGTAAAAATAATAAAGCATCCAACCCGCAACCGTGGTATAAAACATCATCAGTACATAGTTGCCAAGCAGCGCCACATAACCATGCAGATGCCACTTGCTTCCCGGTTTTTCCAGCTCCTGATAAGCCTTAACCGGACTTTTGCGGCTTGCACGTCCCACCGCAAATTCCATAGAAAGAACCGGAACACCCATAATAGCCAGAAACAGCAGATAGATTACGACAAAAATGCCGCCGCCGTTTGCTCCAACCACATATGGAAAACGCCATACATTTCCGATACCGATGGCGCATCCTGCTGAAAGCAGCAGAAATCCCAGTCTTGACTGAAAGGTTTCTCGTTGTTTCAAAATATTTTCCTCCTTCTTTTCCCCCATTTTGCCGATTTAATGACTATACTTCATTGTGACAAAACTTGTTTCCGCGTTACCGCAGTACTGGCTATTATACACTATCTGGTCTCAGCCGTCAAACGCCTAGTGCTCACGCATGATCTTGTGTAAACAGCAAATCAAACTATTGGCTTTATATAGGAAAATGCCGAAACCCTTATAAATAAAGGCTTCGGCACACTTTTCAGAAGAGCGCGAGACGTTGCAGAACGTCCAGTGGACGTTCGCTTTGCAACGACCGGAGCGGAGCGGAGACCTCGAACATTCGAGCCCGGCAGGGCTTGAACAGCACAAGAAAGGGTATCCATTTCGGATACCCTTTCTTGTACTCTTGAGAGCGCGAGACGGGACTCGAACCCGCGACCCCGACCTTGGCAAGG
>NZ_QUIK01000035.1:0-621 GCF_003480105.1 Clostridium sp. AM42-4
AGGGCATTGGAAGTGCCGCCAAACACGCACTGACGGGGGCGGTCTGCCGGGTGGGTTTCATAAGGTATCTTGTAGACCTCTTTCTGCCGGCTTAAAAATGACTTGATTTCCTCAATGCTCTTGGCGTTGGCGGTTGCCATCATTTCCGACATTTCAATAATCCAGTGACCTTGCAGCTTGCGGTACACATTGTCATCGTCCAGCTTCCGCAAATCATCGGAGAACCACTCGTCCCGGACTGCCAGCAGCCGGAAGAAGGTGGACTTTCCAGCCCCCTGACCGCCTACCAGACAGAGCATGATTTCAAACTTGCACCCCGGCTGAAAGGCTCGTGAGATTGCACCCAGCAGGAACAGCTTCAACGCTTCATAGGTGTAATCGTCTGCGTCAGCCCCCAGAAAGTGCCGCAGGCAGAAGCGGATTCGCTCTGTCCCGTCCCACACAAGGGTACTTAAATAGTCCCGGATGGGATGGTACTTGTTTTCATTCGCCACAATCCCGATGGCGTTATCAATCTTTTTCTCATTGGTAAGCCCGTAGGTTTCTTCCAGATAAAGAAGCAGATACTTCATGTCCGTATCGTTCAGGGCGGTGCTTTCTCTGTGAAAACCGATGGGCTTT
>NZ_QUIK01000035.1:631-8148 GCF_003480105.1 Clostridium sp. AM42-4
TCCCGGATGGGATGGTACTTGTTTTCATTCGCCACAATCCCGATGGCGTTATCAATCTTTTTCTCATTGGTAAGCCCGTAGGTTTCTTCCAGATAAAGAAGCAGATACTTCATGTCCGTATCGTTCAGGGCGGTGCTTTCTCTGTGAAAACCGATGGGCTTTATGATGTCCTTGCGGTCAGTCAGGATGTTGTATGCGATAGCCCCTGAAAGCAGAGGGTCACGTTGGAATACGGTCAGGCAGTTCCGTATGCTCTGACGGACACCGCCTTTCTCGGTGGTTTCCAGCCCCGCCTTGATTTCCTCAACGCTCTGGGGCGGCTGCATGGCGTTCATAGTGTTTTTTAGTTCTTGCTGCGTCTGCGGCTGCAAGTTCTGCCATTCGCTGTTCAAGCTGTATCACATCCTTTCCGTAGTCCGTAATCAAATCCGCTTTTTCCTCTGTTTCCCCGAACAGCAGCACATCCAGCAGATATTCCACTTGGGCTTGCTTCTGTAAGGCTTCCACAAACCGGGGATGAAAGGCTTCCTCCGGGGAGTGCGGGGCGTAGTCCGTTCTCCATGCCATCAGCAGATGGAGATAATCGGCAAGAATACGGAAGCAGCGATTCTTTGCTTCCTGAAACTGTTCCTCCGGGGATTTCTGCCGGGTCTTGGGCTTTTTTACCTTTCCCGGCGGTTTCCAGTCCTCATAGGAAAGCCCGAAGTCCTGTGCCAGCTGTACGGCGGCTTCTTTCTTTCCCAGCCCATACAGGGCGGCGGCAAAATCAATCACATCCCCATCCGCACCGCAGCCGAAGCAATGGTAACGCCGATCCAGCTTCATGCTTGGGGTTTTATCGTTATGGAACGGGCAGCAAGCCATCCCGTTCCGACCTACATGGATTCCATAATACTCCGCAGCCTGTCTTGTTGTGACGGACTGCTTCACAGCTTCGAATACATTCAAATCTATCCCTCCTTGAAAATAAGAAAAGCACCTGACATTCTCTAATTGAAAATGGCAAGTGCCTGTTAAAGTTCCATATCCTGTTGTCTGTGTTTCTCCTGTGCCGGGGCGGTTCTTTGTGCTTTTTTCTCGTCAGTCTTATCCTGCAAGACTTCTTTGATGGGCTGCTTCTTGGGCGGCTCTTTGCTTTCCTCTGTGCCGGGTGTGGCTTTCCGTACCCAGTAGCGGATGTCCCGCAGCTTCTTCAAATCCTCCTGTACCTCGGTCAGTGGTACTTTCAGCTCTGCGATTTCGCTGAGAAGCGTTTCCTGCTCCTGTTGCAACTCATTTTTCGTTTTATCCTTATCGTCCGGGTGCTTGGCAAGGTAGTCAGCGGCTTTCTCATACCGGGCAACCTCCGGGTGTTCCTGTTTGAATTTCCCCTTTATTTTCTTAAAAAATATCTTCTGGTACTTCTCATAGACAGCCTTACATTCCTTGCAGTCTGTCCGGCTGGCAAGAATCCCGTCAATCACTTTGCTCCGGGCTTCCTTTGGCTTCATCTGATTGCGGTAATCTGCGGCTGATTTCCCGGAAGATTCCAGAAACGCTTCTAAGTCCTCCACAGTGGAAAGCCCCTTTTGCCGGAGATAGGACAGGGCTTCGCTGACTGCCTTTAAGTCCTGTGAAGTTCCCCGGTTCTGTCCAGCCCTTGTCCAGTCCTTCCGTTCTTCCTTTCGTATCTCCATATACTTCATCAGCAGATTGGGAAGAAGTGTCGCTTCCTCCGCCGCCTTTTGTGCAAGCAGCTCCTTCCGTTTTTCTCCCAGCTCGGTAATCCAGCCTTTGAGGTTTTGGATAAGCTGCCGGATGGACTTCATCAGGCGGTTGGCGGCTCTGATTTCCCGGTTCAGGTTGCCGATATTCGTCTGGATACCTCGCTTTTCCATCTGCCGGACAGCAGTCCCCTCATGGACAGTGGGGACTATATCAAGCCCCTGTCTGGCATAGGAACGCAAGTCCACACGCTCCGGGCGGTCATTGGCGTCCAGATAGCGGTTCTGGATAACCTCCCATTCATGCCGCCAGATTTCACAATACTTCTGGTCGTTCCAGTCCACCGTATCCTCCTTGTGGCTTTTCCACCTGCCGGACGGCAGCTTTATCCGTTCCCCATTCTCGTCAAGGTCATAAACCTTGCGGCTCTTGGGAAGCCATTTTCCATGTTCATCCATTGCCCGCATGGTCAGCAGGACATGGGCGTGGGGATTGTGTCCCGGCGGATGGGGGTCATGGATGGCAAAATCAGCAATCATGCCTTTGGAAACAAACTGCTGTTCACAAAACTCCCGTACAAGGACAGCGTACTGGTCGGGCGGTATCTCTCTGGGAATGGTAAGCACCCACCGCCTTGCAAGCTGGGAGTTCCATTGCTTTTCCACCGCTTCGGCGGCATTCCATAAAGTATTGCGGTCTGCATATTCCTGTGGAGCATTTGCCGGGAGCAGGATTTCATTGTGGACGATACCACGCTTTTCCGGGTAGTGCTTTACTTGCTGGTCGTATTCACAGAACAGCTTTTCGCCGCTTTGGTAAGCAGCGGCGGCAACCGCAGACTGCCGCTGGCTGCGCTGAACAATCGTGATTTCGTTGTGTGGACAAGGCATTTCGTGTCCCTCCTTTCGCTAATTGGTGGATGGGGTGGCGTTTTACCACCTCATTTTGGGCAGAAAAAAAGCAGGAGACCTTTTTCAGATTTCCTGCTCGGTGTGCCACTGTGTGAGCGGCGGGTATTTAGTTGTAAAAGTTCGGGACAAGTTGACCCGATGTAAAGCTAACAAACTGGAATTGCACCAAAACAATCTAAGACAACAACGCTGCCCTACTTGCGATTTTTTCTTGTACTGCGGAAACAGTTTCTTGAATGGAATAAGTGGTCGTATCTATAACATTCGATTCATATATTCCCAGATTGCAAAATTGCTCCCACATGGTTTCTACCAATTCGATATTTGTCTTTCGGTCTAACTTTGAGCGTTCAACAGCTCGCTTCAAGGTTTCTTCCTTACTTGCCCTTAAAATAATATAATGCACCTCATAATGTTCCCGAACAAGACTTTGCCACGGCTTTAAAAACCACGGTCCGATAATACCGTCAACAATTACATCATATCCACCACGAGCATATCGCTTCGCAGCTTCTAAAAACGCTTCAATGACAATCAAATTTTGCTCATTTGATTCTGGCAAATGCGGTGGTATTGCCCCTTTACTCAAATAATGATAAAAGTCATCTGTGTGCATATGCACAGACTTTTCCAAATCTGATTCTTTTGCAACAGCAGATGCCGTTGTAGTTTTTCCTGTCCCCGGCGCACCTGTGATTACAATAATTCTACCTTGATTCATCTATATTTTACCTCCACAAATTACGATTTTCTTAATTCTACAAACTGGAATTTGAGTCTCTGTAAAGCTGGAATTAACCCATACAATTATTTTAATTTAGAGGTTCTTACGCAATTATCCGTATTTTGTAATTTTTCAATACTGGAATGCCAGTGTAAATCAGCATTCTCCATTTTTATTAAAGCGAAAAACGTAAAATTGCGGAAGAACCAATTTAGATATTCACAATTTTACTTGCCACAGTATCTCGAAAAACACTGTCATGTTCTACCAGGAGCATGGTCGGGGCAAACTCCGTTATGAGTTGTTCAATCTGCATACGTGAGTACACATCAATAAAGTTGAGCGGTTCATCCCATACATACAAGTGTGCCTTTTCACAAAGGCTTTTCGCAATTAGGACTTTCTTCTTTTGCCCGCCAGAAAAGTCTTTAATATCCTTTTCAAACTGTACACGCTCAAAGTCCATTTTCCTAAGAATTGCCTTGAACAAACTTTCATCAAGGTTGTTTTCTTCTGCAAACTCGGAAAGGGTTCCACATAAATACGATGTATCCTGTGGCACATAAGAAATTACAAGCCCAGAGCCAAGTGTTACTGTACCCGTATAATCTATGGACTGCCCGACTACCAACTTTAACAGGCTACTTTTGCCACTGCCGTTCTTTCCATCAAGCACAATGCGTTCTCCCTGTCTTATTTCAAACGAAACGGGTTCACAAACTGAAATGCCATCATAATAAACTACTACATTCGATAATGATGCAAGCAAATCTGTATGGTAATTAAGCGGTTGTATCTTGAGGGCTTCTGCGGTTTCCATATTTTTCAGCAATGCTGATTTTTGTTCGATTGTCTGTTGTTGTCTCGCTTCTATAGATTTTGAACGCTTCATCATTTTGGCGGCTTTATGACCGACATAACCTTTATCTGCTGCCCCAATTTTGGAAGCTTCTACACGTTCAGACCATACTGCAGCGCGTTTTGCCGACTGCTGTAATCGTCTGATGTCCTTTTGCAAACGTTCGTTCTGAGCCAGTTCAAATTCTTGCTGTCGCTCAAAATTTGACATCCATGATGAAAAGTTTCCTCTTTGCACTTCGATATTCGCTCGGTTAATCGATAGAATATAGTCAACACAATCGTCAAGAAAGCGACGATCGTGAGAAACTAAGATGAATCCCTTTTTCTTTTTCAGATATGCCGCCACACTTTTTCTCGCTTTGGCATCCAAATGGTTGGTAGGTTCATCAATCAGTAGGAAATGCCCTTCATTAAGAAAAAGAGCGGCAATCAAAACCTTTGTCTGCTCTCCGTTGGAAAGTGTTTCAAAAGGTCGCCAAAGCACATCGACATCAACATCAAGATAAGAAAGTTCTCGCATAAGTTCCCATTCTTCCGCAAGTGGGCAAATCTCCTGCAATATATCCTCTGTAATACGATTCTTATCTGAAACGGGATAAGGAAAATAATCAAACTGTACGGATGATAGGATTTTTCCACTATACTCATATTTCCCAAGCAGAAGATTCAGAAAGGTTGTTTTACCTCGTCCGTTTCTGCCCACAAAACCAAGCTTCCAATCGGTATCAACCTGGAAACTGACATTTTCAAAAACATTATCATAACTTGTCGGATATGAAAACGTAAGGTTTTCAATTTTAATCATTGACATAAATATTATCCTCCTTTGCATGTCATACGATACAAAGTCGGTTCGGTGAATGTTTACTACGTATAGATTTCACCAAAAGGAACCGACACTATACGGAGTGAATCATGTGTAACTATCTGTTCTGCACTATTCATAAAGCACCTCCAAAACAAAATAAGAGCCACAAGAAAGTTTATCCTTGCAGCTCGTCATAGCATAAAATAACACCACTAAGCAAAAGTGGCAACAGCACTATATTGAGTAAGATAGACATATAACTTTCTTGCAATAGACACAATAATGCCAAAGTATAGCACTACCGCATATTTTGATTTTATTTGCAAGAAAAGTTAATCATCTTCCCACCTCTTTCTAAATTTCAAAATATTATACCATAAATCGCAGGCAAATACAAGTGGTTATAAAAATTTAACAAATCGCTTATAATACAATCATATAACTTTACGCATTCCTTACTGACCGTAAAATTCCGATTTATTGCTGACTTTATTATACTTTATTGCCTATCGAAAAGATAGCATATTTTATGAAACTTGTCGGCTGGGAACAGCTTGCAACGCAAGGTGTCCCCAGATGACAAGTCCACAAAAGGGTAGCTGGCGGTAGCCAGCGCAGGGGAAGCGTAGCGTCCCCTGTATGATTTGGAGCAGACCATGACTGCGAAAAATCACAGCCCTCCGGCAAGGAGCCTTCGGAGAACGCAATGCACCAACCTTTGGGTGGTGTATAATTGCGCCCTTAGTAAACTAAGGGGTTTCCGGCTTCTCACGTTCCAGCAGTTTCTTCAATAGTTCCTGCGTGTCCTGCCTGTGAAAAATGAGTGTCAACAACAGCATGACATCATCATCTGTCAGGCGTTCCGGCTCTTGCAGAAAACTTTCCAGCATACCGCCACGAGTACAGAGCCGGTGTGTCCGTTCTTTTCGGGTAAGCTGCTTTAGCTGGTGCTGCAATGCCTTTTCATCATTGATGGCTTTCCGCAGTTTCTTTTCACTCTTTTCCAACTCTCGGTTGAGCTTTTCCAGCTTTGAGGTATCAGGCAAGGGCAGCGTCCTCCTTTCCCGGTATCAGCACATAAATCCTGTTTGGTTCTCCAACGCCCTGACGCACTCGCATGATCAGTCCGGCGGTTTCCAGTTCATTCAGAGAACGCTTGACCGTCATGGGGCTGCGGGACAGGACTGCGGCAATGGCTGTGACAGGGAAGCAGATAAACAGGATTCCGTTCTCGTCCTCCTGTCCGTTGGATAGCATAGCGTCCAACATCCGGCAGTACATGACCTTTGCGGTGCTGCTGACTGGAAATCCTGTCAACGCTCTGGGAAAGGGCATACAGGGCGGCAACGGTGTGCCTATCGTCATAAATTCAAAATTCATTCGGTGTGTTCCTCCTTTTTCTTTGCTCTTTTGGATAAATAACGGGGGCAGTCAACCACAACCGCCCGGAAGCTCTGCTTGCACCCATGCTTGCATTTCCGGCATAATTCGTTGTAAGTGACACGCCCCCGGTCATTGAGGTAAAAAGAAAGCTCATGCTTCCTCTTTTTGCTCATTCTCGGCATATTGCGCTTCCTCCCGTTTTCGTGTATGGTTTCGGGGCGATTTTCGGCAAAATTACAGCCATAGAGCCGCCTAAAATCTCCCGAAGTATCAGCGATAGGGTAGACTATCCCCCTATCAGATTGTCGTGTTTCGGTATCATTTCGGTGTCAGTTCGCCAGTTCTCCCCGATGTCGTTCCTCCCCTGAATCTCACAGCGGCGTATCGCTCCCTTTGGTACGCTCGTTTCGGTCAGGGTTCCTCCACATCCCTGCCAAAAGTCATGGCACTACATCGCCGGGGAAGCATATCCCACACAGGCTGGTCATTCGATTGGAATAATCCATCGATGAACTACCTGTATCATAGAACATTTTTGTGCCCTGTGCCGTATGTCCACAAAGTAGGAATTAGGGGTAAAAATCAGAAATTTCCACGATTGCGGAAAGTGTGATATAATCCAGATAAGCGGCAGCAATCAAACCACCGGAAAGGAGCGTGCGCCCATGAAAGGAGCGACAAGCATACAGGAACGCCTTTGGGAACTCCGCAAGGACAAAGGCTTAAATCTGGAAGAGTTGTCAGAGTTGACGGGTATTTCCAAATCAGCTCTTGGAAGTTATGAGAAAGAGGATTATAAAGAAATCAATCATGGCAACCTTATCACACTGGCAGACTTCTATGGGGTTTCCGTTGATTATCTGCTGTGCCGGACAGAGAACAGGGAGCAGATCAACACGCCATTGACGGAGTTGCATTTGAATGATGAGATGGTTGCTCTCCTGAAAAGCGGTCGGATTAACAACCGTCTGCTCTGCGAACTTGCCACCCATAAGGACTTTATCAAGTTTCTTGCGGACATTGAGATTTATGTGGATGGGATTGCCACCATGCAGATTCAAAACCTCAACGCCCTTGTCGATACCGTCCGGCATGAAATCATTGAACGGTATCGCCCCGGCGAAGA
>NZ_QUIK01000035.1:8158-8908 GCF_003480105.1 Clostridium sp. AM42-4
CCGGCATGAAATCATTGAACGGTATCGCCCTGGCGAAGACGACCCCCATTTGAAAGTGCTGCAAGCCGCCCATATCAGTGATGATGAATATTTCAGCCACATGGTGCTGGATGACCTCAACCTCATTATCCGGGATATTCGGGAAGCCCACAAAAAGGACAGCGAGAGTGCGCCCCAGACCACCGTTGCCGATGAATTGAAAGAAAATTTGGAAGCGGTTGAAAATTTCAAGGGCAGTCGGGATGAAAAGCTGGTTGTCCTTTACTGCAAGCAGCTCGGCATCAACTATAAAAATCTGTCAGACGAAGAATTTCGCTGGCTCATTCGGATTCTACAAAAATCAAAGAAAACAGGAACTCCTATCAGTCAAAGGAAAAAACGGTAAAGAAAAACCGCTGTTGCATGGTTGTGTTTGCTTCCATGTAGCAGCGGTTGGTGCTATACTTATTCAGTTAAAATTTCAAAGCGATAAAGTGGAATTTATCTTAGAAATTACAGCAATGTTATTTTGATAAACTTTCAAGAATTGAAATATCATGCTTATCTTTATCTCTTAATTCATAACCTGAATGGAAAACTCTTTGGCCTTTTAAGGATATACAAGGAATTGTTTTTCCTTCAAAAAAAGCACTACCAAAGTAATCTTTTTCAAACTCATACCAGCCACCCTCTAAATCAGCTTGTTTTGAAGTTCCGTCCTCACTTAAAACGAACGGGTGAATGTCTAAGTAACCAAGTTCATCACTATAT
>NZ_QUIK01000036.1:0-411 GCF_003480105.1 Clostridium sp. AM42-4
GCATCGATCGCGATATCGGTTCCTGCGCCGATGGCGATTCCGATATCGGCACGGGTCAGGGCCGGAGCATCGTTGATACCGTCTCCAACCATGGCTACCTTGCCCTGTTCCTTTAAAGAACGGATGACACTTTCCTTGCCCTCCGGAAGTACTCCGGCGATGACTTCATCCACACCGGCCTGTGCGCCGATGGCTTTTGCCGTGCGCTCATTGTCTCCGGTCAGCATCACCACGCGGATGCCCATGTTCTGCAGTTCTTTCACAGCACGCGGACTGTCTTCCTTGATGACATCGGCCACCGCGATCATACCAAGAAGCTTCCCGTCCCGGCTGAAATACAGCGGAGTCTTTCCAGCTTCTGCCAGCTGATCTGCCGTTTTCCGGATCTCACCGGATACGGATGCAACGCTG
>NZ_QUIK01000036.1:421-8811 GCF_003480105.1 Clostridium sp. AM42-4
GCCGTTTTCCGGATCTCACCGGATACGGATGCAACGCTGCTGATAAAGGTGAAGTTTCCGCCGCAGAGTTCGCTGCCCTCGTAAATGGCAGAAAGGCCATTGACTATCGGGTAACCCTATGGTTTATTCTCTCAAAAGTCACCTGTATGTTCAAGACTATTTTCAGAATATCGAGGAGTTTTTATAATGACAACATCCATTAATCAGCATTTCAGCCCCTGGTCGCTGCTGAAATTTGCGTTTCCATCTATTATCATGATGATGTTTATGTCCCTCTACACAATTGTGGACGGCATTTTCGTATCCCGCTTTGTCGGAAGCAATGCGCTTTCTTCCTTAAATATCGCCTTTCCTGCTGCTAGCGTTGTCATCGCTGTCGGCACCATGCTGGCAACCGGCGGCACAGCTGTCATCAGCAAATATCTGGGCGAGGGCAAAAAAAGAGAGGCACGGGAATGCCTCTCTCTGTTTCTTTTAGTCGGACTGTTATTCAGCTTTTTCGCCGCTTTGATCGCTGTTCTCTTTCCAGAACCGATCTGCCGGATGCTTGGTGCAAACGACCTGCTTCTGGCTGACAGCATAACCTACTTGAAGATCCTGCTTTTGTTTTCCCCGGCCTGTATGCTCCAGACCCTGTTCCAGTGTTTTCTGGTTACTGCCGGAGCTCCGCATATGGGGCTGATCCTCACAATCCTGGCCGGACTGGTCAATGCCGTTATGGATTATGTTCTCATTGTACCGTGTCAGCTTGGAATCGGCGGAGCCGCCATGGCAACCGGACTGGGACAGACCATCCCTGCCGTGATCGGACTGGTCTTTTTCCTGTCACCCAGACACGAACTGCATCTGACCCGTTTTTCTTTCCGTGTAAAAGAACTCCTACAGGCCTGCTACAACGGTTCTTCCGAAATGGTCACCCAGTTTTCCAATGCCGTGATCACCCTTTTATTTAACATCATCCTGATGCGCCTGGCCGGACCGAACGGAGTTGCTGCCATCACCATTCTTTTGTACGGTCAGTTTTTATTCCAGGCCTTTTATCTGGGATTCTCCATCGGCATCAGCCCAGTGATCGGATTCCAGTACGGCGCTGAAAACCGAAAGGAACTGAAAAATATTTACCATATTTCTTTCCGGTTCACTGCAATCGTTTCCGCATTTATGACTGCGGCAGCCATCTTCCTTTCCACCGGCATTGTCACCATCTTCACGGATGATCCGAAAACCTATGAGCTGGCTGTCACCGGCTTCCGGCTGTTTGCCATAAACTTTCTGTTCTGCGGGTTTAATATCCTTTCCTCCGGATTTTTCACCGCACTGTCCAACGGAAGAGTATCCGCAATCATTTCCTTTGCGAGAACGCTGGTCTTTACCACGATCTCCCTGCTGATCCTGCCGCAGTTTCTTGGAATCAACGGTGCCTGGCTCGCTGTACCGATGGCAGAGTTTCTCACTCTGCTTCTGTCCATTGGTATGCACCGGAAATACTTTTTCCGGGAAGGTAGGCAGAATTATTTTCTGAAATAACACCAAATTCATTATAAACTGCTTCGACAATAAAAGGTTCTCTTTTACCGGTTATTTCGTAAAAAGAGAACCTTTTTGTTACTGAAATCTTATTGATCGCACACAGAACCATCTATTCTCATTCTAGTAGCAATTTTGTGCGACTGAAAAGGAAATAGTTTCTCTACATCTGGCACCAGTTCAATTCCCAATCCTGGTTCTGTTGGAATTTCAACATAACCGTCTTTTACATTTGGTACATGATTCACCATATCACGCATGCGTAATCCACTTTTCTTACCCATAAACTGATCTTGGGTGGAACGAACATCTGGTGATGGATACTCTGCAATAGCCAAATTATCAATGGCTGCACATAACTGTAACTCTGCATTCGTAGCAACAGGACTCAGCGGGTTGTGCGGCACCAGACTACAATGATGAGATTCTGCCACAGCCGCAATTTTCATAGCTCCCGTAATACCTCCACATAAACAAATGCTTGCTCTTACATAATGGCATGCTCTTCTTTCCAAAAGCATTTGAAATTCAAAAATATTATGAATACGTTCTCCAGTAGCAATGGGAATCCTAGAAGCAGAAGCCACTTGTGCCATTGCATCAAAATTATCTGGTCTAATTGGATCTTCCAAAAACATAGGGTTAAATTGTTCCAGTTTACCCGACAAAGAAATAGCCAAAGCAGGTTCCAGTCTTCGATGCAATTCCAGACAAATGTCCATATCTTTTCCTACTGCTTCTCGTATTTTTCCTACCCGCTCTTCTGCTTTATATAACATTGCCGCAGTTCCATCAGAAAATGGCACATCCGAAGGTTCATCCAAAAACGGATTAATATGTCCCACTGCTGTATATCCCTCTTCTTTTGCCTTTAAGCAATGTTCGACCTGTTCTTCTACCGTACAGCCATTCACATGTGCATATACTCTCACCTTGTCTCTACATTTTCCACCAAGCAACTGCCATATAGGCGCATTGTAATATTTTCCCTTGATATCCCATAATGCAATATCTATCGCGCTCAAAGCACCCATGATTGCTGCGCCACGGAAATGCGAATAGCGATACATGGACTGCCAAAGATGTTCAATATCCATCGGATCTTTTCCAATCAGATACTGGGAAAACGTTTCTATTGCCTGTGCACTGGCATCCAAAAATCCCCATGCTCCACTTTCCCCCAAACCTGTGATTCCTTCATCTGTGAGTATCTTACAATAAACAGCTCTGTTTGATTTTATTACTTTTACATTTACAATTTTCATATCGCTTCTCCAACCTTTTACCATATTGTTTATATGAATCATAGCTCGGCATGTCCATTCAGCCAAACATACCAAATACAACTCCCGAAATTGCAAGTACAATGGCTCCACCAATTCTAGAGGAAATTGATGCGTAAGTCATAAGATCCATTCTGTTTCCAGCAGCCAAAATCAGCATATCTCCACTGCCTCCCATGTTAGCCATGCATAACCCTCCTGTCATTGCGGCATCTATTGGATAAAAGCCCACGAGATAACCAATCAGCGCACTTCCCAAAATACAACCTACAATAATAGCAACAGAAAGCACCAGTGTTTTCACTGACATAGCATCGATAAAGCTCTGAAAATCCAGAAGAGAAATTGCCATTCCTGCAAATACTGACGGTGTCAGCCAAACTTTCATTACATCATAGACTTTGCAAATTCCTTTTCTTAATTTTGCAGACAACACACCACTAATATTTAATCCAACCGCAATAATAACCAAGTATGCATACTGATGAATCGATACACCAAAAATTTTAGGAAGAAACCATTTGGAACAAAGACCGGCAAATACCCAGCACCCAGCCATGATCATCATTCCATTTCCCATATCTTCTAAACTGTATGTAACCTGCTCCGAATCTCCAATGCTATCTTTGTCATTCTTTTTACGTAATAATTGACTTCCATCTCCTGTCATTTTTGGAAATTTCTTTCCTAAAAGATCCAAACCAACAGCAAAGAAAATGCAAAGAATATTAGCAACCATCAATGCAGACATCGCAATGCCGTAATATACATCCTTGTCTTTTCCTGTCACCTCTTCATAAATGCTACTCATTGGAAGAGCACCTGCTGCACTTCCACCACCCATTATAGGCATCACATAAGTCATCAAAATGTCTCCGATACTTAAATGGAAACAAATCATGCCTGCTGCAGCCGCCATAATCGCAGCTCCTACTAAGCCACCTAAAATACACGGAAGATATCCGACCAAAGATTTTAACAAAATTTTTCGCTCAATAGCCATAACTGCGCTTACAATCAATAATGTAAGAAAAAAAGCTTGAAAATTGATTCCAGACATCCAGTTATTTGCAGCTTCAACATAAGCTTCCGGTATTAATTTCGCCCATGTTGCAAAAGAACCAAGTAATAATAAAAGTAATGGTCCACCACCTAAATAATCTTTTACGATTGGAAGCTGATTGCCCACTCCCATGATTATAGCTCCGATTACTGTAAGCCAAAATATTGTAGAGCCAAAATCTGTTCCCATTTTTCCTGAGTACATACCTAATACCGTTATCCCAGCTAACACCACCCATGTCAGTAAAGGCAAACCCATCCATTCATACTTTTTCGAAACACCCATAATAATATTCTCCTTATATTTTTTTCTTTTTTCTTAAATATTTGTCGACATATATCAAGAATTTTTATGCAATTTCTGCATTTATTGACTTTGCTGCAAAAGCATCATATACTTTATGACATAATTATATTGTGTAATTCATCATTTTGTCCAATATGTTACCATAAATAATACTATAAACAAATATTTATAATTCAAGGAGTGTGCTTTATGTCTTTCGATAAATTAGATTATGTCATAGCTGTTGCTCAAGAACAAAATTTAACAAAAGCTGCAGCCAGACTATATATTTCACAGCCCGCATTAACAAGTGCATTAAATAAGTTAGAAAGCGAATTAGGTGTGAAACTTTTTGATCGTAAACATTCACCGATCAGACTGACCGCTGCCGGAAATCTCTATATACAAGAAATGAACCATATCCGGCAACTGCAGATCAAAATGCAAAACCAATTATCATCTTTATCAAAAACTCGTTTCTGTCTAAGCATCGGAAGTGGACGTGGGCATTATTGGCTTCCCCTTTTACTGCCCACGTTTGCAAAACTTCATCCAGACGTACAATTGTCTATCAATAACAACGCTTTGAATACACATGACAAAAACATTGACAATCTTCCTGCTACTCTAGCGATCGGAACTTTTAGCCTTTCAAACACGCATAACAATATTCAAGATGAATTTTTAATCCAAGAAAATCTTATCTATGTAATACCTCAATCGCTTGGCCTTATTTCACCAGAAAAATACAAAGGATGCTCTATTGAACATCCTTGCCTTATCGATTCTTCTATATTAGACGGTGCACCTTTTGTTTGTGGCGAAAATATTAATAATTACACATATTTTTTAGAACGAGAAATGAATCGCTATCAGTTTAAATATGGAAATCTAATAACCTATGGTACGCCTCAAGCTGCTCTGCTTCTTGCCAGCAATGGCATGGGCGTTACATTCATTTCTCAAAGTATTTGCAGATGGGAACAAATTGCATCTCGATACGATGTTTATTTTTGTACTTTGGATTCAACACCTCCCGTTCAAAACATTCACGCCTTTTATGCTGAAAATCCCAATAACGTCAATTTAATTCAAGATATGCTTGATTTAATTCGTAAACAATTAATCCCACAGCTCTATCCTTTATAAACATAAAAAATCCGAATGTCATTACACCATATGTTACCGTGTAATGACATTCGGATTTTTCTAAAAACACCTATGATGATCAGTTTCTACTCAGATACCGCTTCACATACTTTCCAGTATAAGATACCGGGCTTTCTGCGACTTCCTCCGGCGTTCCTTTCGCGATAACAGTTCCACCGCGCTCGCCGCCCTCCGGTCCAATATCGATCAGGTAATCCGCTGTTTTGATCACATCCAGGTTGTGCTCAATGACAATGACCGTATTACCACCATCCGACAATCTACGCAGGATCTCCACCAGCTTGTGGACATCCGCAAAATGCAGACCGGTTGTCGGCTCATCCAGAATATAAACGGTCTTTCCGGTTCCACGGCGGCTTAACTCCGTCGACAGCTTGATCCGCTGTGCCTCGCCGCCGGAAAGCTGGGTTGACGGCTGTCCCAGACGGATATACGAAAGTCCCACGTCATTCAAGGTCGCAATCTTCCGGTAGATCGACGGCACATTCTCAAAGAATTTCATAGCCTCTTCTACCGTCATGTTCAGCACATCGTAAATGCTCTTTCCCTTATATTTCACTTCCAGCGTCTCGCGGTTATAGCGTTTGCCCCCACAGACTTCACACGGCACATAGACATCCGGCAAAAAATGCATCTCAATCTTGATGATGCCGTCACCGCTGCAGGCCTCACACCGACCGCCCTTCACATTAAAGCTGAAACGTCCTTTGTTATAGCCCTTCGCCTTGGCATCCGGCGTCGACGCAAACAGGTCGCGGATCATATCAAACACGCCCGTGTAAGTTGCCGGGTTAGAACGCGGAGTACGGCCGATCGGGGACTGGTCAATGTTGATGACCTTATCTAGCTGCTCCAATCCCTCGATCTTCTTAAATTTGCCCGGAATAGTACGCGCACGGTTCAGCTTTCTTGCCAGTTCCTTATAAAGGATTTCGTTGACCAGGGAACTTTTTCCCGAGCCGGAGACACCGGTCACGCAGGTCATAATGCCAAGTGGGAAGGAAACATCGATATTTTTTAAGTTGTTCTCTGCTGCCCCGCGCACTGTGATCCAGCCGGTCGGCTGTCTGCGCTCCTTCGGAACCGGGATCTGGATGCGTCCGCTCAAGTACGCACCTGTGATAGACTTTTCGTTTTTCATGATTTCTTCTGCCGTGCCAACCGCCACGACTTCTCCACCATGTTCCCCCGCTCCCGGTCCGATATCCACAATACAGTCCGCTGCCCGCATGGTATCTTCATCGTGCTCGACCACAAGCACGGTATTTCCAAGGTCGCGCAGATGTGTCAGGGTCGCAAGAAGCTTGTCGTTGTCGCGCTGATGCAGGCCGATACTCGGCTCGTCCAGAATGTAGGCAACTCCGACCAGACCGGAACCAATCTGCGTTGCCAGACGGATCCGCTGTGCCTCACCACCGGATAACGTACCAGTTGCCCGGGAGAGAGACAGATACTCCAGACCGACATTCAGCAAGAAATCCAGACGCGCCTTGATCTCTTTTAAGATCTGATGACCGATGGACTCCTGCATCGGCGTCAGCTTTAAATCCTCCAGAAAAGCACGGAAGCGGGTAATGGACAGCTCCGTTGCCTCATAAATATTCAGATCACCAACTGTAACCGCCAGGGAACCCGGCTTTAAACGCTGACCCTTGCAGGCCTTACACGGTGTGATGCGCATAAACGTCTCGTATTCCGCTTTCGATGCTTCGGAAAAGGTTTCCTTATAGCGGCGCTCCACATTGCGGATCAGACCTTCGAATGCGACCGGGTAAATGCCCTCACCGCGCTGTCCCTTGTAATAAACTTTGACCTCTTTCCCGTTCGTTCCATGCAGGATCACATCCTGGATTTCCTTCGGGTAATCTTCAAACGGAGTATCCAGATCAAAATGATACTCCTTGCACAGCGCATCCAAAATGGCATGGGTAAAACTGCTCTTTTCCGTGCAGGACTGCCAGCCCATCACCACAATGGCTCCTTTGGAAATGCTTAAGGACTTATCCGGGATCATAAGGTCCTCATCAAATTCCATCTTATACCCGAGACCGAAGCACTCCGGGCAGGCGCCAAACGGATTATTAAAGGAAAAGCTTCGCGGCTCCACCTCTTCGATGCTGATGCCGCAGTCCGGACAGGCAAAGCTCATGCTGAAATTGATCGGCTCCCCGTCGATCACATCAACGATCATGAGACCATCCGAAAGTCCCATAACGGTCTCGATGGAATCCGTCAAACGCTTTTCGATGCCCTCCTTCACCACCAGACGGTCTACCACGATCTCAATATTGTGTTTGATGTTCTTTTCTAACTTGATCTCCTCGGAAAGGTCATAGAGATTCCCGTCAATGCGCACGCGCACATAGCCGCTGCGGCGCGCCTGCTCCAAAAGCTTGACGTGTTCCCCCTTGCGCCCGCGCACCACCGGTGCCAGAAGCTGGATCTTCGTGCGCTCCGGCAGCTGCAGGATCTGGTCAACCATCTGGTCGATGGTCTGTTTTTTGATCTCACGTCCACACTTCGGACAGTGCGGAATACCGATGCGTGCATACAGAAGACGCATATAATCGTAGATCTCCGTCACCGTTCCCACCGTGGAACGCGGGTTGCGGTTGGTCGATTTCTGGTCGATGGAGATGGCAGGAGAAAGTCCCTCAATGCTTTCCACATCCGGCTTTTCCATCTGTCCCAGGAACTGTCTGGCGTAGGAAGACAACGACTCCATATAACGCCGCTGTCCTTCTGCATAGATGGTATCAAACGCCAGGGAAGACTTGCCCGAACCACTTAATCCAGTCAGAACTACCAGTTCATTTCTTGGGATATCCAGGGATATATTTTTTAAATTGTGCTCATTGGCACCTCGAATCTTGATATACTGCTTTGCCATGGCCGTAAACCTTTCTTGTGCATCGTTGCATCGTCACTTGTACGATTCCTCTTTTTAGTGTAACTCAGATACCAGCCCATTATACCACAGCAACAGGCTGCTTGCAAACATTTGTTCGCAGACTAAACAATTTAGCACAGTAAATATCAAAGGTGCGAAAGCTCCCGCAGCC
>NZ_QUIK01000037.1:0-7391 GCF_003480105.1 Clostridium sp. AM42-4
AAGATAACTGTCATCAAAGAGCCAGACGCTTAAGACGCAGAGCCGATTATTTTTGTAATATATTAGAGCATCTAGAAGAAACTATTTATCAAATTTTATGAAAAGGAATGAGCATATGTTTGGAGAAACATTGCATTGCGGTGAACTTATAAAGAGACTTAACGATGCACTTGGAAGAAAGGCTAATAATACGTTGATGTGCAATGATGTCACCCTTTCGCAGATTAAGGTCCTCGCAACTATCAGCGAGGCAGCCGATGAGACGATAACGCTAAAAGAACTTGAAAAGCATTTTGAAGTTAAACAGGCAACGATGGCAGGAATTGCTGCACGTCTGGAAAAAAATGGGATGATAGAGGGGTTTTATGATTCAAATGATAAAAGAATCAAACATGTAAAGCTCACGGCAAAAGGTGAGGAGATATGCAAGACGGCAAGAGCTTCAATGGATGAAAATGAGAGGGAACTTTTAAAGGCACTTAATGATGATGAAAAAGGACAGCTTAGAAATCTTTTGCAGAAAGTATATGACAGTATCAAGTCATGCTGACTGTAGACTTATAAGGTGAATTTAATCGAAGGGAGAATGATAAAAATATGATAAAAACATTAGCAAAATGTATGGGCAAATATAAAAAAGAATCAATTATAACGCCAATATTTACTGCAGTTGAAGTTTTTTTGGAAATTCTTATTCCATTTATAACAGCCTCAATAATTGATAAAGGAATACAGGCCGGAGATATGAGAAAGGTTGGTATTTATGGTGGAATAATGCTTATTATAGCATTTTTGAGCCTTTTTTGTGGTATACAGGCAGGAAAGTATGGGGCGGCAGCATCAACAGGATTTGCGTGTAATCTGAGAGAGAAAATGTATGAAAATATACAGACATTTTCATTTTCTAATATTGATAAATTCAGTACAGCAGGTCTTGTAACACGTATGACAACTGATGTAACTAATGTACAGAATGCTTATCAGATGATAATAAGGAGTGTTGTGAGAGCACCTCTCATGATGATTTGCAGTATTACAATGTGTGTAATAATAAGTCCGAGATTAAGTATTATATTTCTTGTTGCACTTATATTTTTAGGATTTGTACTTTTCTTTATTATATATAAAGTAACACCGGTTTTTACATCAGGTTTTGAAAAATATGATGAACTCAATGCGAGCGTTCAGGAGAATATTTCAGGAATCCGTGTTGTTAAGGCATTTGTACGTGAGGAGCATGAAAATAAAAAGTTTAATAAAGCGGCAGATAATCTTTATAAAACATTTGTTAAAGCCGAGTCATTTCTTGCATTTAACAATCCGACTATGATGCTTGTTGTATATGGATGTATTGTTGCATTGTCATGGTTTGCTTCACATTTTATTGTGTCGGGTTCAATTACAACTGGTAATCTTACATCAATGTTCAGTTACGTAATGAACATGCTTATGGCACTTATGATACTTTCAATGATATTTGTAATGGTTTCAATGAGTGCGGCAAGTGCAAGGCGTATTTCAGAAGTTCTTAATGAAAAAGCGGACCTTGCCAATCCGGAAAAACCTTATGAAGAAGTGGAAGACGGAAGAATCGATTTTAATCATGTTAATTTTTCATACAGAAAAAACAGTACAGAGGATACTTTACATGATATTGATATTCATATTAATGCAGGTGAGACAATTGGTATTATTGGTGGTACAGGATGCGGAAAATCAAGTTTTGTGAGCCTTATAAGCCGTCTTTATGATGTTACTGAAGGTTCTGTATGTGTTGGCGGAAAAGATGTAAGAACTTATGATATGGATGCACTCCGTAATCAGGTGGCTGTAGTATTACAGAAAAATGTCCTGTTTTCAGGAACAATACTTGACAATCTCAGATGGGGTGATGACAATGCTTCATATGAAGATTGTGTTGAGGCATGTAAACAGGCATGTGCTGATGAATTTATCGAGAGAATGCCTAAGAAGTATGATACATGGATAGAACAGGGCGGTACTAATGTTTCAGGTGGTCAGAGACAGAGACTCTGTATTGCGAGAGCATTGCTTAAAAAACCAAAGGTTCTTATTCTTGATGATTCGACAAGTGCTGTAGATACTGCAACAGACGCAAAAATCAAACAGGCATTTGCCCAGAAAATTCCGGGAACAACAAAGCTTATAGTTTCGCAGAGAATTTCAAGTATTCAGGATGCCGACAGAATTATTGTTCTTGAAGATGGAAAAGTCAGTGGCTTTGATACACATGAGAATCTTATGGAAAATAACAAAGTTTACCGCGAAATCTGTGAAGTTCAGATGCAGGGCGGCGGCGATTTCGACGAATCGGCAGAATAGTGAGAATAGGAGGAAGACATGAAAAATAAAAATGAGAACAAAGAGAAGAATCCGCTTTTATTATTAAAAAGACTTCTTTCTTATATAGTAAAAAATTATAAATTGGCATGTTTCATGGTGGTCGTTTGCATATTGGTTTCGGCACTTACGACATTATGTGGAACTTTATTTATACAGAAACTTATTGATAATTACATTGTGCCTCTTACCCAGATGGCAGTTCCTGATTATTCACCGCTTGCACAGGCTCTTTTAAAACTTGTAGCAATATTTGCAGTGGGTGTTTTATGTTCCTACGGATATAACAGAATTATGGTAAATGTTGGTCAGGGTACTATGAAAAAGCTCCGTACAGAGATGTTTACTAACATGGAATCACTTCCAATCAGATATTTTGATACACATGCACATGGAGATATAATGTCGGTATATACAAATGATATTGATACATTAAGACAGCTTATAAGCCAGAGTATTCCACAGGTTCTTAATTCACTTATAACACTTGTATCAACATTTGTAAGTATGATAGTTCTTGATATACCACTTACAATTGTATCTGTTATTATGGTTGCAATTATGCTTTTTGTGACATCAAAGCTTTCCGCTGCATCTGGCAGATATTTCATTGAACAGCAGAAAGATATCGGTAAAGTAAATGCTTATATTGAGGAAATGATGGAAGGGCAGAAGGTTGTTAAGGTATTCTGTCATGAGCAGGAAAGTCTTGAACAGTTTAAGCAGATTAATAACAAGTTAAGAGAAAGTGCCAACAATGCTAATAAAATTGCAAATATTACAATGCCTATCAATGAAAATATAGGAAATATAAGTTATGTTTTGTGTGCACTTGTAGGTGGTGTGCTTGCATTAAGCGGCTTTTCAGGACTTACAATTGGTACACTTGTAGCATTTCTTTCATTAAACAAGAGTTTCACACAGCCTGTAACAGAGATAAGCCAGCAGGTAAGCAGTATTGTAATGGCTATGGCAGGTGCCGGCAGGGTATTTGACCTTTGTGATGAAGTACCAGAGACAGATGAAGGTGATGTTGAACTTGTAAATATATGTTATGATTCAAATGGTGAAATCCATGAAACTGAAGAACTGACAGAGATGTGGGCATGGAAAAAACCAAATGCTGCAAACAAAGATGAAATGTATACAAGACTTCAGGGTGATGTTACATTTGATGGAGTTGATTTTGGATATAATCCTGACAAAATCGTGCTTCACGATATAAAAATGTTCGCAAAACCTGGTCAGAAGCTTGCGTTTGTAGGTTCTACCGGTGCCGGAAAGACAACAATTACCAACCTTATTAACAGGTTTTATGATATACAGGATGGTAAAATCCGTTATGATGGAATTAATATTAATCATATTAAAAAAGACGATTTACGCCGAAGCCTGGGCATTGTTTTACAGGATACCAACCTTTTTACAGGCACGATTATGGACAATATCAGATATGGAAGACTCAATGCAGCTGATGAAGAATGTATAGCTGCCGCAAAGCTTGCTAATGCTGATGGATTTATAAAAAGACTTCCTGATGGTTATAACACAGTGCTTACCGGCGGTGGTGCGAACCTTAGTCAGGGACAGCGTCAGCTTCTTGCAATAGCGAGGGCGGCAGTTGCAGATCCTCCTGTTCTTATTCTTGATGAGGCGACTTCTTCTATTGATACACGTACAGAAAAACTTGTACAGCGTGGTATGGATGCACTTATGACAGGAAGAACTTCATTTGTTATCGCTCATCGTCTTTCTACGGTACGGAATGCAGACTGTATTATGGTTATGGAACAGGGAAGAATTATTGAGCGTGGTACACATGACCAGCTTATGGAAGAAAAAGGCAGATACTATCAGCTTTACACAGGAAAGTCAATCAGTGCGTAAGATTTTGATTAATTGGTATTAAATAAACATTTCAAAAACACGGGGTATAAAAATATGAAATATGCTTATATTAACGGAAAAATACTTGACGGAACCAAAGATATGCAGGTAAAAGAGGGCTTCGTCATACTTACGGACAATGATAAAATTGAGGATATTGTCAAGGCAGGCACGGATTTGAATGGATATGAAAAAGTTGATTTAAAACGCAGATATATTATGCCCGGTCTTATAAATATGCATGTTCACCTTGCAGGTAATGGCAAGCCGCAGAAAAAACAGCGTGATAATGAGAAACTTGTAAAAATACTTATGGGAAATGCACTTATGCGTTCAATTGCATACGGTATGGTTGCCGGATTTGCAAAAACAGAGCTTATGAGCGGTGTGACAACAATAAGAACGGTTGGCGGACTTGGAAGTTTTGATACAAAATTAAGAGATGAGATTAATGCAGGAACAAAGATGGGACCTAGAATACTTGCCGCTAATGAAGGGATTTCCGTGCCTGGCGGACATATGGCTGGCTCTGTTGCTGTTGCGGCGGACAGTATAGATACAGCCTTAAAACATCTGGAGCAATCGGAAAAAGAAAAGGTTGATTTGATAAAGCTTATGATTACTGGCGGCGTAATGGACGCAAAAGAAAAAGGTGTTCCGGGTGAACTGAAAATGTCTCCGGAAATGGTAAAGGTAGTCTGTGACAAGGCACATGAAAATGGCTATTTAGTTGCTGCACATGTCGAATCTCCGCAGGGGGTGCGTGTTGCTCTTGAAAATGGTGTTGACTCAATTGAACACGGTGCAAAAATTGATGATGATACAATTAAGTTATTCAAGGAAAGAAAAGCATTTCTTTGCACAACAATTTCGCCTGCACTTCCGTATGCATTGTTTGATCGTTCGATTACCAACGCAACTGAAGTTGAACAGTTTAACGGAAATGTTGTGTTTGAGGGAAT
This sequence comes from Clostridium sp. AM42-4, assembly GCF_003480105.1. Taxonomy (NCBI): domain Bacteria; kingdom Bacillati; phylum Bacillota; class Clostridia; order Eubacteriales; family Clostridiaceae; genus Clostridium; species Clostridium sp. AM42-4. The sequence continues at coordinate 5,211 of NZ_QUIK01000037.1, forward strand.
AATTGCATGTGCGAAAGCGGCACTTGAAAATGATATACCTGTCGTTCTTGGCAATGATGTCGGATGTCCGTGGATTACACAGTATGATTTCTGGAGAGAATTGTATTATTTCCACAAATATACGGGCGTTTCCAATGCGTTTGCACTGTATACGGCAACCGCAAGAGCTGCCGAAATGGCGGGAATCGGTGATATTACCGGTACGCTCGAAAAAGATAAATGTGCAGATATGATTGTAACCGAGGAAAACCCACTCGATGACCTCAGAGCATTACGACATGTAAAAATGGTTGTCGCAAGAGGAACGATTATGGAAAATCCTAAAGTTAAAATAAATAAGCGTGTCGAGACTGAACTTGATAAATTCCTATAAAAAAACCCCGCTGCGGCGGGGCTTTTTTATTCCATAAAACACATATAATTTGTCAAATACTCTGTTATAATTTCTCCATAATAATTGTTCATCTGCAATTTCGCATAGATAAAAGGTTTTAATAAATAACGGATTATGATACATATAACAGGACAAATAAAAATCCAGTTTTTATTAACTAGGGATGTTGCCACTCCTTTACTCCATTGTACTGGAATTTCTGTCGGCAACTTAGAATAAGACAAAGCCCCAATAATCAAGCATAGTGCGGTAATCATAGTCCAGGTAAGCATACTTCCCCATATATACAAAAAGCTGACTGAATCCAGTTTGAAAACAGTTCGATTATCTTTCCAATAGTCATGAAAATCTGTTACATACTGTTCTACCTGTAATTTTTCATAACTAATACTTCCTTCATCCAGCATTTTTTCGCACATGAGTTTCGCCTTATTCAAATCAGTAATCTGATTTTTTAATACTTCCTTTTGCTTCTCAAGCATTTCCTGCAATGTTACTTTTTCGGATATAATATTTCGTATATCTTCAATAGAAATTCCCAATGTACGTAGATATGCAATCTTCTTTATATTTTCCACATCATTTTTAGAATAAATTATATATGTCTTTTTGACTATCTTTTTATATCTTCTTAAATGTCCGCAAAGCCTTATTTTATCGGCTCTACGGGCATTTTGCTTTTGTGGTAAACCTCACATATCTAGGTCTATCTTCTTATATTTTCGCTATCAAGCGTGGTTAAAATCGTGGTAAATACTTCTATGCAATTAGACGCTGAACCTCTGATTTTGCGGTATCTATGGACGCATGAGCGTACCAATTCATTGTGATACTAATGTTTGAATGCCCCATGATATACTGTAAATCTTTTGGGTTCATGTTCTTGCTTGCCAGCCTTGTGCAGAACGTATGGCGTAGCGTATGCGGTGTGATATGTGGCAAGGGATTGTCCTTGTGGTGCTTGTTGTATTTCTTTACCATACGGACAAATAAGGCGTTGTAATCAATCGCAACTTTTGGCTTGTCCTTATGATTGACAAATAGGAAATTGCCCCGTCCGTCTATCACAAATGGTTCTGCCTTTGGGCGTTTCTTCATAACCCGTTGAAATGCCTGTATCGTTTCTCTGCTTAATGGTACTTGCCTTATTCCGCTTTTCGTCTTAGGCGTTTCAATATAATAGCCTTGTTCCTTGCTCTTTAGTAACTGGTGGTCGATAATCACAACTTCATTCTTGAAATCAATATCGGCTACTGTCAGTCCGCACAGTTCCGAGATACGAAGTCCTGTTTTTAACAGTATCAGCACATCATCATAATACTTGTGATACACATTGTCCGTCTTGATGAATGAGAGTAAGGCTTGTTCCTGTTCCTCTGTCAATGCAACTTTCTCTTTGGTATCATTTTCTAGGACTTCACTTAACTTGAAATCAAAGGGATTTTTCCTTACGCAATCGTCTTGTATGGCGATATAGAATGACGCTTTTAACGAGCGTTTATGGTTGTTAATGGTATTGTAGGAAAAGCCTTTGTCTTTCATGCGTAACGCCCATTCTTTAGCGTCAGAGGGTTTTATCGTATCAATGCTCCTAGCACCTAACTTATCCTCTTTCAATAACCGCATGAGTTGTTCCCGTTGTTTTATTGTGCTTTTCTTCACATTTGCCCTCTGTGCGTTCTGTTTGGCATAGAGTTGGCAAAGCGTCATTTTCTTGCCTGTGCTGTCGATACCGTCCTCTGATATTGTCAATATTAGTTGACACATTTTCCTCAAGGATATCACTG
>NZ_QUIK01000038.1:0-483 GCF_003480105.1 Clostridium sp. AM42-4
TTCACTTGCTACTGCCACTTTTTCAGAAAATCTATAACCAGCTTTTTCATAAAAGGCTGCGGGCTGGCGTTCTTCCCTTACTCCCTACAACACCGCAAAAAGCAAAAATGACGGACTTTCCGGCAAGAACTTTTCCGGCGGCTCGGTCTTTCCCGACAATAAGGCGTTTCGGAAGCTGCGTTTTGCCCGCTGTCTAAAAAAACGGCAGCCTTTTTTTGGTTTCACTATCTAATACGGAACTTTTGGAAATTTGCCAAAAATGAGCGCAAAAAAAGCAGCAAATCTTTTTCGGATTTACTGCTTCATGTGCCGCTGCGGGGCGGCGGGATATTCAGTTTCTATGTTATCGGTCAAGCCGGAACTTGAACAGGCTTTCAATCAGCTTTGTTCTGATGTAGTCCTCCATATCAGAGTTGTAATAGCCGTTCATCTTAGAGAAGTAGCGGATATATCCAGCGTATCGGTCAAGGACGGCTTGTATCG
>NZ_QUIK01000038.1:493-5713 GCF_003480105.1 Clostridium sp. AM42-4
AAAAAAACGGCAGCCTTTTTTTGGTTTCACTATCTAATACGGAACTTTTGGAAATTTGCCAAAAATGAGCGCAAAAAAAGCAGCAAATCTTTTTCGGATTTACTGCTTCATGTGCCGCTGCGGGGCGGCGGGATATTCAGTTTCTATGTTATCGGTCAAGCCGGAACTTGAACAGGCTTTCAATCAGCTTTGTTCTGATGTAGTCCTCCATATCAGAGTTGTAATAGCCGTTCATCTTAGAGAAGTAGCGGATATATCCAGCGTATCGGTCAAGGACGGCTTGTATCGCTATGGGGTCGCCCTCATGTGCCTTTATGATAGTGTCATAGGGGAGAAGTCGGTTACTCATGGGACAGCACCTCCATTTCCTCTTTTAGCCGCTTCAAGGCAAGCCGTATATGCCGCCCGATTGTGCTGCGTGTCCAGCCGCTTTGTTCTCCGATTTCTTTCTGCGTCAAGTGCTGAAAGTAGTACAAAAAGATTTCTTCCTGCGTCTGTTCCGGCAATCGGGCAAGAGCAGCCGCAAGAGAACAGCTATCTAAAAGTATCGTCTGCCCCCGGACAGAGAACGGATAAGTTTCGCCATAGTCCGGCACTTGAAAATACTCGTCTGTGGTGCTTAGTTGGACAAACTTTTCTTCGGTCAGATATTCAAGGGAGATTTCCCGTTTCCATCTCGCCGCCAGCATACGGGCAGCGTCAAAGGACGCATGGCGAATAACAATCCGGCAATAGGTATCATGGGTATAGCGGATATGTTCTTGATAGGCTTCGTATTCAGTCATGGAAAATCCCCCTTTCTTCGATTATGGGAAAGGGCGGCAGCACTCCTTGCTGTCGCCCCTTGATTGCCTATCTGCAAAGGCAGGCGGGGCTGTCAACGGTGGGCGCAGCCCATTTACCTGCCGTTGACTGGCTCGGCCGGTTTTGCTAATCAAACTTTTTCTATATCAAATCTTTTTTAGCAAAAATCTTATTTGAAATCACAAACGATACAAGCCATATCAAAATCCCGCAACCACACGTAATAGCTGCTGCTATTCCTGAATTTGATTGCATAAGTGAAACTAATTTTGAGGGAACGCTAATTCGCTTTGCTATGTCGATAATAACAGGGGAAAGAAATAGCAAAAAGCACACAAACTTTGTCTTTTCATACCCAAACTTATATTGTATCGGAAGAAAAATGCCCATTCCAAACGCTTGAATTAGAAAGACCAACGCAGCAGTTTGAGCAAAGTTATCAAGTTTAAGCTCTGGAACAAATTGCATTTCAACCAAATAAGCGATACAGCAGATTACATAAATAATAAAATACAGTGCATATTTTGAAACAATTACTTTTCCTTTGGTATAAGGAGTTGAAGAAAGCAGAGCAGTTGCTTTCGGATATTGATTTTCTTTTTCAGATATTGCTAAATTAAACGCGACTGAAGAAATCAAAACTGCCATTAACAGACTAATCATACCGCCCATTTGAGGCTGCCGCCATGCAAGTAATAATGGCAGGCCAAACGCTATTGCAACAACTCCCAAAGTATAACCTTTGACTATTGTCAAATCTTTCTTTATCAGAGGTATCAACATCTTATTCACCTTCCTTTACATACGCCAGCATTATATCCTCTATCGAAGCCCTTTCAAGAAGTATGTCGGGATAAAGAGATTTGATTTTCGACGCATTATCTGAAATTCCTGTAAATCCATATTTGCTTTTTTCAAAGTGAAGCATAAGCGATTTTATATCCGGGGAAAGATACTTGACATCACCTTTAACAACTCTAAATTTTTCAAGCAAGAAATCCTTTTCTTCTTCAAAAAGAATTTTTCCTGCATTTATCATTATCAACATATCTGCTGATTTATCCAAATCGGTTGTATTATGAGTAGAATAAAAAACAGCTCTACCGCCTGGCTCTATATAGGATTTCAATATGTTAATAAACTGTTCTCTCATTAACGGATCAAGTCCACTGGTCGGCTCGTCCATAATGAGTAATTCCGCATTATGTGATAACGCTAACGCCAAAGCGTACTTCATCTTCATTCCCTTAGACAATGTTCCGATTGTCTGCTCCTGTTGCAAAGAAAATCTTTCCAAATATTGTTTGTAGATGTGATTGTCCCATTCTGAATAGGCAGGAGCAAGTAAAGCCGTCATGTCCTTGATTGTCAATTCGTCATAAAAACAACCACTGTCAAACACAACACCTATTTTATCTTTGAATGTCTTTTCATCTGTTGAAATGTCTTTGCCACGAAACTTGATTATCCCGTCATCTCTATGGACTAAATTCAAAAGTGCATTGATAGTAGTTGTTTTACCTGCACCATTCACACCGATAAATCCGGTTATACAATCCTCATAGATTGAAAAACTGACATTTTTCAGTTCAAAATTCTTATATGATTTTTTCAAGCCGGATACTTCTAAAATTGCAGCCATGTCTTATACCTCCTCGTAAAGAATATCCATCATAGCATTGAGTTCATCTTTACTAATATTTAATGATTTTGCAGTCTGTATCATATCCTGCATTTTTTGTTCTACAAGTCGACGTTTAGAATCTCTTAGTAACTCGACATTACTTGCAGATACAAATGTTCCAATACCAACTTGACTTACGACAAATCCTTCTTGTTCTAATTCCTCATATACTCGACGTATTGTAAGGACACTGACTTTTAAATCGTTTGCAAACGATCGAATTGATGGTAGAGGGTCGCCTTCAACTAATTCGTCTTTCAAAATAGCGTCCTTTATTTGGTCTTTGATTTGTTGATACAAAGGACTGTCGGAAGTGTTTGATATGATTATTTTCACAAACTCACTTCCTCCGTTTTTTAGTGTGATGTTATTACATACACACTATATACTAAATACACTTATTTGTCAAGCGATTTAAAGGCAAATACAAAACGCAGGACAAGTGATGATGTCCTGCGCTTCTGGAAATAGTAGGCGGCTGTCTATCAAATTCATGTGTGTTACTTTACCGTACATGAGCATTTGCGCCGGGGTTATCGTTGCCGTAGCCCTCAAGCAGATTGATTGCACCCCAGATGCCAAGACCTGCGCCCAGAGCGATAACGAGAGTCTGAAGAACGGTTACTGCGCTATTGAAAAATGCCATAATATTTTCCTCCTAAAATTTGAAATTGTTTTGAGAATAGAAAAAGCCCTCCGTACTACCGGCATCAAAACCGGACGGAAGGCTTAGTTTACGAGAATCTTTTCAAGGAACTCCTCGACGGTTATCACGCCAAGTTTCTGTTCCATTCTGCTTCTTGCATATTCAGTTTCACAATCATATATATCACCACCACCTTTCATAAGAAACAGCCAATACATTGACTGCAACAAATCTTCACGAGAAGCACAGATTGTCGGTGAAAAAACGACAGGTGAAACCTTCAGAACCTCTGCGAGTTTCGCTGTGGTTTCTGCATTAGGGGTTCGAGCGTTTTTCTCATACTGAGCAATACGGACATCCGCTGTTTTCTCGGAATACCCCATCAGGAGTCCAAGCTCTTTCTGGGTAAGGCGGCGAAATCGTCTAACGAACTTCAATCGCTGCCCAATAGAGGTATCCGTGATCCACCAAGTCATTTTTTTTACACCTCGCTTTCTGCAAATTCTCGATATACAACCTCATTTTTTGCTCTGCGCTTGCCTACGGCTTCACTGGGAGCAAGGTCAGGGTAGGTTGCCTGCACTTTCTGTCTGCTTCTGCGGACAGTTTCAAACCCCGGAAAGCTGCGTCTATCCAGTTCCTTCAAAAACACAGGAACCGTCATGGCATGAATGTCGATGCCACGCAGACCGGAATAGTGTTCCAGTACCATCAGGTACAAATGATTGTCGGTATTTCTTGCCTTGTGGTCGTGTTCCAAGATGTTCTTAACCAGGGCAGATACCGTTTTCAGATTTTCCAAACAGAAACCTCCTTAATCCGCATCGACTACCACAAACTCATCACCTGCCTTGAGCTTCAACCTTCGACTCAGAAACTGCTCAATGTTGAACTCATTTCTCTTATCAAAGTCTGATGTGTACTTATAATTGGGGTGCTGCGTCAGATCGTACTTGTCAGAAAGAAACGGTCTGACACCACGCAACTGCAAAATACACTTGCTGCCATCCAGAACCGCAAGCTCATCTACGCTCGCAAGGTCTTTGCCTAACTTCTGATAATTCAAGCCGTAAGACGGGCTGTTACCTCTGGTGTTGGAGGTGTTGTAGGTGTCGATAGTTTCTTTTCCCAATGCCTGATTCAGTTCTTTGAGCGTGGTTGGCTCAGAACCACCCAGGAAAATTCGGGAATCCATGTTGCCGATGATGGTATCGGCATTGTCTTTATAAATGGCTTTCAGCTGTGATTGTGCCTGGAGAACAAGGCAAGCCGATATTTCACGGCTTCGGATTGTCGCTACCAGTTTTTCCAGATTGGGAATCTGACCGATGTTTGCCATCTCATCAATCAAGCAGCGCACATGAACCGGCAGTCTGCCGCCGTACACATCATCTGCTTTCTCGCACAACAAGTTGAACAGCTGTGTGTAAATCATGGAGATCAAAAAATTAAACGTCGCATCCGTATCTGACATAATCAGAAAGAGCGCCGTTTTCTTATCTCCGAGAGTATCCAACTGCAACTCGTCATAGGCAGTCACATCTCTGACCTCCTGAATATCAAAAGGAGCCAGACGAGCGCCGCAGGAAATCAAAATCGACTTAGCGGTCTTGCCGGCAGCCAGCTTGTATTTTTTATACTGACGGACTGCAAAGTGATTCGGCTTTTTCTTTTCCAGGGCTTCAAACATCAGATCCACCGGGTTCTGGAACTCCTCATCATCTTCCCGCACCTCCATTGCGTTCAGGAACTCAATCAGGGTGGAGAAATTCTGTTCCTCAACCGGAGCTTCATAGTGGATATATCCGATCAAGGCACAGTAGAGCAGCGTTTCCGCCTTCGTCCAGAACTCATCACCGGCTTTTCCATCACCCTTTGTGTTGGCAATCAGCGTTGTCACCAGTTTCAGAATGTCTTTTTCTGAATGGATATAGGCAAATGGGTTATAGTGCATCGACTTCTGAAAGTTGATGGTGTTGAAAATCTTGATGGTGTAGCCATGCTTCAAAAGGGCGTTGCCGCACTCAATCACGATGCTGCCTTTCGGAAGCGTTTCGTCAAGACAGAATGTGCATTTTATTTGCAA
>NZ_QUIK01000039.1:0-4557 GCF_003480105.1 Clostridium sp. AM42-4
AACTCATTGATAAGATTAGCGGTCAAGGCGAGAGGGAGTGAGGTGTAAAAAGACTATGGCAAAATACACCAAAAGGAGAGATAAAAGAGGGTATGAGTGGAAGTCTGCTTATCGGGAGAAAGAAGCCCTTATGCTGGAGAGGGGATACCTGGAAGTAAGTCCTCATGATTTCTATCGGGAGTTGTTTCCGGCTGGCAGTCTCCAGCAAGAGCCGGAGGACGGAAAAGGCAATATTATAGCGACACAGATTAGACCGTCCGGTAGGGGAAGAACCCGGCAGTGGGTAATTGATGATAGTCTGAAAATGCTGGATAAGGTCATAGGGGATAGGTTTGGGCTGATACCGCCTATTAGTTTTTACGGAAAGTCACACACGAAAGAGAACGCTCATGAGCTGTTTGCGGTGGTGGTGGATGTGGACTATGTAGGCAAACAGCAGTTAAAGAACCTGTTAAAGCAGTTTGGGAATGGTGTGCAGCTTCGTCCGACTTATCTTGTCAGCTCCGGCAAGGGGGTACATCTTTACTATTTCTTGCAGGAGCAGGTTCAGTTGTATCGAAACAGGGAAGAAGTGCTTGCGGAGCTAAAAGAAGCTCTTATCCGGCGGCTATGGAATGATACTAGCTCTATCCGTCCGGACAGCCCGGATATAACCGGTATTTATCAAGGTTTCCGGTGTGTGGGGAGTCAGTCGAAGCTGGGTGCAGATTTCCCAGTAAAAGCCTATAAGCTGTCAGAGAACCGTTACACACTGGAGGATATAAAAGCCAGCATACCGAGCTGTAAGGTAGACCTTGCTCCGTTGTATGAGAAGCCGAGAAGAAAAAGTACCGTTACGCTGGAAGAAGCAAAGGAGCTGTACCCGGAATGGTATGAGAAGCGGATCGTGCAGGGAGAGCCGAAGCAGAAAAGTAAGAAGCAGGGCGGTACGTGGGTATGTAATGAAGCTTTATATGAATGGTGGAAACGGAAAATAACCGAGGAAGTGAAAGCTGGAGGGCGTTACTTTTCCATTATGGCGTTATGCTCTTATGGCTTGAAGTGTGGCATATCCGAGCAGAAGATACGGAGAGACGCCTATGCGTTCCTGGACCATTTAGAGAGTCTTACCGAGGACGAGGACAACCATTTCAGCCGGGCAGATGTGAAAGACGCTCTCCGGGCATTGAAAGGGGACAGAAAAAGGCTGTCAACGATAGCAAGCCGGGAATGGATAGAGGATAACACAAAGGTTACGATACCAGCCAATAAGCGGAATTACAGAAAGCAAAAAGACCATGTAAAGGTTATGAATACTATGAAAGCTTTAAAAAAGCAGTTAGGAGAAGAAGTAAAAGAGGGTAGACCAAAAGGGAGTGGAACAGCGGAGCAGACAGTCAGAGAATGGCAGGAGAGCCACCCGGCAGGAAAGAAAGCAGACTGCATACGGGAGACAGGATTGAGCAAGCCCACCGTTTACAAGTGGTGGAAGTAGGGCATACTTGAAATGGCTATCTGAATATGCTATAATGGCGATAGCTAAAAAGGATATAGTACCACGAGTACACAAAGCGAAAGCCCCAGAGTTGCAGCTCTGGGGCTTTCATTTAGGTTAGTTGTCACTGTCGTCTCCGTCTAACCATTTGCAGATGTAGTAGCTGGCTACGCCTGCCATAACGGAAACCAAAAAGGATATAATAATTTCCACGAGTACACCCCCTTTCTGTTGCCAGATTGGGTGCGACAACGCTGGATATTATACCACAGAGGCAGAAATGCCACAATAAGCCATTTTCCCTTGTTTATCATCAGAGCCATAAGGAAAAGAGTGTCAAGGGCGGTCGAAAGACCGCAGAGTTTACCCTTGACGCTCTTTTTTGTTGGCTATCATGCCGGAGGGGAAAACGGCTGTCCGTCCGTTCCGTTACTTCCCCCTGTGCTTCATTGTCCGTTCCGGCGGAAGAAAGTAAAGGGTAGTCTGCGACCATTTTTTATCTGCTGTACTCGCTGATCGGCAAGCCGAAGCTCATACTGCAGATAAAAAACAAGCCCTTGACTGTCTCCCTCCTACACTCCCAAAGTCGCCCAAGAGGAAGTAAGCTCCACTATATTCTTGGCAGAATATACGCACGAATATATCCGCTTGACAAAAGTGCTACCACCATACTATAATATGTGTAGCGTATATATTGCAAGTTCCCTAAAGTGTTACCACTTTAGAACTTGTGAGGGTGGCAAGCCCCCCTTCAATCCCCCTTAAATCAGAGCCGGAAGGCTCGTCATGCGGTGGTGTTACCATCGGGAAAGTGAGGTCATCATGGACAAGAAGTATATCGAAAATCAGTATCATCTGGCAGTGCTGGATTTTCAGACAGCCCGTAGTGAAGAAGCACAGTGGGAGGCAAGAAAGACCATGGCAAGGCTGGAGCAGATAGCCGCACAGGAATATGGTTTTGAATACGCAGATGATTTGCACGAAAGAGAATTAGGGGGGAAAAGGGTATGAAAGTAGGAGCGTTTCAGATTGGCAGATACCACGCCATTATCAAAAAGAGCTATGCCGACGGAAGTGCCGACTATGAAACGTCTTTTTCAGACGAAGCAGACCTCATGGAAAGCGTGTACTGTATTAAGTTATGTGTCGGGAAAATGGTAGGACTTGCAACGGACACCCCGAAAGTCCTTGCCGATGTGCAGGTTATCCGGGGAAAAGAGAACATTGTCCGGGAACTGGAGGGAAAGCAGCCATGAACAAGACAAGACCGAAACAGCTATCTTTCCGGGTAAACGAGGAAGAATACCAGCAGTTGCAGGAGAAGGTTTTCCAGAGCGGGAAGAACCAGCAGGAGTATATCCTTTCCTGTGTGCTGGAGAAGCAGATCGTGAATACGGACGGTATCAAAGAACTTATCCCGGAGCTGAAGCGGATCGGGAACAACCTCAACCAGATAGCAAAGAGGTGTAATGAGGGCGGAGTGCTGCCAAGTGAAGCCGAGGTGCGGGAACAAGGGGAGGAGCTGAAGCAAGTATGGCAGTTATTAAGGCGGTATCTTCAAAGGCAGGCATAGGACAGGCGATTGATTATGTGACGAAAGAAGAAAAGACAGAGGAGAAGCTTGTCAGCGGTTTGCATTGTGAAGCAGAGACAGCAAAGGAGGAAATGCAGGCTACCAAGGAACTATGGGAGAAAACCGGGGGAAGGACATACAAGCATTTTGTCCAGAGCTACCATAAGGACGAGAAAATCACGCCGGAGCAGGCACACAGGAACGCCTTACAGCTTGCAGAGAATACGTCGGCATGGAAAGGGTTTGAGGTGCTTGTGGCTACCCATAAGGACAAAGACCATATCCATACGCACTTTATCGTCAATTCCGTCAATTTTGAGGACGGGCACAAGCTCCAGTGGAGCAGTGCCGACCTTCGGGAGCTGAAGGAGCGGTGCAACGCACAGAGCCAAGAGCAGGGGCTGCACGTCCCGGAAAAGGGAAAGACCTTTGAAGGAGCGGAACGAGAGGAAACAGTGGCATGGAGTAAAGACACCTACCAGCTTTTGAAACAGGCAGAGCAGGGAAAGGTCAAAAGCTATGTGCAGGACATTGCCCTGGCAGTCCTGGACTGTAAGGAAATAGCGACCAGCCGGGAAACCTTTATCCGGCTGATGAATGAAAGAGGGTACGGAGTGGACTGGCAGGACAGCCACAAGTACATCACATATACTGACTTAGCCAGGGAACAGGCAGGAGAAAAGGCTTGCAAAATTCGTAATAATAAGCTGGAAAAATACTATAACATGGGTTTTGGAAAGGAGGAACTGGAGCATGAGTTTGAGAGAAATGCACGAACAGCAGAAGTCAGAGCAGGCAAGTCCGAGAGAACAGCTCCAAGAACTGAACCGACAGAGCCGGACAGAGCTGGAGAACAGCCTGCTGAAGGAAGCCTTAGCTTTGTCGAGCGAGAGCTGCGAGGAATTGATGAAGCAGTCAAATCAAGGACAAGCAAGGGCAGAGCAGAACAGGCAGAGAGACGCCGAACTGAGCAGGCAGCTCATCAGCGAGCTGAAGAAGAACGTAGAGCAGTTAGAGAACGGCAACGAACTGCTTCAGAACGCCATATCAGCCGAAATTGGGAGCCTGAGAGATGAGGTTAGAGAAAGTACCGTCCAAGAGGTTAGAAAGGCATTACAGGCGAATATAGAGGCTGTACAAAGGGCAACAAAAGCCCTTGAGAAGCAGTCTGATACACTTACAAGCGTAATGAAGCAGAAAGTCCGGGAACTGGAGGAAAGCAAAAACAGCTTTTTTAGGTATGAGGGTTTGAAGCTGTACCTGTTTTGGGGCGGTATGGTCTGCAATATCTTAGTGTTTCTTATGCTGTTGTATGGTATGATTGGTAAGTAAAAAGAAAACGACAAATCGGAATTTTAAAAAGGAGTGTGATGACCATGATTTTTGATTTTGAGCCTTGGCAATTAGATATTGATATTGACTTAACTAAACAATTATATAGAAGTTGTAAAGGAGACTTTGTATGGGTAGAAAAGAAATAACAACAAAAGAAGATTTAATGAAAGTAATA
>NZ_QUIK01000039.1:4567-4956 GCF_003480105.1 Clostridium sp. AM42-4
TAGAAGTTGTAAAGGAGACTTTGTATGGGTAGAAAAGAAATAACAACAAAAGAAGATTTAATGAAAGTAATAGAATTATTCGAAAATACTGGAATTACATACTGGTTGGATGGCGGATGGGGTGTAGATATTTTAGCTGGTAAACAAACAAGAATTCATAGAGATATAGATATAAATTTTGATGCTCAACATACGGAAAAATTGTTAAATGTGCTTTTGAATCTGGGCTATAAAATTGATACAGACTGGAAACCGGTTAGAATAGAGTTATATAGTGATGAACTTGGTTACTTAGACATTCACCCGTTCGTTTTAAATGAGGACGGAACTTCAAAACAAGCTGATTTAGAGGGTGGATGGTATGAGTTTGAAAAAGATTACTTTGGTAG
>NZ_QUIK01000039.1:4966-5412 GCF_003480105.1 Clostridium sp. AM42-4
ATATAGTGATGAACTTGGTTACTTAGACATTCACCCGTTCGTTTTAAATGAGGACGGAACTTCAAAACAAGCTGATTTAGAGGGTGGATGGTATGAGTTTGAAAAAGATTACTTTGGTAGTGTTTTTTTTGAAGGCAAAACAATTCCTTGTATATCTTTAAAAGGCCAAAAAGTTTTCCATTCAGGTTATGAATTAAGAGATAAAGATAAGCATGATATTTCAATTCTTGAAAGTTTATCAAAATAACATTGCTGTAATTTCTAAGATAAATTTCAGTTTGTCGGTACGAAGAAAAAGGTAAAATACTTCATTGATAAGATTAGCGGTCAAGGCGAGAGGGAGTGAGGTGTAGATATTGACACCAAAAAGGCACTCCCTTATACTTGACGAAAAAAGGTAAAAAAAACTCATTGATAAGATTAGCGGTCAAGGCGAGAGGGAGTGA
>NZ_QUIK01000004.1:0-26142 GCF_003480105.1 Clostridium sp. AM42-4
GTGAAGTTTCCGCCGCAGAGTTCGCTGCCCTCGTAAATGGCAGAAAGACCATTGCCCGGAAGGGCTGCGAAGTCTTCCACCTCGCCTGCGGTAATGCCGTCTGCCTCTGCACGCTCGTTGATCGCACGAGCAAGCGGATGCTCGCTCTTCTTTTCCAATGCATAAGCCAGTTTCAGAAGTTCCTGCTCACTGTCTGCCTCTGCCAGGACCACATCGGTCACCTTCGGCTCACCGCTTGTGATGGTACCGGTCTTATCCAGTGCCACGATGTCCATCTTGCCAGCTTCCTCTAAGGAAACTGCGGTCTTAAACATAATGCCATGCTTCGCGCCCATGCCATTTCCTACCATAATGGCAACCGGAGTCGCAAGACCCAGCGCACACGGACAGCTGATGACCAGCACGGAAATGCCGCGTGCCAGAGCAAAGCCAATGCTCTGTCCGGCAAACAGCCATACCAGTGTGGTCAGCACCGCAATCGTGATGACGGTTGGCACAAACACACCGGATACCTTATCGGCAACCTTTGCGATCGGCGCCTTGGTCGCTGCTGCATCGCTGACCATCTGGATGATCTGGGAAAGAGTGGTGTCCTCGCCGACTCTCGTTGCTTCGCAGCGGATAAAGCCGGACTGGTTCACGGTTGCGGCAGACACGCTGTCTCCCACCGTCTTGTCGACCGGAATGCTCTCACCGGTCAGGGCTGCCTCATTTACGGCACTGCTGCCCTCTAATACCACGCCGTCCACCGGAATGTTCTCACCCGGGCGGACCACAAAGACATCGCCCTTCTGGACCTCTTCAATGCCAACGGTAACCTCTTCGCCGCCGCGCACCACCACCGCCGTCTTCGGAGCCAGCTTCATGAGGCTCTTCAACGCATCGGTTGTCTTGCCCTTGGATCGGGCCTCCAGCATCTTTCCGACTGTGATCAGCGTCAGGATCATAGCTGCGGACTCAAAATAAAACTCGTGCATGTAGCTCATGACCGCATCTGCATTGCCCTTTACCTGGGCATCGGTCATGGCAAACAGTGCGTAGGTGCTGTAAACGAATGCCGCCATGGAGCCAAGCGCTACCAGAGTATCCATATTCGGCGCTTTGTGCCAGAGGCTCTTAAATCCGCTGAGAAAGAATTTCTGGTTGATGACCATGACAATGGCTGTTAAGATCAACTGGATCAGTCCCATGGCCACATGATTTCCATCGAAAAACTTCGGAAGCGGCCATCCCCACATCATGTGACCCATGGAAAAATACATGAGCACGATCAAAAATCCCAGGGAATACCAGAGTCTGCGTTTTAAGACCGGCGTCTCATGGTCCTTTAATGCTTCCTCTGCATCCAGCGCCTGCGCTTTCACTGCCCCGTCTTTTCCGGCACCTTTTAACAATGCACCGTATCCGGCTTCCTGCACTGCCGAAATGATATCAGCTGCACTTGCCGTGCCCTCCACTCCCATGGAGTTGGTCAGAAGACTGACCGAACAGGATGTCACGCCCGGCACCTTGGAAACCGCTTTTTCCACACGGCTGCTGCAGGCTGCGCAGCTCATACCGGTTACTGTATATTGTTCCATATTGCTTGCAAATTCCTCCTTCTTTATTTTTATCTCAAAAACACTTACAGCGTTTTCGCTCTCCATTTTTTCCTGCACCGTTTCTATGGCACTCAGACTACGGCTATTACTTCATCAGACGCTGCAAAACTTTCAGCAGTTCATCGATTGTTTCATCGTGACCTTCGCGGATGTCATTCGCCACACAGGTACGCAGATGATTCCCTAAAAGCACCTTGTTAAAGCTGTTGAGCGCTGCATTCGCCGCTGCCACCTGGATCAGAATATCCGGACAATAGGCATCCTGCTCCACCATATTGCGGATTCCGCGGATCTGCCCTTCGATGCGGTTTAAACGGTGGATCAGGTCCTTGTATTCCTTTTCGGAACGCTCTTTCTTTTTATGACAGCAGTAGCACTTTTTTTCTTCTTTCATTTCTGCCGCCTGCGCCTGTTCCGTTGGAACGGTATCATCATTCTGAGTTTTATTTTTCACCTGAGCGCTGTTTTCCATTCCAGTTGTAGTATCCAGCGGAACACCATTTTCCATTCGGATTGTATCGTCTTTCTGAGCACAGCCTTCCATCTGGGTATTATCATCCATATGAATACAGCAATCCTTTCGGTTTTTATTTTCCATGCAATTCCACCTTTCCTGTGATGTCAATGCTTCGTTCACATACCCCCACGGGGTATATTGAGTATAGAAAAAAACTTCACATCTGTCAATAGGCAGCGTGAAGTTTTTTTCTCAATAAGGTAACATACATTTCATTTGCGCAATGCATGAACAGTAACGTATCCCTGATTGCTATTTTTTATTTCCAAATAATCTCCGCCGGCACATGTGCCTTTCCGCACTGCGCCTCTACATAAGCCTTCAGCGCATCTTCGTCCTGCTCCATGGTTCCTTTGACTTCGGCTGTCAGAAGCAGTTTGTTGCCCTCTGCGTAGCGGACATACGCTTCTGCCTCTTCCACGCCCGGGATCTGTTTCAGCACAGTTTCCAACTGATGCAGATCGTGGAAATGGCGGCCCGTCAGTCCCTCCTGCATAATGGTTCTGCCGCCCTGTTCCAGAAAATCCAGGGAGCCGTCCGGCAAAATTCTTGCGATCCGGCCAGTATCATACAGCTTTCCAGGGCCGTACGGGTTTGTGATCTCATCTAAGCAGGTTTCCGGCTTGTGATCCATCACATACAGCTCTCCCCAGGCTCCAAACGGCTTCTTCTTGCAGTTCTCATCAAAGACATATACCTTGATCTGCTCTTTTCCATCGACACCGCTTACCAGCTGTCCTCTGGCTTCCTGGTTCAGTGCTTCCACCAAAATCGTGTAATGCAGCGGGAAGAGCTTGTCCGGCAGATGCCGTTTTAAGCGGCGCACCAGTGTTTCCTCCTGCATGGCATCCATCAGACATTCCATCACTTCCATAAAGTTCTGAAGCTGAAGGGTGTCAAACCGGTTCTCCCAGTAACGCAGTTCATAATAATAACCGCGATCATCGGTAAATACCTGCAGATGGAACGGCAGGGAATCTAACTGCAGATGTTCCCGCTTCGCCGGATACCCTCCCACGGTATTTAAGTTCACAATGTCACCCTGATACTGGAAGAACATCTCGTCCGCATGCAGGTTCGATATGTAACAGCGCATGGTATCCATGATCTGTTTTCCGTTTTTCTTTAGCAGCTCCGGCACCGTCTGGTCTTTTTTCTCCGTGCAGCGGAAGAAATACGTCAGAAACAACGGACCAGCAAGACGGTTCCAGCGGCTGTCGGTTCTTCCACTGTGAATGGAAGAAGAAACCGTGTCTTTTTCATTGCTGAACAGACCAATGCTTAAATTGTATGCAGTCAGGAAAAAGACGTTCTCTGACACTCCGTATTTTTTGCAGAATGCCGTAACGTTTTTCCGGTTCAGGCTCTCAAAACGGCCTTTTAACACAGCATCTACTCCATGCTCCAGATGATAGCAGTCCTTCCGGGCAAGGATGCTTTTTCTTACCTTGAAATCCTTCATCAGGCTGCGGAAATATTCCTCATTTTTCGCACGCAGTCCTCTTGCATCCCGGTCTTTTTCATCCAGGATGTACTCGTAAAACGTATAGGTTTCCGGCTCTACCGCCTTGCCCAGATACAGCTGGTTTAAGTCCTCCAGCAGCACATTCATGGTCATGCCATCGCCGATGATATGGGCAATGTCAAAGAAGAAATAGTTTGCGGAATCAGTCTGGTAAATGCCAATGTGGAACAGGTTTTCTCCCTCGCCGTACAGATACGGATACAAAAGTCCCTTCCGCGTCTCCTCCCACTGGGCATCCCCAAGCTTCACGACCGGAATCTCAATCTTGCGTTTATCATCGCGGAACATCTGGTAACGGCCCTCGGACATCTGGATGATGGCCTTTAATTCCGGATGCACCTCAAACAGCTGCTCCACCGCAAATTTCAGGCGGCGCAGGTCGGTACGCTCATCCAGCTTGTAGAAAAACGGCAGGTTTGCCGTGGTATTTCCACGCATGACATAGGCAAAATAGAGCTGCAGGTTGGTCAGCGGATATACTGGGCGCACCGTGTAATCCACCTGGTTTTTCCCTGCTCCCTCCTTTGCAAATGCCTCCAGCTTCAGCACGGATGCGTGCTGCACCAGATCATCTAATGTCATGGAAATCTTTAAGATCTGGTAAAGATCTGTCAGCAGCATGACGCTTCCAAGGGAGTCCAGGCCAGCCTCATAAAGCTCCGTACCGATGCCAAAACGGCGGTGTCCCAGCACGCCTGCAATGCACTCATAAATCTGCTTCTGAAGCTCCGTTTCCGGCATACGCAGGTTCTTTTCGCTCTGTTCCTCAGTCTTTTTGCCTTCCAGATACTGGTTACGGATGATCTTTTTCGAAGAGGTTTTCGCAAATGGAACTTCCCGGATATTGCTGCGCAGAATGCGCTTAAAGGTCGGCAGCTCTTCATTGTGTTTTTTGATGATCTGGGCCACGGTTCCATCAATATCAGTGATATTCGCAGCCTCCGCATACTTGTAGTTCGGGTACACCTCTGCGCAGATCATGTCATCTGCCCCGTACACCAGAATGTCCTCGATCAGGCGCTCATCTTCAAAGAGATTTTCCAGTTCCTCCGGTGCTACATTCTCACCGTTGCTTAAGATGATCAGGTTCTTTTTCCGGCCGGTCAGGTATAAGAATCCCTCTTCATCGACATGACCGATATCGCCCGTGCAAAGCCATCCATCTGGCGTGATTGCTTCCGCAGTCTTATCCGGTTCCTTATAATATCCCATCATGACAGACGGGCTCTTTACCTGGATCTCGCCATCCACGATCCGCACCTGGCAGCGGTCCACGATACGGCCAACCGATGCGATCTTATCCGGTCTCGTCCAGTCCGGGGAAGAAATCTTCGGGGAACACTCCGACATGCCGTAGCCCTGTGCAATGGCAATGCCAAGACGCTGGTAATTCGCTGCCAGATCCGGTGCCAGGTAGCCGCCGCCGCTGATGATCTTGTGAAGTCTGGTTCCAAGCACCTGCTCCTTCACCTTGCGGACCGGGATTTCCGGGTGCTGGCGGTTCAAGATTGCAATGCGGTTATACAGTGCTTTCGCCATCATCGGAACCATGCGGATGACCGTCGGCTCAAACAGCAGAATATGCTCTGCCAGCTTCTTCATATCGCGGTTTAAGCAGAGGATCCCGCCATAACGCATGACCGTAAACACATCACCGTTTAAGCAGAAAACATGGTGGATCGGCAGGACATTTAAATAGATTTCATTCTCTGGATGATTGGTGTCCGTGGTACAGAAGTTATTATCCATCAGGTTGCCGTTAGACAGCATCACGCCCTTCCCGCGCCCGGTCGTACCGGAAGTAAACAGGATCATGGCGCACTCCTCCGCCTTCGCATCTGACTCCACCTGTCTGCCTTCGTATGCCTTCAGGATCTTATCGGAACAGTTTACATGCTTGCCATGCTGCAGTGAAATATACTCCATCACATTCGGGCAGGCATCCTGCACCTGCTCCGTGATCGGATGAAAGTCCCAGTCATAAAACAGCACATCCACATCCGAACGGTTCAGACACTCCGCCAGCTTCTCCGCATTGAGCTGCACATCCAGCGGAATTCCCGTATCGCCGCCGCTCATAACACCAAGCAGCACCGCCAGATAATGGTGACTGCTGACACCGAGAATGCCGACCTTCAGCTTATGCCCCACCTCGGCCCGCTTCTCCCTGGCCCAGGCCGCGATCGCATCGCACTCCTTCGCAAACTGCTCATAAGTAACACGGAAAACCTCTCCGTTTTCTTCATATTGTAAAAATACCCGGTCCTTATGCTCCGCTGCCGCATTGTGCACCAGCGCGTGGACCGTTCTTGTAGACTCGTAGGTGATCATACCATTCCTTTCATGGAGCAAATGTACTCCTGTGGATCCCACTTTCCGGGTTGGACGCATCGACGATACATTTTCAAGATCCCGCAAATTAAAAATGAGACAGATTTTTAGTATCTGTCTCAAATATAGCACCATGCTGTTTTTGTGTAAACCTTTTGACCAGTTCGAATTTTTAAACGAAAGGCACGACTTGCAAGAATTACAGAATTACGAGAATCAGGAACGATTGATTGATGTTTTCGTCATAGTATAATAAAATTACATTCATGGAACCCACAACAGGGGGTGGCAGCCTCCCGGACGAATGAACCGGTTTTTTCCGGAATACATACGAGGGAGGTGGCGCCGATGACCGCTTATGAAATTATTTCGATTTTCATTGGGGTATTAGCTTTGCTGATGTCCTTTGGCAGTTTAATCGTAGCGTTGCTTGCCTTTCTCGATAAGAGAAACAAGCATAAATAAAAATGCCCGCCCTGTTAGCACCAGGACGGGCGCCTCTGTTTAAGAGGTAACAAGCCAGTTCGGGAACTCCACCTTTTGGAGTGGGACTCCTAAGAGACATCTGTTAGCGCAGATGTCTCTTTTAAATTTATTATAGCACAATCAGATACCGATTGCAATCTCATTTTTGTTTTTGCAACTCACACTTGTAAACACGCTGATAAAGAATTTTTTGAATCTGCTCGAATTCTTCCTGCGACACAGCCTTTCCGTATGTCATGATGCGAAGCGGCACCGAAGATTTTCCCTTGGAAATCGGCGGCTGCATGTACGGATAATCATTAAAAACAAAACCATTGCGCTCATAAAAGCCAATACGTCTGCGTGCCAATTCGGCGTCTGGAAGTTCCACCTCCAGGCAAACCGGCTTTTTACTAAGTTTTACCAGTTCCTGAAGCATACCGGAGCCTGTCCCACTGTTGCGAAGCTTCGGATCTACTGCAAAATGTTCCACAAAGATAAACTCAGCGAATTCCCATACGGCAAGAAAACCGGCTGGCTTATCTTTCAAAGCACTATCAGGAACTTGCGATTCTAAGCTTTCCGATCCGATTGGCATATAATAAATGCCATACTCCGGCTCTTCGAATAGAGCAAGCTGTTCTTCATATGGACGGTACTCATCATCAGGGAAGCTGGCTTCCATAATACGGTAAATTTCTGGAAATTGCGATATTACCATTCGCTGCAACATAGTAAATTCTCCTAAATCATTCCTATTTTGTAAAATTTCTGCTGTTACTTACAAGCTTTTTCCCTCACCCATCCCGGCAGATAATAAATCTGAATTTTCCCGGTCACGTCATTTTTCGTGATCTGCGCTTCGATTCCAAAATACTTCCGGATGTTTTCCTGCGTCAGCACCTCTTCCGGGGTCCCGCTGTCCACGATCTTTCCCTGATACAAAAACAGGATCCGGTCACAGTAAAGTGCTGCCAGATTTAAGTCATGAATCGAGGAAAAGACGGTGACATTCTGCCCGCGCAGAATATCCATGATCTGGTACTGGTAGCTGACATCGAGGTGGTTGGTCGGCTCATCCAGCACGATATAGCGGCTTTCTTGCATCAGTACACGGGCCAGCAGAACACGCTGTTTTTCCCCGCCGGAAAGGCTTAAATATGAGCGGTTTTCATAGCCGGTGAGGCCGACTTCCCGCAGACATTGTTCGCACAATTCCCGGTCTTTTGCGGTGTCACCTTCCAAAAATTTCTTGTGTGCGTAGCGGCCAAACATGACCATATCCCGCACGGTAAAGTCAAATTCAAGCTGGTTTTCCTGTGCCATGACAGCCAGTTCTCCCGCCATTTTCTTCGCAGAAAACTCTGTAATATCTTTGCCGTCTAAAAAGATCGTGCCGCCTTTTGGCTTGTACGTGCGGTAAATATGCTTTAACAGCGTGGACTTTCCGCAGCCGTTTGGTCCCACAAGTCCCACAAACTCTCCGTCCCGGATTTCCAGGGAAATCTGCTTTAGGATCTGGTCATTTCCAATCTGGTAATCCAGATTTTTTACACATAAACTCATCGGCCCACACTTCCTTTCCGGATCAGATAGAGGAAGAACGGCGCACCGAAAAATGCCGCGATCACGCCGATCGGCAGTTCTTCCGGCGCAATGATGACGCGGGAGATCAGGTCCGCGATCATGGCGAACAGTCCGCCTCCCAGGATCGATACCGGGATCAGCCGCTTATGCACGGAACCTACAAATCCGCGCATGATATGCGGCACGACCAGGCCTACAAATCCGATCACGCCGCTGACCGAAACGACCACGCCGGTCAGGACTGTGGAGGCCAGAATGATCAGCAGTTTGATGCGTCTGGTGTCAGCTCCCAATGTCTCTGCCACATCATCACCAAGCAGCAGCACATCCAACTCCCTGGAAACTAAAATGATGAGGATCATGGTCACAGCCGCCACGATAAAGACGTATTTTACCCGGCTCCAGGTCGCACCGCTTAAGGAACCTACCATCCAGTACAGCGCCATTTTTGTCTTGTCCGAACCATTGTTGAATCCGTACACGATCAGGTTTGTGGTTGCGGAAAACAGCGCGGAGGTAGCAATTCCGGCTAAAACCAGCTGCGTGGAGGTAATCCTGCCCTTCAGGGAGGCGATGCTCAAGGAAAGGCAGATGGCCGCTGCCGCTCCCAGCGTTGCGCCAAAGATTACCGCATAGCCGCCCAGAAAGCTGAACCACCCCAAAATGATCACACTGACCGCACCGGCAGAAGCACCGGAGGAAATGCCCAGCACATACGGATCTGCCAGCGGGTTCTTCGTCAGCGCCTGCATCAGCACACCGCAAAGCGATAATCCGGCTCCCACGATAAAGGCCATGATCACGCGCGGAAAGCGGATATTCCAGATGATATTTTCCGTTTTCTGCTCCCAGGTAACCGGAAACAGATCACTTCCCGATGCCTTATTTACGATGATCTTTAAGATTTCATCCGGCGACACATGGATGGCTCCAAGTGTCACGGAAATGGTTGTGACGAACGCGATCAGAAGCAGGACGATCAGGAGTGTTACGGCAAAACGGCCCGTTTTCCGTCCATTATTTTTACTGATTTCTGATTTCATTTTCTGTTTTTTTCTCCTAAAACGGGGCCAATTAGAATTTGTCCGGATACAACTGCTTTGCGATCTCTTTTACCGCCTCTGCAGAACCTGCAGACCCCTGCATATCACTGCAGCATGCAGAGTAGATCTTGCCCTCTTTGACTGCTCTTAAATCCTTGGTGAACTCGTTGGTCTCCAGAAAATTTTTCTTCTCAGAAATGTCTCCGGTGTAGTCCAGGATTAGGATCACATCCGGGTCGCGCTCTACAACTTCTTCCCAGGAAGGAGTTGCCCAGCCAGCCTCAATGTCATCAAAAATGGAGATTCCGCCAGCCAGTTTGATGATGTCGCCCGGCATACCCTGACATGCAGTAAACGGTGCATCCTCACCAGAATC
Organism: Clostridium sp. AM42-4; assembly: GCF_003480105.1. Lineage (NCBI taxonomy): Bacteria > Bacillati > Bacillota > Clostridia > Eubacteriales > Clostridiaceae > Clostridium > Clostridium sp. AM42-4. The sequence continues at coordinate 9,446 of NZ_QUIK01000004.1, forward strand.
ATAAGCAAATACCGTAACCGGATTCTGGTAAACATCCTCACCGAGAGTATCTTTTACTTCCTGAAGGGTGTCCTTCATTGCCTGTATTTTTTCAGAAGCAACATCCTCTGCCTGGAAGATTTTTCCTAAGGTCTCATAGTCCTTGTAAAGATCCTCAAAGGTTGCCTGATCGGAGCATACGTATGGGAAATACATGGCAATTCCGTTTGCATCACAGAACTCTTTTCCGAAGTTTTTATCAGAAAATACAGAGTCCCAGCCCATCAGGAAATCACAGCCGGTAGCTGCAAGCTCCTCTTTCGACAGATTGGAAATGCCCTTTCCTGCCTCCAGAAGCTGCGGCACCTTGTCTCTTGCCGGATACTGGGAAACCGTACTCCAGCAGCTTCCCTTCGTGTAACCAACCATCTGGTCTTCCAGTCCCAGATCAAAGAAGAAATCTGCCATCTGATCACCGGATGCCACAACAGCAGATGGCTTTTTGGTAAAGGTATATTCTACATTTTCACCCAGACCAGAACGCTGCAGGTTTAAGGTAATGGTAACCGGCTCGTAAACTTCCTCTGCACCATCTGCCTTTGCCTCATCAGCTTTGGATTCTTCGGTTTCTGCCTGTTTCGATTCTTCAGCACTGCTCTCAGCAGCAGTCTCTGCCTTGGAAACAGTATCTGCATTTTTTGCGCCGCAGCCAGCTACCAGGCCTGTCATCATACAGGCAGCCATAGTTAATGTTACCAGTTTCTTGTTTCTCATAATTGTTTCCCTCCTGATGTTGAAAATGAGTAAAAATTAATTTTCTGTACACCCATGCAGGAATGTGATGCAAAAACATAACTTGCCCTATCGCAATGTCATATAAAAAAGAAAAAGCACCATTCAGCCTATCCAACGATAAACCGAATGATGCACCGTATTTTGCATCCAGGGGACACGTTTATTCCTGTTCACACATGCGTGTCAAACAGCAGACTTTCCCCTTGTTTCCCTTGCCATGTCATGGACCGTGACAGCAAAAGTGGAAAAAGCAGGTCTTCTGGCTTGCGCGGCAATGTTGTCCGATTTCTTCCCATAATGATACAGTGAAATGCAGACTGCCTTTTATGCGCTTACAGCGGCGGCACCGCACGGGACTTCCACCCGTTTCCCTTTTCACCGGTCCCAAACGACCGGCACTGATTCCGCAGCATAGTTTACGACATACAGGCTGAAACTGTCAATACAAAACCTGTTATTTTCTACTTTTCCCTTTCAGTTCTTCTTCCACCTGGGTCAGGCACTGGATCAGCAATGGATTGAATGCCCCGTACTCCCCATTTTTGATCATTGCAATCGCAGTCTCATGGGAAAACGCCTGCTTGTAGCACCGTTCACTGGTGAGTGCATCGTAAACGTCAGCCATGGATACCAGCTGTGCACTGATTGGGATCTTATCTTCTTTCAGTCCATCCGGGTATCCGCTTCCATCCCATCGTTCATGGTGCCAACGGGCAATTTCATAGGCTGTCTGCAGCAGCGGTTCTTTCTCAAAGTTCTCCAGCTTCTGGAGCATCTCGGCTCCCATCATGCTGTGCGTTTTCATGATCTCAAACTCTTCCTTTGTCAGTCTTCCTGGCTTGTTTAGAATCTTTTCATCTACTGCGATCTTACCAATATCGTGCAGGGCGGAAGCCAGCGGAATGTACTCTTTTTCTTCCGGCGTGAGCTTATATTTATCTGTGATCGTAGTCAGGTGATTTAACAGAAGCTCTGTGATTCTGCGGATGTTACGCACATGAGAGCCGCTTTCCCCATTTCGAAATTCCACGATCTGGCTCAACACCCCAACCAGCATGGACGTATTGTGCTCCTGCTTACGGATCTGCCTGGACACCAGCTGCACCAGACGCCGCTGCTTTTCATAGAGCTTGATGGTATTTGCCACACGGCGGTACACGATCCGCGCATCGAACGGGCGGTTCACATAATCAGAAGCTCCAAGCTCATAAGATTCACGGATCACCACCTCCGAGTCATCGCTGGAGATCATGATGACCGGAATATCTTCGATGATATGGTTTGCATTCATGGCTTTCAATACCCCAAACCCATCCAGTTTCGGCATATTGATATCCAAAAGTATCAGCGCGATCTGCTTTTGATTCTCATATAAGATTTTCAATCCTTCCTGACCGTCTTCTGCCTCCATGATCTGGTAATCGTCACTTAAGATTGCAGCAAGCAGCTCCCGGTTTAACTGGGAATCATCCACGATCAGGATCTTCTGGTGTTCCCGGCTGGAGGCAGCGCCATGTGCCAGACTCTGTTCCTCTTCGCTGCCCTCCACGATCACCTTGTTCTTATGACGCTTCGCCTGGTACATCAGGCGGTCTGCCCGGCAGACAACTGCTTCCATCGGCTCTGCAAGCGTCTGCATAGCACCTCCGATACTCATGGAAAGCTGAATATGCGCATACCCTGGAACACTGGCATGGTATACCTTTTCGCGTACCTGATCCAGCTTTGCCTGGAAGAAATGAGACGGAATCCCGACTAAAACCAGCAAAAATTCATCACCGCCATAGCGGATAAACATATCTCCCGTGCGGATGCAGGCGCGAACCGCTTTCGCCGCAGTTTCCAGGGCACGGTCTCCCGCCTGGTGACCATAGGTATCATTATAGATCTTAAAATCATCCAGATCCATCAATGCCACACCGGAAGGACCGGTAAAATCATGTACAACTTCTTCATAATAACGGCGGTTATAAGCACCGGTCAGCGCATCGAGGTACAGCTTGGTATTGTATACCTTTTCCACCTCCAGCAAAGCTTCCAGCTTCTGCGTTTTCTGCTCCAGCTGTGCTTTATATTGTTTTAAGCGGTACTGCTCCGTGCGGTCCAGCACATAATTTACCCCCAGGATATCGCCCGTTTTCTCATCTTCAAACATCGCCAGATGATCCTCTGCCAGCATCGGCTCGTAGGTCGCCGTCCTCGTCCAATACGTGAAGGAAATATGGCGTTCCCCCTTTCGGTAACGCGCCAAAAGACTTTCCCGGTCCAGAACATCCAGAAAATCCTTTCGTCCTTCTTCCGGGATCGTCAGAGCCCACTGCGCCACGATCTCTGTAAAGCTGGAATTTTCCGGCATTCCAAGCTGTTTATTCAAGTCATAATTTACCCCGTCCACGACCTGATGCATGACACCTGGGATCAGGTTCTTCGTGAGGTTGATGCTACAGTAACCATCTGCGATCGCAAAAACAGCTTCTTCCAAAAAACGGTTATTTAAGTCCATATGTTTCTCTTTTGTTTCCATGTTCTGATACACTTTCTTTTATTTTACCCAAGCCACTGCCGGAGCACTTCGTAAAGCTTATTCAGCTCCAGCGGCTTTGCGATATGCTCATTCATACCGGTATTCTTCGCCAGCTGGACATCCTCCGCAAAGGCGTTCGCGGTTGTCGCAATGATCGGCAGCTTCCCGCGCCGTCCTGGCAAGCTGCGGATTGCGGCAGTCGCTTCGTACCCGTTCATGACCGGCATCTGGATATCCATAAACACCAGATCGTATTGGTTTTCCTGGGAAAACGCGATTTTCTCCACAGCCTCCCTTCCATTGGAAGCGCATTCCACCTGCGCACCGGACATATGGATGATCTCCGCCGCAATCTCCCGGTTCAAGTCATTATCCTCTACCAGAAGAATCCGTTTTCCAGAATAGTCACGCTTTGCGATCTCAGAAAGATAATCCCTGGACTGGTTTTCACGCTCTGCCTGCCCGGATACCAGCATTTTTAAGGTGGCTGTCAGTCTGGATGGAAACAGCGGTTTCGCGATAAAGGCATCGACCCCTGCTGCCCGTGCTTCTTCTTCAATCTCACTATAGTCATAAGCGGTCAGGACGATGATTGTCACCTCACTGCCTGCAAACTTACGGATCTGTCTGGTGGTTTCCAGACCATCCATGCCTGGCATGTGCCAGTCCATGATGATCGCAAAATAGTCATCCTGGCGGTTATGACGTTGTACCGTGCGCTCTACCGCCTCCTCGCCGGAGGTCACCCATTCCCCGGCAATTCCAATTTCTTCCAGCGCCGCAACAGTACTCTCACAGCAGGAAACCTCGTCATCCACAACCAGAACCGGCAGATCCGTCAATTCATCGATCATGACACTTTCCTTCTCCTGAAGCTTCAGATAAATTGTGATCGTGACTTTCGTTCCCTCTCCCTCTTTACTCTCCACCTCAATCTCACCATTCATCATGTGGACAATGTTTCTTGCAATGGCCATGCCAAGACCGGTTCCATGAATGTTGGTTGTCCGGTTATCATCTGCCCTGGTAAACGGCTGGAACATGATCTGCTGGAACTCCTCGCTCATTCCGATTCCATCATCCTCGATGCAGAAGGTAAAGCAGCCCAGCTCAGAAAATCCGTTTGGCTTTTCCTCAATGGTCAGGCTGATATTTCCGCCATCCGGCGTATATTTGACCGCATTGCCCATCAGGTTGAGGAATACCTGCTGAATGCGCAGGCTGTCACCGCAGACTGCTTCATGCTCCAGATGTTCCACATTGACCTTTAAGTGATGCCCGTGCTCCTCAATGTCAGGCGTGATCATAAAGATCAGGTTATCTACCAGATCCGAAAGGCCGAACTCTTCATCGGTCAGGGAAATTTTTCCGCTCTCAATACGTGCCATATCCAGCACTTCGTTAATTAAACGCAGCAGGTGCCTGCTGGACTTTGTGATCTTCCCAAGGCAGTTTGTAACCCGCTCCTGATTCTCAATATTCGCGCCCGCCAGCGCAGTCAGTCCCACGATCGCATTCATGGGAGTCCGGATATCGTGGCTCATATTGGAAAGGAATTCTGTTTTTGCCTTGCTCGCGCGGTCAGCCGCCCGGAAGGCATCCTTTAAGGCTTTTCTTGATTCCATCTCTACCCGTTTTTCCGCGGAAATGTCCATGGAGATCCATAAAACCTTTGTCAGCGTCCCCTGCTCCCACTCAATCGGCACAAACGATGCCATCCGGAACTCTTTCTCATCCATTGAGCAGTACTCAAACTTATAACTGTCGCTTTCCTGTCTGATCTGCCTGCGTAAATGCTCTGTAGAAAGGCAGACCGCCAGGCACTCCTGCTTCTCCAGCGTCTTAAAACGCTCCGTCACCATCCCGGCAAAATTGCTGTAGGATCCCTTTGGCGGATATTTCTGCTCTATGTTGATGTTATAGTATTCATACCGGTCGTATTTCAGGTCACAGATCGCGAAATGATCGACAACATGGATCATGCTGTGGATGAGATGGGCCATGGCAGAATTATCATCCAGCATTTTCTGCCGTTTTTCTTCTTCCTCCCTTGCTTCCGTGATATCGCGCAAAAAGATGATGGCATACTGAGTGCCTTCCAGTTCCCCGCGCATGATCACATTGCGGATCCAGCGCTGCTGCCCGTTTAAGAGAATCTGGCATTCCAGACTCTGTTCACTATCGACAGAAGAAAGCTTTTCCTCCATATTTTTCCGGTCATAAAAGGTTTTCACTGATATTTTGTCATCGGCACATACATAGTTTTCCACAAAGGCACTGATCAGCTCGTCCCAGGTATAGCTCTGCTCAAAAATGCTCATCAGGGACGGCTCTACTTTTAACGATTCGAAGGAGTTGTTCTGAAGATCCACATAATACTCACAAAGATTTGCTTTCGTAAAAGCCTGATGAAACGCATTGGAGCGCTGGATCTGCATCAGGGCTGCCTTTTCCTGATCGATATTGATGAAGATTCCCGCAATTCGCCGTGCGCTTCCGTCGCGTCTGCGGATGATCTCGCCAATGGCGCGGTACCAGTGATACGAACCGTCCGCCCGCTTTAACTGGTAATCCACATGATATTTCGTCTGGTTCGAGGTATCCCGGATTGCCTCATGAAGCCGCGACACCACCCGGTCGTGGTCATTCGGATGCAAAAGCTCCGACCAGGATTCCAGCACATCCGGGAAATCGACCACATCATGATACCCCAGCATAACCCGGAAGGTATCACTCCAGTTTACCCTCAGAATCGTTCCGTCCCGGCCGCAGTCCATATACCAGGGACCAGACTGGATGGCCTCGTTGATCAGAATATAGTTCTCATACTCCCAGTCCACGCGAACTGCCAGGATTCAGACCGGTCTGCCGTCCGCGTCGTTTGCATCAGCTTTGTACACCTGGACATCAACCGGAGTGCCGTCTCCGGTGATCATCTGGCCTTCCAGCGCGCCCTGCATTTTTCGAAGCTGCTCCGGCTCCAGCCAGCAGAGACTTTTTCCGCAGCAGATATTTTTAAGGGAACCTTTTGCGAATGCATAAAATTCCTCCGGTCTGTAATTCAGGTTATCTAACAGATAGTCACTGACGGAAAGAAAGGTCAGCTGGTCATCGTAATATCCAACCATGGTACCGACTGCATGATTGTTCGCGATTGCCGACTTGATGGCATTTAATGCATCCTGACCGATCCTGGTATCCTGCTCCAGATAAAGTTCTTCTCTCCTGTAACTGCTGTTCATTGCCTGTTTCTCCTCAATTGCCTGCATTCTATTTTCAAGCGTAATACAGCGACAATATAGCATAGATTCTGCGCATTCCGCGACAGATTTGACATATTTGTATCAAAATTTGTCAAATTTTTCAGTCCAGAGACTTCCCTCTTGTGACAAATTTTTATCGTCAGATTTTTTGTAATCAGGAAAGATGCTCTTGACTCTGCAATCATTGTAATGTTTATAATAAGAAGTACAAGGAGGACAAACTTTCATGGAACATAATTTAACAACCGGAAGCGTACCAAAAACCATCTTACTGTTCTCGCTTCCGTACTTTCTTTCTTATTTTCTTCAGACGCTTTACGGAACTGCCGACCTGTTCATCATCGGCCAGTTTAACGGAGTCGGTGCCACTACGGCCGTTTCCATCGGAAGCCAGGTCATGCACATGCTGACCGTCATGATCGTCGGACTGGCCATGGGAACAACCGTCATGATCGGACGTGCCGTCGGCGCCAATGACCGCGAACAGGTGAACCAGTCCATCGGCAATACCGTAACACTGTTCATGCTGCTTTCCATTTGCCTTACCGTAGTTTTGCTGTACTTTGTAAAGCCGATTGTAGCAATCATGTCCACTCCGCAGGAAGCCGTGAAGAATACCATCACTTACTTAACGATCTGCTTTATCGGCATTCCATTTATCACGGCTTACAACATCATCAGCTCCATCTTCCGCGGGATGGGAGACTCGAAAAGTCCGATGTATTTCATCGCCATTGCCTGTGCGTTTAACATTGCCCTCGACTACCTGTTCATTGGAGCACTGCATATGGGGCCTGCCGGTGCAGCACTTGGCACTACCCTGTCCCAGACGATCAGCGTGCTGGTCTCCCTGACCATGGTATTCCGCAAGAAGATGATTCCGGGTTTTCAGCCTGTAAATTTAAGACCAGTCAGATCGGTTATGGGAAATCTTTTAAAGATTGGCTTTCCGATCGCCATGCAGGACGGATTCATTCAGATCGCATTCATCGTGATCACCATCATTGCCAACCGCCGTGGCTTAAACGATGCAGCGGCAGTCGGTATCGTGGAAAAAATGATCAGCCTGTTTTTCCTGGTCCCGTCCTCCATGCTCTCTACTGTTTCTGCACTCTCTGCCCAGAATATCGGTGCCGGAAAGCACGAGCGGGCAAGCCAGACGCTGCTTTGCGCCATGAGTATTACCGTTTCCTACGGTATCATTATCTCCGTACTCATGCAGTTTCTGGGCGGCTCGGCAGTCCATCTGTTTTCTGATAACGCCGATGTGGTCCGTCTCGGCAGCCAGTATCTGCACAGCTATATCTGGGACACCATTTTTGCCGGGATTCACTTCTGCTTCAGCGGATATTTCTGCGCGTATGGCCTTTCCGGTATTTCCTTTATGCACAACCTGGCGGCCATTATCTGCGCACGTATTCCGATTGCTTACCTGGCATCCAGACAGTACCCGGACACGCTGTTCCCGATGGGATTTGCCGCACCAGCCGGTTCATTTCTGTCTGTGATCATCTGCACCGGCGCGTTTATGTGGATGAAGCATGGGAAACACGCAGAAAAACTCTTCACAACTTCCCGACAGACCAATCATGATTAAAGAGCACGCCCTACTTATATAAATTATTTGATTGAACAGAATGTGGCAGAAAGCCGCATGGATTATGAAACCAGGGGACGGCTGCGGGTGGAATAGCAGATTTTTTCGAAAATCAAGCCATACAAATTTTATATAATCACTATATCAATGATACTGTTTTCATATTGTACACACAAAGGTATAATCTCTTTGAGAAAAATATGTCACTGTTTACGGGCAGCGCAAACAGCAGCAAAAATACCAGAAAAGAGTGAGTACCGATGATAAATAATCCCTTCACAACCGGTCAGCCGCAGGCCTATACCGACATTATGGAAAAAAATCACATGGAAATTCCATGGCATGCTTATGCAGATGCAGACAGCCACGTGCTGATCGCAAAAGCCGGATTGATTGAAAAAGCATCCGTCATCGGTCGGGTTGGGCTGATCATGCTTTCCTGCGGAACCGGAGCCTGGCGTGTCCGCACTTCCATGAACCGGCTTTCCAGAGAACTGGGGGTTACGTGCGCGGTAGATGTTGGTCTTATGTCCATTGAATTTAACTGTTTTGACGGTCATGACTGTGTTTCCCAGTCACTGTGCATCGCCAACACCGGAGTCAACACAGCCAAACTATACCGCATGGAGCAGTTTGTTGACAGTTTTCCGCACGAGGAAGCGCACCTGACTGGAGAAGAAATCCACAAGTGCCTGGATGAAATCGAGAGAATTCATGCGCTTTACTCTCCGCTCCGACTGGGTCTGGCGGCCGCCATCGCCTGCTGTGCTTTCACCTTTCTGCTTGGCGGAGGTCCTGTGGAAATGATCCTTGCCTTTCTTGCAGCCGGAATTGGAAACCTCATCCGCACCAAATTGATCAAGCATCATTTTACCCTCTATATGAATATCGCGGTCTCCGTATCCGCAGCATGCCTGGTCTATGCCCTGCTGCTGAACCTGGCCGAACTTATCTTTCATATACCCGAATTTCATGAGGCTGGATACCTGTGTTCCATGCTTTTCATCATCCCTGGATTCCCGTTTATTACCAGCGGGATCGACCTTGCAAAGCTTGATCTGAGATCCGGTCTGGAACGGCTTACCTATTCCATCATCATCGTTGTTGTGGCAACCATGTTTGCCTGGATCATGGCACTTCTTCTCAACCTGCATCCGCAGGATTTTTCTTCCATGAATCTTGCCCCGGGTCTTCACCTGCTGCTAAGACTGATTGCCAGCTTCTTTGGTGTGTTTGGCTTCTCCATTATGTTCAACAGCTCCATCCCGATTGCTGCGACCGCCGCCATCATAGGCGCCATCGCCAATACCCTCCGTCTGGAGCTTGTGGATCTTGCCGGTGTACCAGCTGCAGCCGCCGCATTCAGCGGTGCGCTCACGGCAGGACTTTTGTCTTCCCTGATCAAAAAATACAATGGTTATCCGCGGATCTCTCTTACCGTTCCATCCATCGTAATCATGGTTCCGGGGCTTTATCTGTACCGGGCAATCTACAACTTTGGCATCATGTCGCTGACCGAAGCAGTCTCCTGGTCCGCCGCTGCGATCATGATCATCATTGCTTTGCCTCTTGGACTGATCTTTGCCCGGATCATAACCGACAAAGCATTCCGTTACTGCACGTAACCAAATTTCCAATAAAATCAACAGACTCTCCCCTGCCACCGCCTCGATATGTCAGACAACAAAAACAGCGATTCGCTATAGTTTTATCCTATGGCAAACCGCTGTTTTCCCATATTTTACAAATTCCCTGCTTGTCCGTACAATAAATACATCAATTCCAGACTGCAAATGGAAAAACAATCGAAAAGGAGCATTCCCCATGAGCAATTTCTATACACCATTCCGTTATGATTACGTAGGCAGCTTTTTACGCCCGGAATCCGTAAAAGAGGCCAAAAAACAGTTCGAAGAAGGCAAGATCAGCAAAGATCAGTTAGACACCGTGATCAACGATGCGATCCGCGATGTTGTGGCAAAGCAAAAGGCTGCCGGTTATCATGTGATCACCGATGGAGAATTCCGCAGAACCTACTGGCATCTAGACTTTATGTGGGGTTTTGATGGTGTTGCCCACAAACAGAGCGGTTCCGGCGTACCGTTTCACGCAGAGCTTGCAGCAGTTGAAGATACTTATCTAGTTGGCAAGGTAAAAGCGAAAGCACATCCTTTTGTAGAGTACTTTAAATTCTTAAAGCAGTTCGAGGATGAGAATACCGTTGCAAAATATACCATTCCAGCTCCAGCCCAGATGTTCCAGCAGATGATCGTTCCACTAAACCTGGAAAGCACCAGAAAGTTCTATCCGACCAACGAAGAACTGATCCATGACATCGGTGTCGCTTACCAGGACGTGATCCGTCAGTTTTATGAAGCCGGATGCCGCAACCTCCAGTTCGATGACTGTACCTGGGGCGCAGTCGTAGGCGATGCTGCCAAACTGCGTTACAGTGCTCTCGGTCTTAATCTGGACGACGTAAAGACCGAACTTTTGAAAGTCAACAATCTGGCGCTGGAAGCAAAACCGGCCGACATGGTGATCAACTCTCACATCTGCCGCGGAAACTACCACTCTACCTTCTTTACCAGCGGTCCGTATGACTCCGTTGCAGATTATGTTTTCGCCCAGGAACACGTTGATGCCCTCTATCTGGAATATGACGATGAGCGTTCCGGTGGCTTCGCTCCGCTCGCAAAGGTAAGCCCGGACAAAAAAGTGGTACTTGGTCTGATCACAACCAAATCCCCGAAGCTTGAGGACAAGGAGACCGTAATCCGCCGGATCCATGAAGCTGCCAGATATATCCCGCTCGACCGCCTGTATCTCAGCCCGCAGTGCGGCTTCGCATCCTGTGAAATCGGCAATAAGCTCACCGAAGAAGAACAGTGGGCAAAACTGGCTCTGGTCAAAGAAATTGCTGAGGAAGTCTGGAGCAGTGAATGTTTGTAAAATTTTGTAAAATTTTTTTGTGATATTTCGTGTTTGAAGAATATTGCATTCCTTGTCTGCATATGCTATAATGCCATTAGGCAAAAAGTAGCAATGTTCCACACGAACAAAGAACGAAGCCCTCAACCGTGTTGCCGCACAGTTGAGGGCTTCTTCTTGTTTATTATCCTGGCCAAGCATCCAGTCGGCTATTCTTTGTCGTCCTCATGCTTACTGTCTAGCCATTTGATGATGTAGTGGCAAACCACACCACCTGCGACAGTAACAATAAAAGTAACAATGTATTCCACACAAACACCTCCTCCTGTTGCCAGGTATTGGTGGGACAACACAAATAGTGTATCATACATATATTTTCCAAACTACTTTTTTGTCGTCAATTGGCTCTTTTTGTGCTTATATTTTCTAACCATTCTATTATGTCCCCAAACACTTCCTGCCGATTCACCTCATTGAGAACCTCATGGCGTGCCCCCGGATATAGCTTCATTGTTACGTCTTCCACTCCAATTTTCTGATACAGCTTCACCAGCTTTTTGACACCTTTCCCCTGCTCTCCCACCGGGTCCTGGTCACCGGACAGGATCAGATACGGAATCGTTTTCGGAATATATCCGTCTTGTTCTGCCTCTTCTGCAGCGCGAATCTCATGGAAAAAGTCCCGGTATCCTCCTGCCGTAAAGATAAAATTACAGACTTCATTGTGCAGAAAACGGTCTACATAACGCTCGTCCCTGGTCAGCCAGTCATAATGTGTCCGGATCGGCCAGAATTTCCGGCTGTAATTTCCAATCGACATTTCATACAGCAGACGGCTCCGATAATGATTTCCACATAATTTTCCAAACATCATCGCTAGCATTTCGCCGGTAAACACAAGGCCGGGAGATGGAAAACCTGTGCCTAACAGGATCACGCCATCCGGTTCTGCCCCCGGATAGGCCGCCAGATACCGTCTGGTCAGAAAAGAACCCATACTGTGTCCCAACATCACATGCTTTGCATGTGAGAACCGTTTGGCTCCGTAGCTGGCAATGCGGTGCATATCACGAATCAGGAACGTTCCACCCTGATGTTCCCCGAAAAATCCCCGTTCTTCTTTGCACGGCGCTGTTGAGCCATGTCCAAGACAGTCATGCCCGATCACGGCAATGCCATGCTCTGCCAGAAAAGATGCAAATTCTCCGTAGCGGCCCATGTGCTCATTCATCCCATGTACCAGCTGTACCCAGAGCCGAATCTGCGGCTGCTGTCCATTTTTTAATTCCGGCATCCACTCCACACAATGCAGCCTGTTTTTCCCGTCACTGGACGGCAGGTAAAATTCCCGTTTCTTCATTATATAATATCACCCCAACTTTCCCGAAGATCAAAAGTTCAAAATCTTTGCAATTTCAAGATTCGTATCACTGTCAGCATGCCACGATAGCTCCGGTTCCATACGGAAATACAGATCAATCTCTGCCACAGTCTGGCGTCTTCCATTCTTTCGCACCGCCTTTTTCTGCCGCACCACCATTTTTATCTGGCCTTTCCGTTTTTTCAGAAGCGGGATCAGACAGAAATACAGCCAGTCCTCTTTCAGCGAAAGGTGACCCAGACTCATTTCTTCCTGCGTCTTTACCATGATCTTATTTCCCTGAAATGACTCTGGAAACAACCAGTCTCCCTCGTTTAACGCATCCAGCCGTTTTCCAAATGTTCCATACGGCCCTGAGCCAAGAAATGCCTGAAAATGGTAGATCACACGTCCATTCTCATCGCTCTGTTCTGGTTTTGCCAGACGCTTCAGCGTCTTGACCGGATGAAGAAACTGTCCTGCCAGAAGAGGGATCAGCTGCGCCTGACGCGCAAATCGTTCTTCGGCACTGATACCCATTTTCCCTTTTCCAGATGTCAGCCACGCTTCCTCCGCCTGTTCCAGCAGTTCCTTTGACGCATGATGAAGACTGGTCAGAAACAAAGAAAAGGTCTCTTCTTCCGGATTCCAGAAATACCGTCCCCGGGCTGCTTTATAGTAAAGCGGTGTTTCCGTCTCGGTTTTCATACTGTAATGGCAGTAAATATTACGCTCACAAAACGCAGATTCATTCTCCTCGCCATTCTGGTACGGAGCCCATTTTTCGCGATCTGAAGCAGAGTTTTGCTGATATTTCTCTTTCCAGTTTTGTTCACGATACCCACCTGCCTGTTTTTGTCCACTGTGTCCCTTCGCTGAATTCGTTCCACTACGTTGCTGTTTCTCAAAGCAGCTCTGCACACTCCCCCATTTTCCCTGCTTCGAAATTTCCCGTAGAACCTGATATGCCTCATTGATTTCCTGGGAACGCCGCACATATTCCTGACGGATTTCCTCCGGCTGATCCCGGTCCACCGCATCTGGGTGAAAAGTTCCCATCAGCTTCCGGTACTTCTTTTTGGCTGTATCAAAATCATCTTTCTCGGACAGATTCAGAATCCAGACCGCCTGCTGCAACTTCATCCTGTTTCGACTAGCCATAGCACTTAACCTTTTAAGATCCAGGCACCCAGTTTTCGGTGCACGCGCTCTGGATTCTTTTCAAAGATATTTACAAAATTCAGTGCTGCGCCGCGCTCCTTAAATGCCGGGTATAAAAATCCAAACTCTGCCTCTCCCGGCTCATACTCCCCTGCCAGCGGACTGACAGTTAAGATCAGATATTCGTAAATCTCCTCGGATCCCTCCAGCCACTCTTTGTCACTTCCCTTTACTGGTACATCGTACCGTCCGTGGAAGAGAAATACCGCATACGGGTAACCTGGCTGGAAATGTTCTCCAAATACTTCGTAAAACAAATCCAACGACGCATCATTCTTCATACCGTCTTTTTTGATGGCGTTAAGCAGCTGCCATAATCCGCCCGGCTTTCTTGCGCTGTCTGGAATGCGATATTCTTTTAACTGTTCATTGGTGCTCGAAAATAACACAGACTTGGCAAGATTTAAGTTTTTCGTCCGCTCCGGCACAGACAGTTTCAAAAAATTGGTATTGAAGGTTCCGTCCACATAGCCTTCCTCGTCAAAATATGCCCCGGCGATCCGCCCAACCGACGAGCGTGCCGGTGTCATGCGCCTGGTCAATTCCAGCATATCTTCCCGGTTAATCATAATAATCCCCTTGATTGTTTTCTTCTATTATATATCGGGAACGAGATAGAAACAACTAATAAAAACTCCCAGACATCGGTACTTATCCGGTGCCTGGGAGTTTTTTATACGCCATACGCGCGTTTCATTTCTTCCATTGTTGCCATATCAGCGCCCATCTTTCCAACGGTAAGAGCGGCGTAATCGGCAGAAAAATTTAAAAACTGAGTCAGGTCCCGCTCAGAAATGGAGTCGAGGTCGTCTCTCGTGCAGCCAGACTGGACAAGCTGGAAGAGGAAGGAACCTGCGAAGGAGTCGCCTGCGCCAGTTGTATCAACGACCTGTTTCACCTTGCGGGCAGGCGTATGAGCTGCAGCTGTTTTGGTATAAACACTGGAACCGTTTGCGCCCCTGGTCAGAATCACCAGCTTGCAGCGCCCTTCGAACAATTTTGCAACAGCTTCCGTTTCGGTTTTGCATCCGGTAACAAATTCGACTTCATCATCGGAAAGTTTGATAATGTCTGCCATCGGAAGAAATTCCCGAATGGTTTTCTGACAGTCTTCCGGACTATTCCACAGAGGAAGCCGGACATTTGGATCAAAGCTGACAAGGATTCCTTTTTCCTGTGCCATTTGAATCAGTTTCTCATGTGCATGTTTTATCGGAGCGTCTACCAGATCAACAGAACAGAAATGGATGATTGCTGTGTCAGTTAACATTTCTTCTGTAATCTGTTCCGGAGCGAGAAACAGATCCGCGCTTGGATTGCGGAAAAAAGAAAATTCGCGGTTTCCACCTGCATCCAGGGAAACGAAGGCAAGACCGGTATTCGCTTTCTCGGTTTGGAATACATATCTGGTGTCTACGCCATTTTCCTGCAATACATCTCGGATGTGTTCTCCGAATGCATCTTTTCCGACTTGAGAAATCATAACACCGCGACCGCCAAGTTTGCTGACAGCGGTGACGACATTGGCAGGAGCGCCTCCTGCCACGCGTTTAAATTCAGTTACATCTTTGAGTGCGCAGCCTTTCTGCTGTGGGACAAAGTCAATTAAGAGTTCTCCGATTGCGGTAACTTTTTTCATAAAAAATCCTCCTGTTATACCGATTCCCAGTGGAAGATATCGGCGCGTTCTCCTAGAACCATCTTCCTCACTGAGTGTCAGACTCAGCAGTCCTTTGTTCCATTCTATCGCAGCGGCGGTTCCAATTTCAAGTCGGAACGTATTTTGAATATTCTGAATCAACAATTCTGCCATAGAATCCGTTTGAATAGAACATTTTCCCTTCTGGTTCTGCGATTCCTACATCTGCACTCAATCTGCTGCATACACCGCAAGAATCTTCTCCCGCAGCATCTCCTTCGTTTCCTCACTTGCAAACGCCGCATCTGCCGCATTCAGCAATAATTTCTTTTCCTGTGCTTTTGTCAATCCAAACTCGCGTCTCAAATATTCAAATTCTTTTGACAGGCAGGTTCGCTCAATTCCCATATCATCCGTATTGAGCGTAACCCTGATTCCGCTTTCCAGGAAAGGAATCAGTGGATACTGTTTCATATCCGGGATTGCGTGCGTCTGACGGTTACTGGTCGGGCACATTTCCAGAGTAATGCCTCTGTCTCGGATCTGTTCCACCACGCTTTCATCCTCCGTACTGCGCACCCCGTGACCGATCCGTTTTGTTCCAGTCTGGATTGCCGCGCGTACACTCTCCGGTCCTGCTGCCTCTCCCGCATGAACAGTAAACGGGATTCCCATTGCCTTTGCCTTTTCAAACAGACCGAGATATTTCTCTGTCGGGAACAGTGCCTCTGCTCCGGCAAGATCCATAGCCGTCACACCATGGTCCTCAACCAGATATTGCTTAGCCAGCATCATGGTTTCCTCATTTTCCTTTTCATTGCCCTCGCCGCGCATGCAGCACAAGATCAGGTTTGCCGGAATCGGAGCATCCTTTAAACCCGCGATGGCCGCCTGCACTGCCTCCTCCTGAGTCATACCATCCAATGTATGAAACTGCGGCGCAAAGCGCAGTTCCGCATAGATCACGCCATCCGCTGCCATATTCTCCAACACAAGAGTCACTGCATTCTTCAATCCTTCCAGTGTCTGCATCAGTTTCCCCGGCAGGTCAAAGCACTGCAAAAAGTCATTTAAACTCTCGCAAGACTCCGGCACCGACAAAAGCGCCAGAAGTTCGTCATCCTTGTCCGTTGGCAGCGCAATATTCTGCAGTGCAGCCAGCTTTTTCGCAATATCTACGGTCACACTACCGTCCAGATGGGCATGAAGATCAATTAGACAACCGCTATTCTCTCTATTCATAAACAATTCACCTCATATACTATTTACAAATGCATAATCTCCTATTATTGTACGGTGTTTTCCACACTTGCGCAAGGATATATAACAATATCACACAGTAAACATAAATGGGCCGGAAGGTTCCGTCCCCGCCGAATGGCGGGGAC
>NZ_QUIK01000004.1:26204-154997 GCF_003480105.1 Clostridium sp. AM42-4
CTCGTTCGTTACTGTGCTAAATTGTTTATATCTCCCCAAATTTCATCCGTGCCGCCTGCTTGATCAGCTCTGCGGCTTCCTCGATACTGTAATATGCGCTGTTGATGCACAGATCACTGTTTAACGTATCATTCTGATACCCGGGGATGTATTTTTTGTGATAATGTTCCCGTGCCTTATCGGCCTCATTGACAGCCCGCACGGCTTCTTTTCCGGACATGCCGAAATACTCCACACAGTTTTTCAGGCGCACTTCATATGGCGCATAGATGTAAACACGCAGAAGTCTCGGTTCATTTCTAAGACAATAAGCGCCGCAGCGTCCTACAATGATGCAGGAACCCTTGCTGGCGAAATCCTGAATGATACTCTGCTGCACCAGAAAGATTTCATCGCTCACATCCGGTGTTCCCAGTCCAAACGGATAACTGAGATAGGAGAACTTGGAACGGGTGACTTCCTCTTCGCGGCTGATCTGCTTGATGGACGTATTCATCCGCTTCGCAGTCTCTTCGACAATATCGCGGTCCATAAAATCAATATGGAGCTGTTCGGAAAGCTCCTTTGCCACCAGGCGTCCAAAGGAGCCGTACTGTCTGGAGATGGTGATCACATATTTTTCCATGGCTGCACCTCCGTCTAAAGTACCTTATTCAGGAAGCTGATGGTACGTGCTTCTTTCGGGTTCAAGATGACCTCCTGCGGAGTTCCTTCCTCCACAATGTAGCCACCATCCATGAAGATGACACGGTCAGCCACCTCTCTGGCAAATCCGATCTCATGGGTAACGATCACCATGGTCATGCCATCTGCTGCCAGCTGCTTCATAACCGCCAGAACCTCACCGACCATCTCCGGATCCAGCGCAGAAGTCGGCTCGTCGAACAGCATGATATCCGGTTTCATACAGAGCGCACGCGCAATCGCCACACGCTGCTTCTGTCCGCCGGAAAGCTGTGCCGGGTAAGCATCTGCTTTCTCAGCAAGGCCCACCCGCTTTAACATGGCCATAGCACGCTCTTTCGCTTCTTTTTTGTCAGCCTTTTTCAGCTCCATCGGAGCCAGCATGAGGTTATGGAGCACATCCATGTTATTGAACAGATTAAAGTGCTGGAACACCATGCCGATGTTCTCCCGCACCTTGTTCATGTTTACTTTTTTATCTGAAATATCGACACCGTCCACTACAATGCTTCCGGCCGTAGCTGTCTCCAGCTTGTTTAAACACCGCAGAAAGGTGGATTTACCGGAACCGGATGGTCCCAGGATTACAACCACTTCGCCCTCATGGATCTCTGTAGAGATATCCCGCAGAACCTCCAGGTCCCCAAAGCATTTGCGAAGCTTCTCAACTTTAATCTTTACAGCTTTATCGTTTGACTCCACGGTTTACCCTCCTCTCTACGATTTTCGCAAGATAAGACAGGATCGTAATAACGATCAAATACATGGCTCCGACAATGGTCCAGGTCTCAAAGGACTTAAAGGTGCCTGCCTGGACGTTTTTCGCAGCCAGAACCAGCTCTGGAAATCCGATCACGGACAAAATAGACGTATCCTTTACGGTAATGATAAACTGGTTGATGATACTCGGGATCATCGTACGGATCGCCTGTGGAAGAATGATCTTTCTCATGGTTTTCCAGTAAGGAAGACCTAAGGATCTTCCGGCCTCCATCTGGCCGATGTCCACGGACTGGATACCGGCACGGATGATCTCAGCCATGTAAGCGCCGCAGTTTAAGGCGAGGCAGATGACGCCGGCCTGAAGTGCCGACAGCGTAAAGCCATTTCCGATGCCCAGGATCGTATTGAGCAGATACGGAATACCAAAGAATACATAGAACGCCAGCACGATCATCGGCACACCACGTATTACGAATACGAAGATCTGTGCAATGATGTTGCATGCCTTATTCTTAACTACACTGAGAAGTCCGAAGATCATTCCCAGGATACAAGCGAATATCAAACCTAAGAATGCAAGCAGCAGGGTCCGTCCCATTGCAAGCAGAAGAAGCTGTCCGTAGGTGGTGATAATCTTAATCATAATGCCTCACCCTTTTCTTTCCTTGTTTTAAGTGTTACAATCCGCAAGGCCCGCAAAACGCGGGCCTGCTTTGTTTTTTTGTATATCTGGGAGCGCCGGCAGCGCATCCACTGATTTCTGATTGAAATTACTCGCCTAAATATTTTGCGATGATCTCATCGTAGGTGCCATTGTCCTTGATGTCTTTCAGGCCAGCGTTGAACATGTCAACCAGCTCCTGCTTGCTGTCATCAAAGATTGCAAAGCCATACTCAGCCGGGTCGTTGCCAGTTCCGTCTACAAGCTTCATTGCGATGCCGGTGTCTTTGATGTTGCTTGCCATGATCGGGGTATCATCGAAGCATGCTGCTACCTGGCCGCCGACAACTGCCTGGTACATGGTCGGTGAATCCTCGAAATAGGTAACCTCAAA
Organism: Clostridium sp. AM42-4; assembly: GCF_003480105.1. Taxonomy (NCBI): domain Bacteria; kingdom Bacillati; phylum Bacillota; class Clostridia; order Eubacteriales; family Clostridiaceae; genus Clostridium; species Clostridium sp. AM42-4. Next base: position 28,667 of record NZ_QUIK01000004.1, read on the forward strand.
GCCGTACTGGTCTTTTAAGCTCTCTGCATAATCTGCACTCATGGAAGCGGTCTTTACTGCAACCTTCTTGCCACTTAAATCATCAAAACCAGTAATGTCGGAGTTTTCTGCGACTGCCATGCTCTGGTTTGCGTCATAGTAGCCATCGGAGAAGATCCAGCCGGAATTCTTACGTTCATCGGTGATAGATGCGCCTGCGATCATAGCGTCTGCCTGACCAGCCTGGCATGCTGCGATGGAAGCATCCCAGCCAAGTACCTGTACATCGTACTTAAAGCCCTGGTCTTCTGCGATTGCTTTGAGGATATCCATATCAATTCCTACGAAGTTACCGCTGTCATCGGTGTACTCGAACGGCTTAAAAGCGGTATCGGTTGCGATAACCCAGGTCTTGTCTGCGCTGTCTGCTGCAGCTGCTTCTGTCTCATCTGCTTTGGACTCTGCTGCGGTATCTGCTGCGGTAGTATCTGCTGCCGCTGTGGTGTCTGCGGTTGTGCTCTTAGAACCGCCGCATGCGGTCAGAGCTGCTGTCATTGCTGCTGCCATTACCATAACCAATGCTTTCTTTTTCATAATCTTATTCTCCTCTCTTTTCTCCGTGACGGTTTTGTCTGTTTCCTCTCCCTGTCACGCATTTATCTGAAATGGCTTTCACCAATCCAAGATCACTTTTTTCCATTGCAGGCACTGACAAATGCCTGAACTAACTTTTTACACTCCGGATCACTCTCAAACGCAAACTCCGGATGCCACTGCACCCCGGCGATAAAGGATTTATCCGGTACAGCGATTGCTTCCACCAGTCCGTCCTCGGAGTACGCCATAGCCTCAGCTTCCGGCGCCAGGTCTTTGATTGCCTGATGGTGATAGCTGTTCACCGCATGCTGTCCGGCTCCAATGATATCCGCCAGCTTTGTTCCTGCGGCTACATCGACCATGTGCACTGGCTTGTCATAAGGCGGTGTCATGTGATGCTCTGTTTGGGATGGATGCTCCGTTGGGAGATCCTGGTAAAGTGTCCCGCCAAGCAGTACGTTCATAAGCTGGACACCGCGGCAGATGCCGAATACCGGTTTATCCTCCGCCAATGCTTTTTTGAAAAGGTACGCTTCCATCTGGTCGCGGCTGCTGCAGGCAGTTCCGCAGGTTGCTTTGGCTGTTTCCCCATACAGCTTCGGGTCCACATCGTGGCCTCCTGTCATGAGGATTCCATCGCATAGCTGGAAGCAGTCATCCAGCTCCTTTGGATCTGTCGTTAAGGGAAGCATGACAGGCAGTGCACCGCAGCTTTCCAGAACCTTCATATATCCGGGAAGCATCCAGTAGCTGTCCTTGTCATCGTCATAAAGAGGAATCAGTCCGATTATTTTCTTCAAGTTTTCATCTCCTCTCCTGCCAATGCCGTTTTTTATGTAACAAAGGGGGTATGTTGTTTATATAACACAAAAGGGCCTACATCTCCTCATCTGATGTAGACCCCTTTGTCTTGTGTCGTATGATATCACGCCGTTTGGCAAAAGTCAAGTTTGCCTTTATACTTTCTCTATTTTGTACACTTCTGTCTTTATTTTCTGGCATTTTTTCTTAATAATCTTAAGTTGGTTTCCGATTTTGTCTGTATTACAGTTGAAAAGCTGTGAAAAACACACAATTTAAGTTGTAATTTTTTGGTAATTCGCCATAATGGTACAACTTATTTCTAATTTTTTGTTATAGCACTTGAAAAAAAGTTAGATTTTGTTTAAAATATACACAACATACAAAAATAGACGCGACCGTTTCTTGTACAAATATAACAATTTTGTCACTTTTCTATTATTATGACAATGTACCAGAAACACCGGCCGCGACCTGGGGAGGTTTACAAAAATATGTCCATTCACACTTACATCCGACGCTATGCCCTGTTTTTAACCGGGGTGATCTTAAGTGCCACCGGCATCGCTTTTATCACACGCGCAGGTCTTGGCACTTCGCCGGTATCCGGCCTGCCTTTCGTTTTAAGCCTGGTCACAGGAATTTCCATGGGAACCTTTACATTCCTGTTTAACATGACATTCCTGGTCCTGGAAGCACTGCTCCGGAAAAAATTCACGATTCAGCAGGCTTTTCAGATCCCGATCACCTTTTTCTTCAGCTTCTGTATTGATGTAGCCATGCGTTTTATCCCGACACGCTTTGGCGGCCCGTGGGGTCCGTCCTTTGTTTATCTGGTCATTGGCTGCATCATCATGGCGCTTGGCATCAGCTTTGAAGTCATCGCCGATGTGATCATGCTTCCAGCCGAAGCACTGGTCCGCGAGATTTCCAGACAGAGTGGAATCCGCTTTGGCAATGTAAAGGTTGCATTCGACAGCACCCTGACTATTCTGGCTATGGTGGTTGCCCTCATTGCCTTCCATAAGCTCAATGGTGTCCGCGAAGGTACCCTCATTAACGCTCTTTGTGTTGGACAGCTCGTCCGGCTGTGGCGTGCTTTCGTCGAGGTACCACTCAAAAAGATCTGTACGGCAGAGCCGGTTACAGAATAAATGTTATATCCCTTCATGCAAAAACCCGGATGTATGGCTGGCGAATTGCTCACCAGCCATACATCCGGGTTTTTCGTTCTGTAATTTTAAGAATGCTCTTTCTCTTTATTCTGCATCCAGCAGCTACACGAATGGCCTCGGCTTACTGTAATAGTACCCCTGCGCAAAGTCACAGCCCATATCATAGATCAGCTCGGCCTGTTCCTTTGTCTCAATTTCTTCGGAGATGACCTGCATGTTAAGTGCCTTTGCCATATTCATGATGGAGCGGATGACCTCCAGATACACCAGTTTCGGATCCAGATGGTAGCATTCCAGCATACCATGCAGCACATCTGTGAGAGCTTGATCTTCCAATCCTTTTCACATAGCAGAAATACTGCCTGATATTCATCACTGTGCGTACGTTTCATTTGCCTTTTCTACCAGTTCCTTTGCATCTTCTGTATAAAGTACAGCGCAATGTGCGAACATCAGCCAGCACCTGTCACGTTCCCACGATCCGCACCGCGATCTCCGTCACATAATCCTCCATCCGCTTCACAGACAGATTATCCATTACGTCACGCTCCACATAAGGCCCCTCTGTCCGGATTCCATGCTCCTTGCGGTAAGCCTCTATGCGTTCATATGCTTCCTGCATTTCCATCCAGGGTCCCGCATGGAATCCAACCAGATAATCACCTCCGGGAAGCACCTGATAATCCATGTGATCCGGTTTTTGCTGCATCAGCAAAAGTACATTATCATACACGTTCCAAATCCCATTTTTCACATTTGCTTCATGCTGGAAGTATGCCACTTCGTAATCATTCCGCTGTTCGGCATTCTTAAAATCCAGAATCAGCGCATTCGTTTTTTCCACATAATCTTTCTCTGAACTGCCATCCATCTGGCGGATCAGATAATACCGCTCCGGGTAATGCCGGATCTGAATTCTGGTAAAATCCTGCTTTAGCGCAGCGCCGATTTTTTCACGGCGCTGCCGGATCCAGCCCCGCATATTTTCCAGCTTTGCGATTTCCTGTCCGATCTGTGCTTCCCGCTCCGTAAAAATACGCATCAGTTCCTGCGGGCTGCGCATCTGTAAAAACTGGCGGATTTCCTTTAATGGCATGCCAAGATCCCGAAGGATGAGAATGGTATTCCATGTTTCCATCTGATAAAGAGAATACATGCGGTAACCATTTTCTGCTATAAATTCCGGTGAAAACAAACCAATTTCATCGTAATGAAACAAGGTATGCTTCGTTACACCCGCTAAAGCCGCAAATTCACCTGTTGTCATATACAAGTTACGATCCATACGTTCTGTCACCTCCCCATATTTTCAATTTCTCACATACCGAAAAAGATTTCCATTTTCCTATTGACTATCGGGTAACCCTATGGTTTATTCTCTCAAAAGTCACTATTATTTTCAAGACTATGTTTCAGATATTAAGGAGTTTTTATTATGAGTACATCCATCAGCCAGCATTTCAACCCCTGGTCACTGCTGAAATTCGCTTTTCCTTCTATTATTATGATGATCTTCATGTCGCTTTACACGATCGTGGACGGTATCTTTGTTTCCCGCTTTGTCGGAAGCAACGCACTTTCTTCCTTAAATATTGCCTTTCCTGCCGCCAGCGTTGTCATTGCGGTCGGCACTATGTTAGCAACCGGCGGCACTGCTGTGATCAGCAAATACCTGGGCGAAGGCAAAAAAAGAGAGGCACGGGAATGCCTCTCTCTGTTCCTTGCTGCCGGACTCTTATTCAGTATTCTGGCTGCCGTGATTGCTGTTGTATTCCCGGAGCCGATCTGCCGGATGCTTGGCGCAAACGACCTGCTCCTGGCTGACAGCATGACCTACCTAAAGACCATGCTTTTGTTTTCCCCTGCCTGCATGCTCCAGACCCTGTTCCAGTGTTTTCTGGTCACCGCCGGAGCACCGCACATGGGACTGATCCTTACCATCCTGGCCGGACTGGTCAATGCAGTCATGGACTATGTCCTCATCGTAGCGGGACAGCTTGGAATCGGCGGGGCTGCCATGGCAACCGGGCTGGGACAGACCATCCCGGCCGTGGTTGGACTGATTTTTTTCCTGTCACCAAAGCATGACCTGCATCTGACCCGCTTTTCCTTCCGCGCGAAAGAACTCCTGCAGGCCTGCTACAACGGTTCTTCCGAAATGGTCACCCAGTTTTCCAATGCCGTGATCACCTTTTTGTTTAACATCATCCTGATGCGTCTGGCCGGACCGAACGGAGTTGCTGCCATTACCATTCTTTTGTACGGGCAGTTTCTGTTCCAGGCCTTTTATCTTGGCTTTTCCATCGGCATCAGCCCGGTGATCGGCTTCCAGTATGGCGCAGGAAAGAAAACGGAGCTGAAAAACATTTACCGTATTTCCTTCCTGTTTACCGCAATCGTTTCTGTATTTATGACTGCAGCGGCCATTTTCCTTTCCACCGGCATCGTCACCATCTTTACCGACGATCCGAAAACCTATGAGCAGGCTGTCACCGGCTTTCAGCTGTTTGCCATCAACTTCCTGTTCTGCGGCTTTAATATCCTTTCCTCCGGATTCTTTACCGCACTGTCGAACGGAAGGGTATCCGCGATCATCTCCTTTGAGAGAACCCTGGTATTTACCACGATCTCGCTGCTGGTCCTGCCGCAGTTTCTTGGGATCAGCGGAGCCTGGCTCGCTGTCCCAGTGGCAGAATTTCTCACGTTGCTTTTGTCCATCGGCATGCACCGGAAATACTTTTTCTGGGAAGGGAAGCAGAATTATTTTCTGGAAACAGCTTCTTCCTAAGAAAACTGCCTCCACTCCAGAGCTGTTTTCTTCTTATGAAGCATCTATCACTTTTCTGTAAAACCAAATGGTCAGTGTTGTTGCGGCAAACCATCCAAACGGCCACGCCATCCAGATGCCGGTACTTCCAAATTTCGGAGTCAGAAGCAATGCAAATCCAATGCGCAAGATCAAATCCGGCACAGTAGCTGCCACAAAATATGCCATGGCACCAGATCCGCGGATGATTCCGTCTGTCATCAGCTTGATTGAAATCATAAAATAAAACGGCGAGACAATTCTCAAAAACGCGATTCCGGCGCGGATCGCCGCTTCGCTTTCTGCCGTCAAAAACAGGCCCATCATACTGCGGCTGAAGACAAAATACAACACAACAAACGGAAATGCCGCAACTTCTGAAAGCTTCACTCCGGTCTGAAAGCCAAGCGGAATCCGGGCTGGTTTTCCAGCCCCCAGATTCTGGGCGGTATAGCTGGAAAGGCAGGACCCAAGCATCATAAAGATGTTGATCGCAAACGTGTTTAACTTAATCGCGCCGGAATATCCCGCTACGACAGAAGATCCATACCCATTGACAATTTCCTGCACAAACAGATTTCCCACACTCAAAACACTCTGCTGCAGAATGCTGGGAACTGCAATCACAATGATCTGCCAGAACAGGATTGTGTCAAATACCGGCTGCCGTCCCTCTTCTTTTGTAAATTCCACAAGTCGTTTCCATAATGTTACAAAAGCCAGGACAGCAGATACGCCCTGCGCCAGAAACGTAGCCCAGGCTACACCAGACACGCCCAATCCCAGCTGTGCTACAAACAAATAGTCTAATAAAATATTTCCCACAGAGGATCCGATCAGAAAATACAGTGGCGTTCTGGAATCACCGAGCGCCGTAAAAATCCCGGTACATACATTATAAACCAGAAGGAAAACCAGGCCATACACGTAGATTTCCAAGTACCGAACACCATCAGCCATAATGTCCTGCGGTGTGTGGATCCACCGCATCATAGCGCCGCTGAAAAAATACCCAAACACACTCAACACCACGCCCAGGATCAAAACCGAAAGAAATGCCGTGGACACAGCCCGCTTCAGTCCCGCCTTATCTCCGGCACCAAATAACCGTGAGATCACAACGGACGCGCCTAAATTCATGCCTACCGCAAATGCCATATAAATCACCGTGATCGGATACGATGCCCCAACTGCAGCCAGGGCGGCTTCTCCGGCAAATCTTCCGGCAATCATACTGTCAGCAATATTGTAAAACTGCTGGAACATCACACTGAACATCATCGGCAGCAAAAAGCGCCACAAGATCCGGTCCGGATGTTCTTTTGTCAAATCTGTAATCATGATCTTCTCCAATACTATACATGTTTTTATCCATTCTATCACCCATACTGCGTTCCGGCAAGCAGCCATACCTTCTCGAAATTTCCCGTTGACATGGCACCATCTATTTGATATTATTTATCAGCAACCAAATATTCCATGAGGGAGTAGTTAGCACGAACGTGTGATTTGTCAACATTCTGATTATAGTAATTGTATAATCTGGCAAATCTTAAATAATGAGACTCATGTATATCCTTTCTCCGAAGCATCCTTTTCTATTCGGGGAAGCGATATACATGAGTCTTTTTTACTGTCAGATAAATCCACAAAATGGTGCTGCTGGAAACATCATGAAGATAAAAAGGAGACGCCATGTTACTATTTTTAAAAGTATTTTTTACGGAATTTATCGCGGAAATGGGCGATAAAACGCAGCTGATGCTAATCGCGCTCACTTCCAAATACAAATTAAAAGATATTATTCTTGGAACCGCTGCGGCAATTCTTGTGCTCAACGGACTGGCAGTGCTGGCAGGCGGACTGGTCAGTGCATTGATCCCGGACTGGCTGATCAAGGTTGTTGCCGCACTGGCATTTCTTTATTTTGCAGCGTCTACGCTCGCCGGAGACGAGGAAGAGGAAGAAGAAGGCAGCACCAAAAGCAGAATCCAGTTTGCTCCGCTGGCCGTGTTCTGTACCTTCTTTGTCGCAGAGCTTGGAGACAAAACACAGCTGACCGCAATCACCTTTGGTGCCAACGAAGGTATGGGAGCTGCTCTGGTGGTATGGATTGGCTGTTCCCTTGGGCTTTTCGCCGCAGATATTCTCGGCATGCTTGTCGGATATCTGTTAAAGAGCAAGACCCCGGACGGTCTGCTGAATACACTTGCCTTCGCGATCTTTACCATTTTCGGCATCTATACGTTTTATCAGGGACTGAAACTGGTTCAGGCAAATGTCTTTCCGGTTCCGGTATGGCCAGTCCTGATCGCTGTTACCGCAATTTTCGTTGTGATATGTGCCCTGCTTTTTGCCAAAAAAAGTATGGGAAAATAACGATCTTTGCAGAACCATCAAAAATCTGCGTCACAGGGCGCACCACCCCCAAAAAGGTACTGACCGTCATCCGATCAGTACCTTTTTTTCTTCAAATGCAAATTCGGAACCACCTTTTAAACATATTGGAAAACATGCTGACCGTCTCCAGAATGGCTGAAGCTTCGCCGTGTCCAGATAATTTGTGATCGACCACGGATAAAGCCGGTAAATGCATCCCAGTATCCATAAACATACGCTTCCTGCATGGGAGTATCGTATTCGTCCAGCAAAATAATTGCACGTTTTTTCAGGCGCGGCGGGGGCTTTCTACTGTGTTGGCTCCACTACATGTGAAAAACCTGCAACCACTACTGAAATGGCAGAAATAGGCTAACTATCTGCCGAATCGGTAATGGTTGCAGGTTTTTATTCTAGTAAAGCCAGTACACAGGAAACGCAAGCCAGCCGGTACAGGATAAGCATTTGTTTGAAAATCCGTGAGTGGGCGAGCATAGCGTTGGAACGGAGACCCTTGTTTGAGCACGCAGTGCGTGCGAGTTTGGGTCGCAGTTCCAACAATAGACGGCGCAGCCCACGAGCAAAAGGATTTTCACCCAAATGCGTTCCTGTACCGGTTGTGTTTCCGTATCTACAGAGACTTACTATGCAATATTGTTATTTTTTCAAGGCTGCTCCGGCCGCCGAGTGTTCTACGGGATATTCGAAAAGGTGAGCCTAGACACTGGCGATACGCAAAATGCGCATTCCTCCCAGAACCGGCGCAGCAAATGTATTATACTGCCGATAACAATGAAATGCAAGTATTCCCAAGACTCACTTGTGTGAACAGTAACACGCAATTGACAAGTCATCCCATTCATGCTATAAAAATATTAACTTTCATACAGAATGCTTCCAGCACCCCCGGGTGCCGGGTTTCAGGCATAAGGCTTCACTCCGTCAGGGCTGCCCGCAGGCAGAGGGGTGAGGTCTTATGCCTGTTTTGTTATTCTGGACTTAAACAGACCATTCCTTTATAATGAGGAGGAACATCATGTCATTTTCTTATACCGATATCCAGGAAGCCTATGAGCGCATTCGCCCTTACATCCGGGAGACTCCGCTGGAAGAGTCCTTTTACCTGGGCGATTCCAATCAGCATTTTTTTCAAGCTGGAATCCTTTCAGCGGGCCAAAAGCTTTAAGATCCGCGGCGCACTCAATAAGCTTCTGACCCTGGTAAGTTTTATGGCCCGGAAAGAAAAATATATTGCAGAGGCCGGAAGCTGCAGCACCGTAGCCGCTGTTATGGAGCAGCGTGAACGGATCGACGGACATGGCGCGCTTCCCCAAAACTGCGTCGATCCGATGGTAGCAGCCTGCCAGATCATAACCACATGGCAGACCATCGTCAGCCGGGAAGTCCCGCCTGCAGACACTGCAGTCCTCTCGGTTGGTGGAATCAATGTGAAGCGTGCCACCTATAACATCATCCCAGAAAAAGTTTCGGTAGTAGCCGGAATCCGGATCTGCAGCGAAGATTTTGCCTGGTACCAGATCCGCATTCCCGGCGCCCTTATGTTCCTGGGTGTGGGAAATGAAGCCAAAGGGAGCAATTATGCGCAGCATCATGCAAAATTCAATACGGATGATGATGCGCTCGCACTTGGTGTTACAGGATTAGTCGCAATCGCGTGGGATTTTTGTTGAATAAGAAGTAAGCTGCTTACTACAAATATTTTCCCGTTACACTTTCCGCGCACTGCTTCACTTCCTCCGGTGTACCGCACACCACGATCTGTCCTCCTTCTTCTCCGCCGCCTGGTCCCATATCGACGACATAGTCGGCATTGCGGATCAGATCCAGATCGTGTTCTATGACAATGACGGTCGCACCGCTGTCGATCAGGCGCTGAAATACCACAAGAAGCGTTTGTACATCCAGCGGATGCAGGCCGATGGTCGGCTCATCGAAGACAAAGACAGTGTCTGACTGGCCTTTTCCCATCTCACTCGCCAGTTTTAAACGCTGTGCCTCACCGCCAGAAAGACTCGGCGTTGCCTCACCAAGTGTCAGATAGCCAAGTCCAAGATTCGAAAGAGTCTGCAGCCGTCTGGACACCAGCTTTAAGTCATCGCATGCAGGAAGTGCCTTGTCCACGCTCATGCTCATGAGCTCCGGCAGCGTACTGGATGTGCCATCTTCCCGGACACGGTGCACCAGGGAAGCTTCCTTACTGTAGCGGGAGCCGCCGCAGTCCGGGCAGACAACCTCCACATCCGGCAAAAACTGGATATCCAGGCTGATCGAACCGGTTCCGTCGCAGGTCGGGCAGCGCAGCTTTCCTGTATTGTAGGAAAAGTCCCCTGCCTTGTATGTTCCTTTCTTTGCATCCGGCGTTTTCGCATAAATCTTGCGCAGTTCATCGTGGATTCCCGCATAGGTTGCCACGGTAGAACGAATGTTGATACCGATCGGGGTCGCATCGATCAGCTTCACCTGGCTGATGCCCGGAGCCGATACGGCTTTTACATGCGCCGGAAGTGCCTCTCCACGCACCTGCGCCTGCAGACCCGGGATCAGACTTTCCAGGATCAACGTCGTTTTTCCAGAACCGGACACACCGGTTACTGCCGTCAGCCGCCCTTTCGGAATCTTTACGGTCAATGGCTTTACCGTGTGGATCTGGTCTGTCGTCATCTCTATACTTCCCAGTTCAAACATACTTTCCGATTCTGCTTTTTCCCGCACCAGCATCGATCTGGCACCAGACAAAAAGCCGCCGATCCTGGACTCCGGGTCTGCCGCCACATCCGTGATCGTTCCCTGTGAAATAACGTTTCCACCTTTTTCTCCGGCTTCCGGTCCCATCTCAATCATCCAGTCCGCATCTTTTAAGATCTGGGTATCGTGATCAACCAGAACAATCGAATTTCCGTCTGCGATCAGATCTCGCATCACACCACGCAGTCCTTCGATATTAGACGGGTGCAGACCAATAGACGGCTCGTCCAGCACATAGAGGACACCGGTTGTGCGGTTGCGCACCGACCGTGCCAGCTGTACCCGCTGCCGCTCCCCGGTCGAAAGCGTGGATGCTTCCCGGTCCAGAGTCAGATACCCCAGCCCCAGTTCCAGCAGGCGTACCGCCATTCCGCGGAAGGAATCGCAGATACTTTCTGCCATGGAAACCATCTCTTTCGGAAGTGTCGCCGGAATGCTGTCCACCCATTTTGAAAGATCTGTCAGCGTCATACGGCAGGCATCCGCCAGCGTGATGCCTTCGATGCGCGGCGCCCTCGCCCGCTCGGAAAGCCTGGAACCGCCGCAGGCATGACAGACATCCTGCCGCAAAAACTTCTCGACCCGCTTCATTCCTTTTTCATCGGTCACCTTCGCCAAAGCGTTTTCCACCGTATAAACAGCATTAAAATAAGTAAAATCCATCTCTCCCGCCGCACCGGTCTTGGAATTCTGATACAGCATATGGACCTTCTTCGCCGGTCCATGGAACACGATTTCTTTTTCCTGCTCCGTCAGGTCACGAAACGGCACATCCGTCCGCACGCCCATATCCCGCGCGATATCCTTCATCAGCGACCACATCAGGGTCTGCCACGGCAGCACTGCGCCCTCCTCGATGGAAAGCGAATCATCCGGGACCAGGGTCGATTCATCCACCACCCGGACAATGCCGGTTCCGTCACAGGCCGGACACGCACCGGTGCTGTTAAAGGACAGTTCTTCTGCGGATGGCGGATAGAAATGCTCCCCACACTCCGGGCAGACCAGTTCCAGTCCGGCAGCTACATTCATGGTCGGTTCCAGCCGGTGTCCATTCGGACAAACGTGGCTGGACAGACGCGAAAACATCAGACGAACCACATTGAGCAGTTCCGTCGATGTGCCGAACGTGCTGCGCATGCCCGGCACGCCCGGCCGCTGATGCAGCGCCAGAGCCGCCGGAACATAACGCAGATCATCCACCTGCGCCTTTTCTGCCTGTGTCATACGGCGTCTGGTATAAGTCGAAAGTGCCTCCAGATAACGCCTGGAGCCCTCCGCATATAAAATGCCCAACGCCAGGGAGGATTTTCCCGAGCCGGACACTCCGGCAATCCCCACGATTTTGTGTAAAGGAATATCTACATCAACATTTTTTAAATTATGCACCCGTGCGCCGCGCACCTGAATAGCGGTCGGGGTGCCGTGTTTCCAGTTTGGCTGTGATTCCGGTTGGAAATCGGGTAAATGAGTCGTCATGAAATGTTCTCCTGTATAAATATTTGTTACCTTTTATAAGCACGTACTATAAAACAAGCCTTGTCTCATTATAAATTGCACACTGCATATAGCGGAATATTTACCATCCACTCCTGTTTTTTATATTTTAAAGTTGAGAAACGAACCGCCTCTTCCGGATGAAACTTATCGCAATATGCCTTTAAACTCTGAGAATGAATATTTGTTTCCGCCTTGACTTCAATCGGTACGATATTCCGCCCCTTCTGAATTAGGAAATCCTGTTCAAACGTTGCTTTGTCCGTTCCATAATAATACGGAGTATAATCGGTATCAGAAATCAACTGCTGCAGCACATACTGTTCCGTCAATGCTCCCTTAAACCCGATAAAAATATCATTTCCTTCCAGAATTGTCTCAGCCGGTAATTCACTCAATGCTCCTAATAAACCTACATCCAACATAAATAATTTATACGCATTCATATTCATATAGGCCTTTAATGGCATATGCGGCTCATTCACCCGGTTCACTTTATAAACCAGTCCGCAATCCAACAACCATTGAATCGCAATTTCAAAGTCTGTGCTTCTTGCTCCTTTTTTAATCTGACCAAAAAAGAATTTTTTATTTTCTTTCGCAAGCTGCATTGGAATGGAATCCCAAACCATTCTGATTCGCGGCAATGTTTTGGCATCGATATGTTTTCCAAAATCGCCTTCATATTGACGAACGATTTCACTCTGAATTCGGCGAACTTCAGCATAATCCTTTTCTACACGAAAGGCCTCTACAACGGCTGGCATTCCTCCGGTATAATAATAATTTTTCAGCCAGAACAAATACTTTTCCGAAAAAATATCGATAAGTGGATAATCCTTCGTATTTAATGCGTCCGACAACGCTTCTTCTCCCATTGCACAAAGGAATTCCCTGAAATTAAGCGGATACAAATCCAACATATCTACTTTCCCCACAGGGTAAGAAATTCCCTCATGAATTGCTACACCCAAAAGTGATCCTGCTGCAACAACATGATATTCCGGAGCTTCTTCACAAAAATACTTTAATGATTCTAATACCTTCGGCACATTCTGAATTTCATCTAAGATAATCAGTGTGTTTCCCGGAGTTATGGTTACACCAGACTCAATGTTTAAATTCATAATAATACGCTCAATATCAAAATCAACATCAAACACATCCTTCATCCGCCGATTATTATAAAAAGAAATGTATGCCGTTTTCTCATAATACTTCTTTCCGAACTCTTTCATAAGCCAGGTCTTTCCAACCTGGCGTGCTCCCATAATTACAAGCGGCTTTCTACTCGCCCTTTCTTTCCATTTCAAAAGATCATCCATCGCAAACCGTTGCATTTTCCCACCTGCCTTTTCCTTTTATATTAAGTATATCACATTTTTTCCGACCTATGAATTTATAATTTATACATTTTTTCCGACCTTATCTTATCTGATAGTTACATTTTTTCCGACCTTATTCTCTATAGCACAACATTTTTTCGGACGTAATTTTGTTCTAATCAACACTTTTTCGGACGTTGCTCCGTTTATAATCAGCGGACACGCCACCGGCACCTCCTCGATATGCAAAGTAGCAGAAAAAAATCCTGAAAGGAATCATTTCCCTTCAGGATTTCAGATGAATCAGACTATCAGTTATATAATGAATGGTATTTTCCTAATCTACCGGATCCGCGGCAAATTAAGCTTCAGCTTCGTTGCCAGCATGCGGATCACAAACACCAGCCCGGATCCAAGCAGCGCCGCTGCGCTCTGCTGCATCCCATGGACTACGCAAAAGAAATAGCAGGCACTTCCCACAAGCGATGCCACCGCATAAATATGCTTGGAAATGACCATGGGCATCCGCTGCACCATCATATCCCGGATGATTCCGCCGCCGACCCCGGTGATCATTCCCATGAAAATAGCCAGAAAGAAATTGCGCGGACACCCGGACTGCAGGGTTGCCTGAACCCCGTAAACAGAAAAAATTCCTAAGCCAATGGAATCCACCACATTGTTCAGACGGTCAAGCAGCTCTGCATGACTGTCATAATAGTTCTTGTGCGTATATGCGATCCAGAATACCACAAGGGCTGTCATGACCGACAATATGATTTCCGGATAATTGTAAAAATTTCCAGACGGCACCAGCCCAAGAAGGGTATCTCTTAACGTTCCTCCGCCAAGCGCCGTGATCAGTCCCAGTAACATCACCCCAAATACATCGACACCTGCAGCGATCGCAATCATCGCACCCGATATGGAAAATGCGATAATTCCTGCTATTTCCATTCCCATAAGAATCGTTTGAAAATCTGTCATACCCTGTTCCCTCTCCATGTTGATTCGTTGTAATTGTTTTATTCCCCTCAATTACAATTCTCTTCTGATTTTACCATGATTATGAAAACAGCGCAGTAATTTTTTTCCAAAAATCAAATCTCCTGTCATACAAGATTTTTGTCGGGCAAATTTCTATTCGGGAACGCCCCATACTTCCAATCTTCCTGAAATACAGAACCGCAGCCAGCACAAGCGAAAGCACATCCGCAACCGGCTGCGCCCAGATCTTTGCCGGATTGTCCCTCCGCCCGGATCACACTGGAATAGCAGTTTGCGATAAGCACAAACGAACCGGAAACGCAGACTATCCGCAGATAGGTTTTTGCATAATCCCAGGTATCACTGCTCGCCCCGACAAACATAAGGATCTGATCCATGAATCCTCCTTTTTAATAGTACGCTATTGTATCAATATCAATAGCGTGCTATTATTTATACCAAACACTACATACTCTTATTTACTGCTTTTCATGCATTCACAATATAAAACATGATTGGTTCTCTGACTCCGCAGTGCCACATAACACTCGCCATATCGCATTATATGATATTGTCTTCCGCACCAGTTAAGACGTCGACCAACTGAAGTTAACGTTTCGAAGCTCAATCACTATTCAACCCTGCTTTCTTGCTGTCTACGCTTGTCAGATGCCGTTACCGACATCGTCCCAAGACTCGCTATTATCTGGTTGGCTAAACCTTGGATAAACCGGATTCCCACCGGCTTGACTACACACCCTTAGCTGGGCGCACAACTGGAATTTATCGTCTTGTTCCATTCTTATCAAAATTCTTTTTTAATGCTATTTCTGTTGGGAGAATAGACCCAATTAAAGGAATAAGTTGAACACCACAGATAATTCCTCCTATACTCCCAACACAATCTTCATTTTTTCCAATCACTAAAAGCATGAATATTACTGTTATCGGCAACATAATCATTCCACAGACATACCAGACTTTACCACAATATTTATGAGCAAATTCCCATGTGTCTTTGTTCTTCATAGACATCGAAGTCCGATATCCAAATACTGAATTTATTTCCTTTGGAGCCTTTTTCATAAAATATCTTCCAAAACCAATCATCGTAAATGGAAGAAGCAAATCCATCATCAACATAAAAATCCAAAACCCCATTGTAAACCTCCTTTACTACAACTTCAAATTTGTCAAAGAGGATTATTCCAATATTCCACAGTATTTCTATTTACATCATAAAAAGTAATATTATCCGCATTTATAGGCAAGACAATCGCAAAAGGTTTATTGCTGTCAATATCAACCACTTGAATTGTGTTGCCATCATCTATTTCAAGTTGTTGCACCTGCTGTTGATTCATAGAAATAAATGCTCGTTCATTATATCCCTCTACAGTAAACTCCACAATTCCTCTTTGAATCCCCGAAAGAGTTCCACCTCCACGGAAAAAATATCCGAAGGAAAGTCCTGGACGATTGACATAGACGGAAAAAGTGTGGTCGCTCATGTCCTGAGAATAAGAAATATAAGCAGCCATCGTGTTAGAAACGCTTCCATCAAGCGTCCAATCATCTTTAATCTTCTGCGATGAACGAATATCCGTTTCCAAATTGGTCGAAGTCATACCAATGTCATTGTTTGCATAAAGAAATCCAACGAATAAAATGCAAACGAAAACAATCCCTATCACAATTTTAAGAAATCTCTTTTTCATGCTATCAAAACTCCTTGCCAAATTCCGATTGAACAAAATCGCTGCGCGATGGCCTGCCAGGGCTGTGGCGCAGTTTTTCATTTTCATATAAAAAGGCAGTGGTAGCCAAGTCCTAAAAGTAGTATTGTTAAGTCACCACAACCAACAATCAAACAGGATCGACACTATCTCCGCCATGAATAGAATAGCATTATCCAGCGACTGTTTCAAGCAGAAGTTTCTGCCCAGACCTCCTCCGTGAACGATGGTGTTTCTCATCAACTTATCATTCATGGAGGTTTTTTATGTACCAAGATATTTTTGAATCTATCCGCAATGAAGCGGAAAAACGTAACCTACGAGAAAGAACTATTCAACTGTATTGTTCTGATGTCAATTACTTTCTTCGTTGGATTGGAAAACCTGTCTCTGATCTTACGCTTGAAGATGCGGAAAGTTTTCTTACTGCCAAACGTTTGGAAGGCAGGTCCCCTGAAACTCACAATCACTATCGGTCTGCAATCAAGTTCTTCTATAAAAAAGTGCTGAAGGTTGTCTGGGACGATGACACTGTTCCGGCTATGAAAAGAGAACGAAATCTTCCGGCTGTTCTGACCCGTAATGAAATAAATGCAATCATTGACGCCACTCCGAACCTGAAACATAAAGCGATTATTGCAACTATGTATTCTTCCGGATTACGTGTGTCAGAGATCGTTCATCTCCATTATGATGACATTTCCCGCACCAACATGACGATTCATGTTCGCGAAACAAAAAGCAGAATTGACAGGTATACGATTCTATCTCAAAAGAATCTTGACCTTCTCATAGAGTATTGGTACAAATGTGGCCGTCCTAAAGATATCCTTTTTCCAAGCTCCTGGACCGGTGGATATCTGGATATAGCCAGTGTTAACCAGTTCTTTAAGAAAAGTGCCAAACTTGCCAGTATTACCCGTCGCGTTTCTTCTCATGCGTGTCGTCATAGTTTTGCCAGCCACTTATTCGAAAGTGGTACGGATATAAAATATATTCAGTCACTTCTTGGACATGTTGATCCTCGCTCTACAGATGTTTACCTTCATGTGAGCAACAAGACCCTCCTTGGGATTCGCAGCCCGTTCGACAATCCAGAAGGTGGTGAATCATGAGTAGTGCTTGTACTATCCAGGACGTTTTTCATCGTTTTTATCCGTCCTATGAAACCTCACATGATATTTCTCCCACTCAAAGAAAAACGGCTTACCACATCATGAATTGCAAAACAGGTGCCTTTGGTGTAAATGTAAGTGTATGTGAGGATTGTGGCTGTATATCCATCCACTATAATTCCTGCCGTGACAGATGCTGCCCTATGTGTCAGGAATTCCCAAAAGAAAAATGGGTGGATGCACGGCGTGAGGATATATTAGATACTCTTCATTTAATTTCTGCACCAGCTTACGGATATCTGCAATGCCTTGCGGGTCCAGTCCATTGGTCGGCTCATCCAGGATCAGGATTTCCGGATTTCCGAGAATTGCATTTGCAATGCCAAGACGCTGCTTCATGCCAAGCGAATACTGCCGAAATTTCTTTTTCACGCCATCCAGGCCAACGATCTTTAACACACGGTCGATCTCAGATTTCTCTTTGATTCCTTGCATTCTGCAGGAATACTGCAGATTCTGCCTTGCATTCATATATGGAAAGAAATTGCTTCCGATCAGAAATCCGATCTTTTTCCGTCCTTCTTCCATGGAATCTCCCTCATCGCCGATCTTAAGCTCCCCCTGCTCAAACTCCGACAGGCCGAGGATCACCTTAAACATGGTCGTTTTTCCGGCGCCGTTCTTGCCGATCAGACCGAAAATATCACCCTTATAGATGTCCATCGTTACGTCTTCTAAAACCTTATGCTTTCCATAGCTTTTGCTGATTCGATTCAAAGATATCACTTTTTTCCATGCCGCTTTCTCCTTCCCAGTCTTTTCTTATTTTACCAAGCTTAAGGCGGAACTGTCAGACCTTATTTCAATAAAAACGAAAAAAGAGCCCCTCTGCCCGATACGCCCCTGTCTGTTTGACAGGGGACATATCAACTCCCAGAGAAAGCTCTTTCTAATATTTTCTAATTTTCCGATTTATCGTTTTTTACTTCCAAGTACCCGCCTGAATACTGCATAATTGTTTCCGCTCGGATTTGCTGTCTGGTCCCGCTTCGGACAGTACACGGCAAATTCCACGGTATCAAAATCGTATTCAAACTCAGCCAGCACTTCCTTATAAGCCCGTGCCACGACCTCCGGCGGATTCTGGAAAGCCCCGCATCCAAATGCCCCAAGTACCAGCACCTCTGCCCCATTCGCCTTTGCGATGAAAAAAAGGCGCTTTGCACGTTTTTTATGGATCGCAAGCAGTTCCATCGGCTTAACCGCAATTGCCTTGGATGGCTCCGGGTTCCACCGGTTACTTGGATTCGGACGAAGATTCGGCGCTGCGACCGTGATCACGTCCAGACTCATCCGCTGTCCTTCCGGAAGCAGCTGCATGCGGTCATCATCCTTGAAAACCACAACATCCGGCGTGTAGATCGCATCATCATTGTACGTTGCAGTCACCTCTCCGTTTCTCAGCATATCCTTGTGTTTCCGGTAAAATCCTGACATCATTCTGCCGTCTGATAAAAGCGGGTACAATGTTGACACCCGGCACAACGACTCCTCCTGTGCGCTGGAACCATTTACCACGCCTCCGCCTGGATTCGTGAAGGATGCAAAGTTATGGACGCATACCTTCATTCCCCGGTATTTAAGCGCCGCTTCGAATGATTTTTTATCTGATACCGTAACTACTGCCTTCTTTTTATAGACCGGCTCCGTGTTTTCCAGCACCTCGTCTTCCCCATAGATTTTCTGCTTTTCCAGTGATTTCCGGATTGCTTCCGCCAATGCGGCTTCCTTGAAGCGTTCACAGGTATCCTGGAAAACAGCTACGTTTGTTTCCCTGCTCATTTTATCTTCCTTCCAATTTTAATCGATCATTTGTATTTTTCTTGTTTGCATTCATTTATATCGTGATCTACACGAGCTTTGATTAACAATTTTATTGTAGCACGATACGCAGAACGACGCATTAAACCATCAGTTTAAAATTTTCAAAAACTAGCAGGGGGAACTATTCAGATTGACATTTCTCATATCATATTGTATTATTTAGGCATAAAAGAAATGGGTTCTGTGTCGTGTACAGCCTTATGGCTCAATCGAGTTGCTCGTTTCTTTTTTTATGTCCAATATATCGTACAAATACATTTTTTATTCTCCGCATATCTTACAATAAGTGATGCATGAAAAATATTATACCTTTTCATTTCTCCATTATCGTCATAAACCGGAAGCGCAAATCTGGAATCATAGCGATACCAACCATACATCGCATTTCTCCAATGTTTATTCTCCATGTTTTCACGATAATGCCACCGCGATTTCTATCATTTCAGGAATTCCCTGTGTCGCATTTGCCTTTGCTTTCGCGTTTGTTCCTTTAATACTATGTGTATACTTCGAACCACTATATTCATTTGGCAAATCTGAGCCAATATATATAATATCCCCTGTAGACGCTACCTCATAAAAATCTCCTATATACTTTTTTAAATATTCCCTTACTTCTTTCCAATTAATAGATCGTTTTCCTTTAAATCGAATATCATTTATTACCACAATGCTTTTCCCTTCAGCATCTGGGATAACTGAAACATTTCTAGCATATAATTTTCATCTATTGAAAATTCTGTTGATACTGTTTGTTGTTCCCTATAGTCTTCATCACAAAGTAAATTTATAAGTGACATATCCAGTGCTTTACATATTGCTACAAGCTTATCTGCCTGTGGGTTAATCTTTTTCTTTCGCCAGTCACTTATTGTACTTGTGGCAATACCAGTCTTTTTACTCAATTCTATCTGGCTCATGTGCAATTCGTCGAGTCTTGTAAATATTTTTTTATATATCTTCACTGTATGGTATCCTTTCATCCGCCTTTGTATTCCGACTTTTCGGATATCATATTATAAATACTAACTCTTATCAATACCATGTCTGTTGCAGTTTATCATCCCACACGAGTAGATCGATTTTGATAATGAGTATATGTGACATGATATTGGAAAGGCAGTTGAAGCAGCCGGAACAATCATCAAAAAATTTATACTGTTCAATCCGCCTGATCCGTGCTAAACTAAAGATAGTGTTTCGGGATGGTGCAAAATTATGGAGGGATAAGCAAATGGAACCAATGTATTTGTCAATCCAGCCCGTGGAAACCGGGAAGCGGATCAAGCAGCTGCTTTCGGAGCAGAACTATACGATCCGCGAAATCCAGGGTGCTTTCGGTTTTGAGAACCCACAGGCGATCTATAAATGGATCGCGGGGAAATCCATGCCAAGCCTGGATAACTTTGTTATTCTCAGCAGACTATTACATACCAGCATTGAAAATATCCTCGTCATTGACGGGGATATTTCTCGTTTATATCACATTTTACGTATTTTAAATTAAACCACAGGTTCAATGACATACTTTCTCTCCTGCCTTATAATCATTCTATACAAATGATACAAAAAAGCTAACCCTGCATAATTTTCCGTACAGGATTTAACAAAGAACTCCATGGTAAGTTAATCGTTCAGTGATATGGATTATTTTGTTATCTGTTATTTCTTATTTGTTTTTGTTTATGGATAACTCTTAATGAATGGCAAATTCAGATATCTTTCGATCCTGTAAAAAACCTGTGAGTGATCACAGCAGTGCCAAGGTACGGTTTCAGGCACCATGACTGCGGAATCTGATCTTCAGGTTCCGCAGTTTTTTCGGTTCATCACTCTCCCAGATATTTTTCCAATAATACTAACTTGATTCCCGGGATTCCATTAAAATCGGTTGGAACTATGCCAATCTCTGTATATCCATGTTTTTGATACATGGCACGGGCTACCTCATTCTTTTCATTCGTATCGATCCTGAGTTCCATACATCCATGCTCTAACGCATAGTTCTCATAAAATTGAAGAAAGCTTCTCCCATATCCTCGGCCTGCACTTGCTGGAGAAATCACAAGTGTATGCAATACACAGACTTGATCCTCCGGAACATGATATTTCCAGTTTCCATATCGGTAGGAATCTACCTGTACGTTATTTATGATCCCGGTTCCATATATGTTTCCATCTTCTTCAAGCACATATAAATCTTCGCGTTTTAACGCCATTTCAGCTGTCGAACGAACAGGATATATGCCTCGGATCCACCCGATTTGTTGTTTCTGTTCTTCTTCCGCCGTGTGGATCTCATCATATAACTTTTCCACTGCATCAAGATCTTTTTCTGTCGCTTTTCTGATTATCATAGCAGTATCTCAGCTCCTTTTCCAAGCGATAAACTCGCTTTCATAGGTGTTAAACCACAGGTTCAATGACTTTCTTCTTCTCCTGCCTTATAATCATACCATAAACAGACGATGCAAAGGAGGGAAATCTATTATGAAAATAACTTCGGCTTACGCCAATAAAATACTTAAGGCCCTGGCAGATGAAAAATCCTACTGGGAAAACAAGGAGCAGGCATCCCGCACTTATGTTGCTTCTGTTAGTGAGGAACCTGTCATCCCGGAGTATGACTACTCTGCTGTATCTGACACCTTAAAAGAGCTTGACCGCAAAACCGTTGTCATCAAGCATGCACTGAACCTGGCCAACGCCACCGCAAAGATCATGGTTGGCGATACCGAAATGAGCGTTGACAGCATTCTGGTATCGATGGCACAGCTCAACTCCCGGAAAACAACCCTGGATACCATGCGCAAATTTCTGCCTAAAGAGAGGGAAGGTTCCCGCATATTCAGTTCCAGAAATGCTGCTCCTGAATACCGTTATACCAATTTCGACCTGGATCTGGTAAAGCAGGATTATGAACGCATCTCAAAAAAGATCATGGAAATGCAGATTGCCCTTGACCGGTACAATCAGACTTTCCTGTTTGAGGTGGATCTGTAACCATATCGTTAGCATAACGGCCAAGAGCCGGGAGGTCTATGATCATGACTGGGTGGATGAAAAGGTATCATGAGTCACTCAAAGATATGCCGACTCCAATTGAGGCCCGCGAAATACGCCAGAAGCTTGATACCAGAGGCTTAATCGCGTATGCAAAAAAACAAGGGAAGAAAATTATTGACCTTTCTGAGGATGAAAAAATGATGCACATGGTCGTTTCAGCTGCTGATCATATCAGCGTTAACAAATGGCAAGGGTCTGAATATGTGGAATTTTCTCTTATTTTCGGATTCCCAGATGATGCGGAATAAGAAACAACAGGGAATATCCAGCAATGAAACCGGATATTCCCTGTTATTTAATTTAGAGTTCAAAAATTAAAATTACATTTAATATTTTTCAGAGCTATATTTAAGATGTAATTAAAATAGCAAATGCCAATTTACATACGCATATTTCATTTGCAATGTAAAAACGATGACTGTTTTTTATGACCCATATTTGAAATATAAATTAAAAAACTACCGTTTTTTGTTCATCTTATTCGAGATGTAATTACATATTTAAGATATAAATTAAAATTGACAGTGTGCTGATCAGCCCTTACGCTTCATCAATTGCCTTTCCAATATCATGTCTCATATACTTATTATCAAAATCAATCCACTCGGTTGCCTTGTACGCATTGGCCCGGGCTTCTTTTAAGTTGCTTCCGGTTGCGGTCACGCCGAGTACGCGTCCGCCGTTGGTTACAACACGTCCCTGCTCATCGAACTTGCTTCCTGCATGGAAGACATAGTAGCCGTCTTTGTCTTTGAAGTTCTCTAAGCCGCAGATCTCAAATCCTTTTTCGTAGTGCTCCGGGTAGCCGTTGGATGCCAGGACTACGCAGACTGCAGCGTTGTCCTCGAACTCCAGGTTGATCTGGTCCAGAGTGCCGTCGATGCAGGCTTCAAACAGGTCGACCAGGTCATTCTTCATGCGCGGAAGTACGACCTGGGTCTCCGGGTCACCGAAACGGGCGTTGTATTCGAGTACCTTCGGACCGTCTGCAGTCAGCATCAGGCCAAAGAAGATGATTCCCTTAAATTCTCTTTCCTCTGCTGCCATGGCATCGACCGTTTTCTGGTAAATATGCTCTTTGCAGAATGCATCGACCTCCGGAGTATAGAAGGGGCTCGGGGAGAAGGTTCCCATGCCGCCGGTGTTCAGTCCCTGGTCGCCATCCTTAGCACGCTTGTGGTCCTGTGCAGAGGTCATGATCTTGATGGTCTTTCCGTCTACAAAGGATAAAACAGATACTTCACGGCCGGTCATAAATTCCTCGATGACGATCTCATCACCTGCGGAACCGAACTGCTTGTCCATCATCAGGGTCTTGACACCTGCTTTCGCTTCTTCCAAGTCCTTGCAGATGAGAACGCCCTTGCCCAGTGCCAGGCCGTCTGCCTTTAATACGATCGGCATCTTTGCAGTCTCCAGATAAGCGAGTGCTTTTTCCGGGTCATTGAAGGTTTCATAAGCTGCGGTCGGAATGCCATATTTTTTCATCAGGTCTTTGGAGAATGCCTTGGAGCCTTCCAGGATCGCTGCGTTAGCCCTCGGACCAAATGCACGCAGTCCTGCTGTCTCGAACGCATCGACCGCACCTGCTGCCAGCGGATCATCCGGCGCTACCACGGTCAGATCGATAGCATGCTCTTTTGCAAATGCCACCAGCTTGTCAAACTCCATGACACCGATATTGACACACTCTGCCACCTCGGCAATGCCTGCATTGCCCGGTGCACAATACAATTTCTCAACCTTCGGGCTCTTTGCCAGCTTCCATGCGATGGCGTGCTCTCTTCCGCCGCCCCCTACGATCAAAATCTTCATTTGCATATTCCTCCTTTTACCGTTCCTGGTCATTGCCTGCATTTTGCGTAAACAACAACTCTTTTTCTCTATGCGTTCTCATCGCCAGGCAAACCGCAGACAGACCGGAATCCCACCGGTCTGCCCTTATCGTTCGTTTTTATTTTATCTTTCCGTTTGCAATCAGGTCAATGGCCTGCGGCAGTAGCTTCCACTCTGCCTGCTCCATGACTCTGCGCTGCAATACCTCCGGCGTATCGCCGTCCTGCACCTCGACTGCCTTTTGCAGGATGATCGGGCCGGTATCCATACCACTGTCCACAAAATGAACGGTTGCACCCGTCACTTTTACACCGCGTGCCAGTGCTGCCTCATGTACCTTCAGGCCGTAATAACCAACGCCGCAGAAGGACGGGATCAAGGACGGATGAATATTGATGATCTTATGCTCATATTTTTCGATCATCGCAGCCGGGATCTTTACCAGGAAACCAGCCAGCACGATCAGGTCCAGATGATACTCATCTACCTTCGCCAGAAATGCCTCGTTAAATGCTTCCCGGCTCTCATAGTCCTTCGGGGAGATGCACAGGGCTTCCACACCATGCTTCTTTGCGCGCTCCAGCGCATAAGCGCCCGGATTGTTGCTGATGACCACTGCGATCTCGGCATTGGTGATCGTTCCTGCATCCACTGCATCCAGGATTGCCTGTAAGTTGGTGCCGCCGCCGGACACCATTACACCGACTCTTAACATAAAGTCACTCCCTTTTCGCCTTCCTCAATGGAACCGATCACATACGGTACATCTCCGGTTGCCTTGATTGCTTCCATGGTCTTCTCCACGTCAGCCGGATCCACTGCCACGATCATGCCGATACCCATGTTGAAGGTATTGTACATCATGGTTTCTTCGATCTCGCCCTTGTCTGCCAGCATCTTGAAGATGGCCGGTACCTCATAGCTGTCCTTCCTGATGACTGCGCGGGTTCCTTCTTTTAACATACGCGGAATGTTCTCATAAAATCCGCCGCCAGTGATGTGGCTGCAGGCTTTTACAGTCACACCTGCGTTTTTCACGCTCTTTAATGCCTTTACATAGATACGGGTCGGTGCCAGAAGAGCCTCACCCAGAGTCTTTCCGAGAGAATCGTAATAAGTATTCAGCCCTTCTTTGGTCAGCTCCTTCTCAAATACCTTGCGTACCAGGGAGAAACCATTGGAATGAACGCCGGTGGATGCCATGCCAATCAGCACATCGCCAGCCTTTAAGTGCTCGCCAGTGATCATCTCTTTCTTATCGCAGACACCAACTGCAAAACCAGCCAGATCGTAGTCCTCCTCCGGCATCAGTCCCGGATGCTCTGCAGTCTCGCCGCCGATCAGTGCAGCCTCAGACTGCAGGCAGCCCTCCGCAACACCCTTTACGATATCCGCGATCTTCTCCGGATAGTTCTTGCCGCAGGCAATGTAGTCCAGGAAGAATAACGGCTCGCCGCCTGCGCAGGCAATGTCGTTCACGCACATAGCCACGGCATCGATGCCGATGGTATCATGCTTGTCCATAATGATTGCCAGCTTTACCTTGGTGCCGCAGCCATCGGTTCCGGATAAGAGCACCGGCTCCTCCATGTTTTTGATCTTTGCCAGGGAGAATGCGCCGGAAAAACCGCCCAGACCGCCTAACACTTCCTCACGCATGGTCTTTTTTACATGCTCCTTCATCAGCTCTACAGACTTGTATCCTGCTTCAATGTCAACTCCGGCTTTCTTGTAATCCATCTTCTTTTCCTCCATATGTATGGGTTTTGTGGTTGTATCGTTCTGATAACGGACTTTGCCAATCTGAAATGTGAAGCATCGGCAAAATCCTGTTGTTGGACACCCTTGTGAACAGTAACGGTTTTACTTCATCTGGGCCAGATACTCTTTGTATCCAATGCTCTCTAACTTGTCTGCCTTCTTCACGACATCATTCTTCATATCCTCACTGTAGTTTTTCAGCTTCTGAAGAAGCTCTGCGTCAGAAGTTGCCAGGATCTTTGCTGCCAGAATGCCGGCATTGGCTCCACCGTTAATCGCTACGGTCGCTACCGGGATTCCGGACGGCATCTGTACGATTGAATACAGGGAGTCCACACCGCCGAGGTCGGAGGTTTTCATAGGAATACCTACAACCGGCATCGGGAACAGTGCTGCACACATGCCCGGCAGATGTGCTGCTTTTCCGGCACCTGCAATGATCACCTTGATTCCCTTTTCCTCTGCGCTCTTCGCCCACTCAAAAAAGATGTCCGGCTCGCGGTGTGCGGAAATGATTGTCATCTCATAATCAATTCCGAACTTATCCAGGATTTCTGCCGCCTTCGCCATGATCGGCATGTCTGAATCACTGCCCATTACAATTCCTACTCTTGCCATTGTAAGTTCTGCCACTCAAAATGTGATTAAATATACTCACATCGAGACTATGTAGACTCTCGCGAGTTCTACTTACTGCTTCCACGTGTATGCTTTTGATTGATTAAAATCATATCTACTCACAAGTTCTTGTACACTCCACAGTCGTTAATTCCCGACTAAGCCATCGGTACATACCTACGTTTGCGTGTTACTATGCAACTTCGTAAGTTGCCGCATCTCTCAAATTTAATGCAGCATTCAAATCTCTATCTTCCACATAACCGCAGCCACATCTGTAAGTTCTATCGGAAAGCTTTAAATCTTTTTTGATACAACCACAACCATGACATATCCTGGAAGACGGATACCATCTGTCTGCTACCCGGAATTCAATGCTGTTTTCATGACATTTTGCTTGAAGTTTTACCCGAAATTCATAGAATTTCTGTGACGCAACAGCTTTTGAAAGATGCCGGTTCTTCATCATTCCTGATACATTTAAGTTTTCAATCGTTATATAAGATGGTTTGGTTTTTACGATCTCGGCGATTGTTTTATTGATATAATCAGTACGGATCAGATCCAGTTTATGATGAAGTTTTTGTACCTTTAGCTTTTGTTTTTGTATATTTGCTCTTTGAGTGGACTCTCCTTTCTTTAAATTCTCATATTTGCGGGAAAGACTTCTCTGTTCCCTGATCAAATGTTTTTCAATCTTCTTCAATCTTGCTGATTTATTGATATTCTTGTAAGTTCTTCCGTTCGAACATATTGCGAAATCTTTTACTCCAAGGTCGATCCCGATTCCCTCGTTCTTTGGATCGGTTATCTCAGGGTCAGGAACTTCTGCAAGGACAGAAACATAAAATCGACCTGCCTTCATAGAAACGGAACCACTTTTTATTACATATCCGTCTTTCGTTGTAGGTATATATCCCTTTTCCTTGATGCGGATCCATCCCAGGGTCGGAATGCTGATCCTGTGTCTTTCACAACGGCAATCACCCGGATTGTTTTTCACAAAATACATCTTTACATCCGACTTGCCTTTCTTTTTAAAGTTTGGAAAGGCGCTCTGATGCTTGAAAAATCTTGAAAAAGCAGTGCATCCACATTCAATGGAATGCTTTACAGATTTTGAACTCACTTCTTTTATCCAGGAATACTCTGGATGTTTCGGAAGATATTCATTGTTCAGCCAGACACTAAACAATTTTCCGCTCATAAATGGTTCGCCTTTTTCGAAAAGTTCTTTATTATGAGCAAGGTAGAAATTGTAGACGTATCTACACGTTCCGATTGTCTTATGTATCTTGACTTTCTGTTCCTCTGTCGGATTCATTTCTGTTTTGAAGCTCTTTAACAATCTCTTCGTCCCCTTCGATTTGTTTTTTATACTTGCGAAGCCCGTACAATCTGCATGAAAACACATGGAGTATGGAAATAATATCCTGTACAAGTTCTTCCTGTGGTGACAGTTCTTCATTATTCACGACCACGATGGTTGTATGAAACTTCATACAGAATTTTTCAAACCATTCATAACCAAATCGGACAAATCTGTCTTTATGGGTTATCACAATGGTTTTGATTTTTTGTTCCATCACTTCATTTAATAATTCATTCCACTTTTTGCGATTGTAGTTAAGACCACTCCCATAATCTTCGATACATTGGTCAACAATCATGCCCCTGGCATTGCAGAACTGCCGTAAAAATGCAACTTGATTCTGCAAATCATCTTTTTGATTTCTTGTTGACACTCTGGCATAGATCACAATCTGACGCTGGTCATTTTCTGTATGAATGCCTTTAAATTGAAGATATTGGGCGTAGGTATAATAACGCCTGTCCGTTGGAGTCCGGTTTGCCTTTAGAGTTCCTTCCCTGTCCCAGCGCTGTAATGTCTTAACAGACACACCTACCAGTTCAGCAAAATCTTTTGGTTTGTAATTTGTACTACTGGATGTGTTCATAATAGCTCGCTCCTTTGAGTATATTTAAACACATCTCATCATTTTTATCAATATATTTTGTTGTCCGAATTTCCTCCTTTTATATTTATTATTATAATTAATAAATAACCGCATTGTTTGAACTGTTGCTTATAATATAATACTGTATTTTCCATACGCAGTCAATATAAAAAATGCAGTTTGTTGCGGTCTGCGCATTGCGTAAACTGCAACAAACTGCACGATTTTCAGATTTTTAGGATCAGCCGTCCAGCTCTTCATTCAGTTTTTCCGTTCCCGCTACCACAAACCGTCCATTCCGGATCACCGGAAGCTTCCGTCCATCGCTGCAGACTGCCGTGATGTCGCCCAGCTCAGAATACGGGATCGTGATGTCGGTATGACATCCAAAGTAAGCCTTGGAGACATCTTCCTTGCGCAGCAGGGAGATTTCGTTGTCCCGGGCAATGATTTCTTTTCCATCCGGATTGTATACCGCAGAATCCTCACTCCAGCTGTAGCAGGTATCTCCTACCGCAAAATGCGGTCCGGTCTTCTCTGCGATCAGGATCGGGAACTTATCCATAATGTTGTATTTCTTCGCCACTGCATAAGCCGTGGTGTTGGTTCCGATCGCAAACTCACCCATTGGAAGGGTATCGTGATTCTTTAAGATCTGCTGACGGATCAGCTTTTTGCCCTCTTCCGGGTCTGCGAAATTATCGCAGGAGTAATCGGTGATCTTTCCGTCTTTGAATTCCATGCGGAAATTTTTAAACTGGAAATCGCCGATGTAGACCTGGCTCACATGAAGCAGACCTTCTGTTCCAGCTAATACCGGGGAAGTGAAAACCTCTCCCACCGGAATATTCACATCGGCTACACAATTCTCAAAGTTTGTCTGCTTTGCCGGGTCTGTCAGGGGATGCAGGGAAATCTTCATATGGGTCTCATTTCCGGTCTCTGCATTTCCCGTTACCGTCACATACTCTGCCCGATCCAGTACATCCACCAGATTCTGCTGGATCTTTTTGTACTCCTCGTAATCCAGCGTATTGATGCGGATCGTCTCATGGAAGATCTCCGCAAAATCTGTTCCGATCGCCGGAACCGGGAACGCGATGATGGTGAAGCTGGTCTCATCTCCCGGAATGTACTGGTTCACGACCGGCATCGCCTCGTTGGAATAAGCGATCTGCAGCTCTTCCTGTTTTTCACTCAAAGCATAGGCCTCTGGCTTGTTCTTCGGCTCAAAACCATCCTCACCAAAAGTCTCCACTACAGCCGGTCCTGCATACACTGCTGCTTTTGCTTTGCAATTCTCATATGCGGTGCGCAGTACGGCAAGCTTACGCTCCTTAAAGGCCTTATCCAGATAAATAGCCTGGTCGTAGCGGTGATCGTAGTCAAACTGCATATTAGCAGAGGTGCCATGGTAACCAATCTTACGATTCGGACTCATGGTCACGGACCAGATTGCCGCACGATAAAGAATCACTTCCAGTCCCATCTCCTCAAACTGGCGGATCGCAGCGCGGATCATGCGCTCAAAGCCCAGCTCATAGCGGATGGAAACGGTCTTTTTCTTAGAAAGGTCACGCCCCATCACCTCAAAGCCCTTGCGGTATCCTTCTGTGTAGGTCGATGCCATCTTCTCTATGGTCTCCTCCGGCAGGGAATTCAGATACGAAGCGATCTGCAGCTCGGAATCGGAAATATACTCGCCAAACCGATATAGATAACGCAGATCATTTAAGTCTGACTCCATGATGATGTCCTTCGCAAAGCTTAAATCCGGGTCTAGCTGCTCACGGATGCGGTAGGCCAGTGTGACATCGGTATAGTCGCTGAAAAACCAGTACAGCACATCCCGCACCTGGCGCGCCTGCGGGATTCCATCCTCAAACATGTTATAAATCTCAATGAGAGTCTCGCATAAAATCGTGATATCCGTCAGTCTGCATTCATACGCAAAGACGATCGAGGCCCGGAACTGTGCATAAAATGCAGATAAAAGCGGGCCCAAGTCTGCCCCCAGCATCCGCATGGCAAATGCCGGATCAGCATAGCTTTCCTCATAATGATCCGGAAGAATATCCGCATAGAGACTGTGATTCAGCTTCTGAAGCTCCGGAAGAATCAGGCTGTCGAGATCCTCGCGAAGCTGCATTCTTGCCAGTTCCTCGATTTGGGCTGTAAATGCCGCCATCTGGTTAAAGTACGCACGGTACGGCTCTGCCACCCGGTTTTCTGCCGGAATCTCCAGGATCCGCTCCATGGCCAGATCATAGCGCTCTGTTATATTTGTATTTTCTTCGTTCCACAATTCCTGATATTTCACCATAAATTCATTATCCTTTCCTGAGACTTTTTACTTTCAGCCCCATGAAATATTTCGCTGCTGTTCCTGCACTGCGCAAACAGCAATAGAATTTTGCCGGTCCTTTCCATTCCAGACGGACAAAATCTGCTGCCTCAATCGTATCATAGGATCGTCACGATTCCGATCACCAGCATTCCCAGCCAGCAAAACAATAAAATCCCGCCTGCGATAGTTCCGATCCGGGCCAGGATATTGTTGATTTCCTTCATCTTTAACGTTTTTACGCCGCAGATAACGGTCTCCACAGAAAACAGCAGGCTGGTCAGTGCCCAGGCTGCCACATCCGGGCCACCGCTTCCCTGATTTACAATGCTGCGTCCCAGACTAAAACAAAAACAAAACAGTCCGATCACTGCAAAACCAAGGCAGAAAAAGCTCTGCTTTGGAATTGGTTTCCGGATATAGGATATGCGTTTTTTTCTATTTTTCATCGGCTTTTTCATCGGCGTCTTCTCCTTTTTATACGAATCCTCTGAATCGTCCAGTGACTTAAAAAGCCAAGCGCACCACCGAGTGTATTTAAAAACAGATCATCCACATCGAAGCTTCCGACTTTGAAGATCAGCTGCGTCGTCTCGATGCAGAGGCTTAAACAGAAACCGAATAAAATCGTATTGTACCACTTTTTGCTTCTGCGGCTGATGATCGGCAGAAAAAATCCACACGGCATAAATCCTACTACGTTACCTACAATATTTAAAAGGAATGCTTCCATTCCCAGTTGTTTTCGATATTTATAAAAGCGCTTGATTTCCTTGAACAGCTCCAGATTGTACGCATAATCGCGCTGCTCTGGATTGCGTCCAAAGGACTCTGCAAAAAACATAAAATAAACCAGCAAGGCCATGTAAGCGATGAAAAGCACCCATCCCAGCTTCTGATTCCTGGTCGTATTTCTGATCATAATTCTAGTAAAACTCCTTTTTATTTCCAAATGCCAAATTCACCGGAAACGCTCTAAGCACTTCCTTTTTGCACAATGACCACAGGTAAACTTTTTATTCCACATGGTACCCTGCAAGCAAAGGGGCAGTCTCCGCCCGAAACCTGTTGCAGAAACTGCCGCCCCCTGTATCTTTTATAATTTTGATGATATCAGGATCAAAATGTCTTTTGTCCCCAACATCATTTTAATCCTAAAATGTGATCTCGCCCTTGCGCTTTAACAGCAGTCCGCCGCAGACAATGGACATAATGCCCACGGTCACGCCGGTCACGAGCATAATGATTCCCACTGCAATGCTGCAGGCACCGGTGCGCTGCATCGTCTTATATACCTTTTCCATAATATGACTCCTCATTTTTCCAGAGAACATTTCACTGCTGCCATTCATGTTCTAACAGTCTGAAACCAGAACTCTGAGTTCTGCTATTTACTCTGCACCATACTGCTCATAGTAAGCATCGATTGCTGCCTTTAAGGTATCGTCGATGATGACTTTTCCCTTGTAAGGCTTGTTGTAGAGATGCTCTACAACATCTGCCATGGTTACAATCGCGGTGGTCTTGAAGCCGTACTTCTCTTCGATTTCCTTCAATGCAGACTTGGTTCCCTTTCCGCGCTCCATACGGTCTACGGAAACAACCAGACCAAGCACATCGACATCGCCCTGTGCCTTGATGATTGGCAGGGTCTCCTCGATGGAAGTACCGGCAGTAGTTACGTCCTCGATGATCACAACCTTGTCGCCGTCCTTGATCGGGCTGCCGAGCAGGATGCCCTTATCGCCGTGATCCTTTACTTCTTTCCGGTTGGAGCAGTAACGGATATCTGCATCATACAGTTCGCTGATGGACATGGTCGCTGCAACGGTCAGCGGAATACCCTTGTAAGCCGGTCCGAACAGAACATCAAAATCGGTTCCGAAGGTATCCTTGATTGCCTGTGCATAATACTGACCCAGGCGGCGCAGCTGTGCGCCGGTGCGGTAGAAACCGGTGTTGACAAAGAACGGGGTCTTGCGGCCAGATTTTGTCACGAAATCACCGAACTTCAACACTTCACAGTCAATCATAAACTCAATAAATTCTTTCTTGTAATCTTCCATCTTGCTGTTTCCTCCTTATTTTGAGCCAATTTTTCATCATCTATGTCATTCATTTTGTGTTGCCATATTACTGCTGTGCCTTTATGGCGTTTCCATCATTTGATGGATGGAACAAGTCAAAATATAAGGCATGTAATGATATTATTGTTTAGTATATCATTACATGCCTGTTTTTTCAACATAACATTCGTAGAAACGCTTGACTCAAAAAATGAAAGAATATACCGAAATTGCTACTTTATGCAAAACCATTGAACGAAAAATCTCCTATCTGGAAACCACACCTCTGATCGGCTGCGCCAGATTGCGTTATGTACCTTCAAAATACCGCGTTCTGAATTTCTGGACTCACCTTTGGTTTGTGTTTCAAGTGAAGGAAGATGAAAAATGTGTAAAAATTGAATATATCATTGATGAGAGGCAAAACTACGGAGTTTTTCTTAAATAGGACTACCCCAATCAGCGGACGCGCCACTGGCGCCTCCTCGATATGCCAGGCAATGCAAAGAGGAAGCATCAGGCCCGATGCTTCCTCTTTTATCATCAATATAACTATATTCCCACACGCTTTCGTCTATTTTACACATCCGATGAGTTCGCGGATGTCCTCTACCTTCTGTTTCTTCATGAAGTTCTCGATGCCTTCTGCGATCTCGACCGTTGCGTACGGATTGTAGAAGTTGGCAGTTCCCACGGAAACCGCGGTTGCACCTGCCATGATGAACTCCAGCGCATCCTCTGCAGTCGCAATGCCGCCCATACCGATGATCGGAAGGCTCACCGCATTTGCTACCTGGTAAACCATGCGGACTGCTACCGGCTTGACTGCCGGGCCGGACATACCGCCGGTCTTATTGGCAATGGCAAAGGCCCTGCGGTTGATGTCGATTTTCATACCGGTTAAGGTATTGATGAGGGACAGCACATCGGCACCGCCTGCCTCTGCTGCCTTCGCCATAACGGTAATGTCTGTTACGTTCGGACTCAGCTTCATGATAACCGGCTGCTTTGCGTGCTTCTTCACTTCTCTGGTGATGGCTTCCACTGCCTTCGGATCCTGTCCGAATGCAATGCCGCCTTCCTTTACGTTCGGGCAGGAAATGTTGATCTCCAAGAGATCCACCGGTTCATCGCCCAGCCGCTCTACGACTTCAATATAATCTTCCGTGGTCTTTCCGCAAACATTCACGATGATCTTTGTGTCGTACTGCTTTAAAAACGGGATATCGCGCTTTACGAATACGTCGATGCCCGGATTCTGCAGGCCAATGGCATTTAACATGCCGCCATAAACCTCTGCGATACGCGGGGTCGGGTTACCCGGCCACGGCACATTCGCCACACCTTTGGTCACAACTGCGCCAAGGCGGCTTAAATCGACAAATTCACTGTACTCTGCTCCGCTTCCGAAGGTTCCGGATGCTGTCATGACCGGATTTTTCAGTTCCACACCGGCAAGATTTACTTTGGTATTCATTACAGCTCCACCTCCTCAGCAGCAAAGACCGGACCGTCCTTGCAGATACGCTTATTGTGTACGTGGGAATGACTGTCTACCTCTTTGGACTTGCAGACGCAGGCAAGACATGCACCGATTCCGCAGGCCATCTTCTCCTCTAAGGAGAGCCAGCACTCGATGCCGTTCTCTGCCGCATACGCCTTCAGTGCACGCAGCATCGGGGTCGGTCCGCAGGCATAGATCACATCTGCATCCAGCGCATTTGCCTTGATGGCATCGATGACGTTGCCCTTTGTTCCGGCGCTGCCATCTTCGGTTGCCACATAAACTTTACCGTACTGTTCAAATTCCTCGTTTAAGAATAACACATCGCGGTAGCCAAGCACCATCTGCTTTTCGCAGTTTAAGTTCTTTGCCAGCTCCAGCATAGGCGGGATTCCGATACCACCGCCAATGAGGAATGCCTTTTTCTCCTTTAACGGGAAGCCATTTCCAAGCGGTCCCATGATCTCGATGTCATCCCCTGCCTGGTATGCAGAAAACTCTTTGGTTCCGGCGCCTACCACGCGGTACACGATACGCAGTCTGCCCTGCTCCTTATCGATCTCACAAAGACTGATCGGACGCGGAAGCACCTTGCTCTTATCTTTCGTGTATACAGAGATAAACTGCCCCGGCTTTGCCGCTTTTGCGATTCTCTCTGCCTGGATCCACATGCTGCAGATATCATCCGTCAAAGCTTCCTGACTCACTACCTTAGCCGTCAGCTTTACCTTTTCTTTCTGAATTGTTTCCATTTTCCCCTACTCCTCTGTTCTCGCAAAATCTCATTCTGCTTTTCAGAAAGCTTTCTGCCCCAAAATCTCTGTTACAGTCCAGATCATTTTCGCAGAAAGCGTTTCTCCTGCCGCACCTACAGTACGCTGTTGATATCAGCAACCATATCGATGACAGCCTGTCTGGATGCCTCTGCGAAATGCTCTGCGCCAAACTTTGCGTATTTCTCCTGGCGGTATGCCGCAATAATGCCGCGGGAGGAGTTTACAACTGCGCCAAGTCCGTCTTCATTGAAGCA
The DNA here is from genome assembly GCF_003480105.1 of Clostridium sp. AM42-4. NCBI lineage: Bacteria > Bacillati > Bacillota > Clostridia > Eubacteriales > Clostridiaceae > Clostridium > Clostridium sp. AM42-4. The sequence continues at coordinate 63,897 of NZ_QUIK01000004.1, forward strand.
GTGTCTTAAATCTTTTGCGGTGCCGCCCTGAGCTCCATAGCCCGGAACCAGGAAGTAGGTCTTCGGCATAAGCTTTCTGAGCACTGCACTCATCTCCGGATAGGTTGCGCCGACTACTGCACCGACATTGCTGTAGTTACCGTCCATGGACATCTCGCCCCACTCAACGACCTTTGCAGCCACATGCTCATAAAGCGGCTTACCGTCAATGAGTCTGTCCTGGAATTCTCCGCTGGACGGGTTGGAGGTCTTTACCAGAACGAAAATTCCCTTATCATCGGAATTACAGACATCGACAAACGGTTTTACGCCGTCAGTTCCCAGATACGGGTTTACCGTAAGGAAATCGGTGTTGAATGCGGAACAGATGTTGTTTCCAACCTTCACCTTGCCCAGATGTGCAGTCGCGTAGGCTGCGGAAGTAGAACCAATATCACCGCGCTTTGCGTCACCGATCACTACAAGGCCTTTTTCCTGGCAATACTTTACGGTCTTGTCATACACTTTCAGTCCCTCGATGCCGAACTGCTCGTACATGGCAATCTGCGGTTTCACGGACGGGATCAGGTCCCATGTGTGATCCACGATCTCCTTGTTAAAATTCCAGATGGCGTCTGCAGCGCCCTCCAACGTCTCCCCGAATTCTCCGAAGGACTTCTTTAAAATGTGCTCCGAAATGTAGTTTAACATCGGGTCCAATCCCACACAGATCGGTGCCTTTGTCTTCTGAATCTTTTCAATCAGCTTCTGAATCATGGCTTCCTCCTTAAGTGTATGCATAGCGCATTGCTATTCTTTTTTATACTTCATTTAAATATACCATATCCCCAAAACCCTTTCAACCGGAAAAGCACAACATTATATTTGTTTTTCTCTTTCTTTTCAGCTGCTACCGATATCGTTTTTTCATGGAAAAGCCACGTCCGCTCACCTCGCTGACCCGGTTTACCACCATAAAACATTCCGGATCGATGCGATGGACCAGCTTTTCCAGTTCCGGAAGTTCCCGGTTTGAGATGACACTGAAGATCATCTGCGTCTGGTGTTTCAGATAGCCGGTTTCTCCGGAAAGCATCGTAACGCCGCGGTCCATTTCCGCCAGGATGGCTTCCCGGATTTTCTGACTGTGTTCACTGACAATCCGCACTTCTGTGCGCGTCGTTCCCAATAACATCAGCTTATCCAGTACCAGGGTATAAACCATGACCAGAATCAGTCCATACAATACGTTTTCCGGTGGATTTCCAACCGCCTGGACCAGAAGAATGCAAAAATCAAAGACATACATGGAAACAGAAACCGGAATCTGAAAATAATGATGGAGCACAAGCGGCGGAATGTCCATTCCTCCCGTCGATGCGCCCGCCCGGATCACAATTCCAAGAGAAGCCCCAATTCCAAGTCCGGAAAATACCGTGTTCAAAAACAGATCCTGCGTCAGGACCGTACTTCCCAGTATCTGTTCAAAAAAGCCCAGCGCAATGGGATATACAAAGGTACTCACAACCGTCGTCAGTGCAAATTTTCTTCCAAGAACACTCCAGCCGACAAGGAGCATCACTACATTAAACACCAATACAAACGCAGACACCGGTATACCAAATGCGCGGTTCAATGCCAGACCAATTCCCGTTGTTCCTCCGGTAAGCAGTCCCGCCGGCACCAAAAAAGTTCTGACCGTCAGCGCGTACAAAACATTCCCCAGAATTACAATAGCAAGGGAAGCTGCTGTTGCTGTTTGCGCAACGCGTGAACCGCAGCATGCTGCCTTCTGGCATGGATCTTTCCTGTCATTTTCCTTTGTTTCCATCGTTTTTTGTTCTCCTTTTCCTGTCAATCCGCTCAAACTTCATAAAATGTACCCAGGCCTGCCCACTCAAAGACGCAATTTTCTATGAAACAAAAAAGAATGTGCCTTGGCACATTCTCGCGCCGAGGCGCGGTTGCTTCAGCAACCATCTACCTTTGCGCCGAGTGCGCTTCCTCGCGGAGCATTTTTATATGATAGGACGCAATTTCCTATCATATAAAAAAAACGTCTGTCAGGGAGTTTTTCCCTAACAGACGTGGATCAAGGCATTGCCTAATACAAGTTCAGTATAAAAATTTTCTGGAATTCTGTCAAGTCGAAAAACATATCTTCACATGAATTGATTGCCAGGATTACCAGACATGTGTGCGTAAGCAGCAGCTTTTCAGATCAGTCCCGACACCAGCGGAACCACAATGACTGTCATCAGTCCGGCTACTGCAATGGAAAGACTGCCCATGGCTCCCTCTACTTCACCAAGTTCCAGTGCCTTTGAAGTACCAATGGCATGTGCTGAGGTACCAAGTGCCAGTCCCTTTGCGATCGGTTCCCGGATTTTCAATACCTTAAACAACATTTCTGCAATGATATTTCCGAAAATACCGGTAATGATGATGCAGACCACCGTGATCGTCACGATGCCGCCTGCTTCCTCACTGACTCCCATGCCAATTGCCGTGGTGATGGATTTCGGCAGGAACGATACGTAATGGATATGTTCCACACCAAATAACGTACACAGAAGAAAAATGCTGCCCGCACTGGCTGCCACGCCGGAAGCGATCGCTACAATCACAGAAACAAAATTCTTCTTCAAAAGCTCCAGCTGCTTATAAAGCGGGATTGCCAGACACACCGTAGACGGTGTCAGAAGGTAGCTGATGTACTTGGCACTATTATTATAAGAAGCGTAATCTACATGCAGCAGCTTTAACACTGCAATGACGATCACAACAGATACCAGAAGCGGATTTAAGATGGCCCATCCCACCTTCTTTTTCACCCAGACACCAGCCAGATATGCTGCCAGGCTGATCACAAAGCCAAAATAAAGGGATTCCTGTAAAAAACTCATGCTCTCTTCTCCTCTCCTGCATTCTTTCCATTCTTCTTTTTCAGCAAGGATACCATAAGCTCTGTCACCTTGCCGGTCACGCCCATAACAACAATGGTGGAAACCAAGCAGGTCACTACCAGCGGTACCAGGATTGCCTTCATGGCATCATAGCTTTCGATCAGTCCAACCGATGCCGGGATAAACAGGATCGGCATGATGTCCAGAAGGAAATTTCCGGTTGCTTCAATGTCTTTCAGCTTCAGCAATCCGGTACAAAGCAAAAGTAAAAGCAAAAACAGCCCATACACACCAGCTGGAACCGGCAGCGGCAAAAGCTCATTCAAAAACTCTCCGATCATCGTGATACCAAAAATGATCGCGGATTCCTTTACGTATTTCATGTTGTTTGTCCTTTCCATATTTGGTAAACCATTCTACTCGTTCATACAGAATTTTCCATTGCATTGCATATCGTGGATGCACCAAATAGCGCATCCTCTGCTTTAAAAAATCCCTGTTCGCGAACAATAACTCGTATTCTACCACTCGAAGTCAAAAAGTCAATGTAGATTCTTGTATTCTTTATGTTTTTTTCTTATACTTTACTTACAAAAAAGCAATGAATTTTTCCGCCAGGAGGTTCTCTATGAAATTCGATATTCATATTAGCTCAACCAATTTACTCACCCAAAAACAGCAAGCCGGGCTTGCCAGTCTGGCCGCACTCTGCCGCCAGCACGATCATACCGATCTGTCCTATCCGATGGAAGACGATCTGACGCATTTTCTGGCCTATCTTCCAGACGGCACGCTAGTTTCCTGCCTCACACTGATTCCTTACGGGGATGACCTAGCAGAATGCTGTGCCTTCACCCACCCGGACTTCCGGAACCATGGCGCTTTTTCCTGTTTATTAGAAGAGGGACTTGCCCACATCCCAGACAGCAACCTGCTCTTTGCGGTTTCCGGGGCTTGTGCAGATACCTTAAAAACACTGGAAGCACTCGGCGCAGAAAAAGACTCTGAAGAACTGGTAATGGAATGTGACCTGACAGATTCCAATGGTCCGGCAGATTTCAACTACATTTCCACAAGTTCTCAGGAAAATCCTGAAATTTTCTCTCTGCATCAGTCTTCTGACACCGAATTTTCACTTTACCAGGGAGACACACTTCTCGGCATTGCCTTTGCAGAACCTGTCAGCGAGAGTTCAGTCTGCCTTCACCATGTGGAAATCCTGCCAGCATACCGCCACCAGGGCTTTGGCACTGTATTTTTTACGCTGCTGCTTCCCGCCCTTGCCAGACAGGGGTTCCATACAGCTCTGCTGCAGGTTGCCGGGGACAATGCGCCAGCCATTTCCCTGTACAAAAAAACAGGGTTCTCTGTCACGAAAACCCTGTCGTACTATTTCTATTGAATTCATTCAGTCACTGCACCTGCCCTGTTTCCCGTTTGCAGCTTTGGTCCGGTTTCCACTTACAAACCTGCAAGCGAAATTTTCAGTTTTACAGTGCCAGTACCTTCTCAGCTGCTGCATCGAACCAATCTCTCTCCAGATACTCGATGGTGCCGTTGTCTACATGCTCGGCTACCTTCGGGTCGATCGGGAGCTTTGCCAGTACCGGCAGATCGTACTCTTTGGCGATCTCGTCTATATGACTCTCGCCAAATACGGAAATCTTCTTACCGCAGTCCGGGCACTCCAGATAGCTCATATTCTCAACCAGGCCAAGGATCGGCACATTCATCTTCTGCGCCATCTTCACAGCCTTTGCCACGATCATGGAAACCAGCTCCTGCGGAGAAGTTACGATGATGATGCCGTTCACCGGAAGAGACTGGAATACGGTTAACGGAACATCGCCGGTTCCCGGCGGCATATCTACAAACATATAATCTACGTCTTCCCAAAGTGTCTCATTCCAGAACTGCTTCACTGCGCCTGCAATGACCGGACCTCTCCAGATGACCGGATCCGTATCGTTGTCCAAAAGCAGGTTTGCAGACATAATGTCAATGCCCAGAGCGGAAGTTGCCGGAATCATCAGATTGTCTTTTGTCATCATGACCATATTGTCGTTTAAGCCAAATGCCTTCGGAATAGACGGGCCGGTAATATCTGCATCCAGGATTGCGGTGTGTTTGCCCTTACTGTTCATCTTAACAGCCATCATGGCAGTCACCAGAGATTTTCCGACACCGCCCTTACCGCTGACTACGCCGATCACCTTTTTTACGCTGCTCGCCGGGTTTAACGGCTCCAGAAAGCTTGTCTGCTCTGCTGTGCGGCTTCCGCAGGATTCGCCACAGGTACTGCAGTTATGGGTACAATTTTCACTCATGTAAATACCTCCAGATTTCTATCTTACATTTCATTTTTTTACAGCTGCCCTTCCTTTTCAGATCTGCATGAGACACCAAAAATTCCAGCCAGCTGATAGCTTATGCGATTCACGCATAAAGGCCCTTAGATTAAGCATATCACATTTCGGAAGAAAACAAAACCCTTGTATCAGAAATTAGTGCTGCTGTTTGCGTATACATGGACAGCAACAAAAATATCCCTTGTATGACATTCAAAATCTGGTATAATATAGATAATATTTCTGCAATATTTCACATTTTCAGGAACTATTGCACAAAAAGCAACGAGGTATCTACTTATGAACATGAATATGAACCCAAACAGTGAACTGGTCCAGTCTGCTGTCAACGTGCCAAACCTGGTCCAGGTCCCGGATGCCCTGATCAGTCAGGCCAGAGAATTCCAGCAGGCCATGATGATGTACACCTGCGCGATCCGCGAAGTAAAAACAAAACTGGAAGTATTAAACGATGAGCTTTCCATCAAAAACCAGAGGAATCCCATCGAGATGATCAAATCCCGTGTCAAAAAACCGATCAGTATCGTAGAAAAGCTGCAGCGCAGAAACCTTCCGGTCAGTCTCGAATCCATGATGAACAAATTGGACGATGTAGCCGGAATCCGCGTCATCTGTTCCTTTGTCGATGACATCTATGCTGTCGCTAACATGCTGGTCAGCCAGGATGACATCACCGTCATCGCCATCAAGGATTACATCAAAAATCCAAAGCCAAACGGCTATCGCAGTTATCACCTTATCATCGAAATTCCAGTCTTCTTCTCAGAAGAGAAGAAAAATCTGCGTGTAGAAGTCCAGATCCGGACCATTGCCATGGATTTCTGGGCCAGCCTGGACCACCAGCTGAAATACAAAAAGGATATCGGAACGGTTGCCGATGAGATCAGCGAAGACCTGCGCCAGTGCGCCGAGGTCATCGCCGCAACCGACCAGCACATGCTTCAGATCCGCAAACGCATCGAAGATAAAAATGGGAAGCACGCACCACAGTAACAATACCGGGCGATAAACACAAGCGGGCGGGGAGGTTCTCCCCCCGCCAAATGGCGGGGGCAGAACCTTCCGGCCCTCGTTCGTACTGTGCAATATTGTTAAATTACCGCTTTGCTCCGTCCGGCTGTCTTCAAAAGGCGGAATACCCCGGATGCCTCCAGTGTCTTTCCGATGGTGTAAAACAGCATGGAATTGACCGGCCACATGATCAGGTTTTTGAAAGCCCGCATGGGAAGAAGCACCATAAATGCTTTTCCATAGAGCATGCTCAGCCACAGCGTTCCAAGCAGCATGTTGCAGATGACCGACGCGGTCAGTTCTGCAGCCAGTACGCGCGTGAAACGGATTGGACGCTTATACAAGAAGCAGCCATAGATCACGCCGCCCACCATGGCACCAATGGTAAAGCCCGGGAAATACGCACCGGTCGGGCGAATGATATATTTTAAGATATCCAGCGCCCCGCCAAAGGCCGCGCCTGCCACCGGGCCAAACAGATAATACACGAACTGATTCGCGATCGTGGAAAATCCGATCTTTAAGTAATCGCCCAGAACCAGGGTAAAATACCCAAGCACCACAGAGATTGCCGCAAACATCGCCATGACTGTGACTGTGTTAACGTGCTTCAGCTCTTCCATGGAATCCGTGAACAAAGTTACAAACTTTTTCATAAAAAAATTACCTCCTTTGCAGTATTTCTCGACTACAAAGGAGATAACCGTATCTATCCTCTTCGCAGCGGGATGCGGCCTGTGTACCGCGAAAAAACCGCTGCTCAGCTTCCAGATCACCCCAAACTGCTTTTTGCAGTTTTTACGGCAACCGGTCACCGAAACGTTTTCCTTCGTCCCGCCGGCAACTCCCTGTCCGGCTGGCACTTAACGCACACAGACCTACTCTGCTTTTCTTTGATTTTTATTTTGTGTGCTACTATAGCACAGTTTTTTCTTTCTGTAAAGAAGGTGCAGTAAATTTCCGCATTTTATAAATATAATATGGGATCAGCGGGATCAGTGCGGAGATCCATGCTGCCGGATCGGACAGGCAGGTGCTCACGAACCCACCGCCCAGGTGAAGGACCAGCATGACAACACCGGCCCTGGCCAGCAGCTCGAATACACCGCCTAACATCGGCACCAGGCTATAGCCCATTCCCTGAAGCGCATTCCGGTACAGGAAGATACTTCCAAGGAACGGATAACACCAGGATACCGTTTTAAAATACTGGTTGGCTGCATCGATCACCACAGTCTGGGAGCTGTCCACAAAGATCAGTGTCAGCTTTCCTGCCAGAAAATGAATGATCAGAAAGAAAGCAGCCGCTGCGACCAGGATCATGATCTGGGTATCCTTTACGCCCTGGCGCACCCGATCTAATCGTCCGGCACCGCGGTTCTGTCCCACATAAGTTGCAATGGTCGCACCAAATGCAATGAAGATGGTGTTTACCATATTCTGCAGCTTTCCAGCTGCGGCATAACCCGCGATGTAATCCGCACCAAACACATTGATGGCGCTCTGCACGATGATCGTTCCAATCGCCGTGATAGAAAACTGCAGGCCCATCGGCACACCAATGGACAGCAGGCGTTTGATCATAGCCGGATCAAACCGGAAATCCGCTTTCTGAAGCTTTAAGATATCGAATTTCAGAATGATATAAATCAGGCATAACAGTGCCGAGATTCCCTGGGCAATGACGGTTGCGTAGGCACAGCCCTCCACCCCCATATGGAACTTTACGATAAAAAGTACGTCCAGCACGGCGTTGATCACTGCGGAGATGATCAAAAAATAAAGTGGGGAACGGCCGTCCCCCAGTGCACGCAGCACCGCTGCAAAGGCATTGTAAGCAGCCGTTACGCAGAGGCCTGCATAAATGATTCCCATATAAGCAGCAGTCTGGCCGATGATCTCATCCGGCGTATTCATCAGACGCAGGACCGGCACATTAAAAAGCACAAGTCCTGCCGTCATGGCCACCACAAAGGCCACGCACAGATATACCGACATGGCAACATAATGGCGCATCTGCTTGTAATCCTTTGCGCCAAAGCTCTGGGCCACCATGATGGCAAAGCCACTGGTGATTCCCTGCAGCCACCCGGTCACCAGAAAAATCAGCGAGGTTGTGCTGCCGATGGCCGCCAGGGCATGGACCCCGATATAGCGGCCGGCAATCACCGAATCGACCAGATTGTAAAACTGCTGGAAAATGTTTCCGAGATATGTCGGAATCATAAAAGCCAGGATCAGGCGGACGGGATTTCCCCGTGTCATATCATTTGTCATGACAATTTGTTCCTGCCCTTTCCGGTTATGACAATCCGATCATCATTGCAACAACCACTGCAATGGATGCGCATACAAACAGGAATGCCTGGAACTTGATCTGGAACTTTGCCCACTGTCCCCACTCCAGTCTTGCTGCTGCCAGGGCACCAAGAAGGCATCCGCTGGTCGGAACGATAAAGTTGGTGAACGCATCACCAAGCTGGTAAGAAAGGACTGCAACCTGACGTTCTACACCGACCAGATCGGCAAGCGGTGCCATGATCGGCATGGTCAGGGCTGCCTGTCCGGAACCGGATACAACGAAGAAGTTGAATACGGACTGGAATACATACATCAGCCATGCAGAGATGACCGGCGGGAAATTCTTCATGCCATTGCTGATAGTATAAAGAATGGTGTTCAGAACGGTTCCATCGGTTGCGCTGGTTCCGCCCAGGATGATGATGATACCCTGTGCCATACCTACGCACATTGCAGCGCCCAGAAGGTCAGCCGCACCACGGTCAAACGCACGCGGGATATCGTTTAAGTGCATATCATTTAAGTGGAAGATCAGTCCGATGATACCGGAAACAAGACCCATTACAAAGAACTGGGATGCGATCTCCGGAATGTAGTAGCCCTGGGTTACTACGCCCCAGATGGTCCATACCATGCAGGCTACGATGGTTAAGAGCACCAGCTTATGGCCCAGGGTAAACGGCAGGTCTGCTTTACCATTCTTTGCGAAGTCCTCACGGTACTCTTCGTCAGACTCGTAAGCAACAGAAAGCTTCGGGTTCTTTTTGATCTTTGCTGCGTAACGAAGGGTAAACACACAGGTCAGGCCGGTAAAGATGATCCATAACGGGATACGGAACCATGCACCGGACATAACCGGGATGCCTGCGATACCCTGTGCCACAGCCAGGCCGAACGGGTTCTGCCACGAGGTACCGAAACCAATCTGGGTTGCCACGTAGCTGCACATGATGCCGACTACTGCATCGTAACCCATCGCGATGAACATCGGCACCAGGATCATGACGAACGGGATGGCTTCCTCACCCATGCCGAACACGGCACCGCCCAGGGAAAACAGGACGATCAGGATCGGTACCAAAAGGATTTCCTTACCGTTTGTCATGCTGATGACCCGCATGATACCGCTCTCCACGGCACCGGTTCGTAACACGATACCAAAGGAACCGCCCACCACCAGGATAAAGGCGATGATTCCGACTGCAGTACCGTTTTTGTTACCGGTTGTAAGACCCTCAAATACATAGTTTAAAATACCCTGGCCACCGAAATCCTCCGTACCGAAAAGCGGGGCAACCTTCGTTACCTTGTTTCCGTTTTCATCCAGGACATACTCAAAGCTGTCCGGATCCAGAACGGTTCTGGTCTTTTCTTCGCCGTTCATGGTGTAGGTGATTTCTTTTGTCTCATATTTACCCAGTGGGATAAACATGGTCAGGATTGCTGCAAACAGAATTACACCAAAGATGATGATGTACGTATGCGGCATCTGAAACTTCTTTTTCTTTTCCATTTGTAGTTCCTCTTCATTCTCAAAAATAAATTGACGTGTCGCAACGAAAAATTATACCATACAGACCTATAAAAGTAAACTAATGATTCTGCGGCTCATGATCATATGCCTGGATCCGGTCCTGGATCTCGATCAGGCATTCCAGAAGGAGCGGATTAAACGTACCGCACTCCCCATTCATGATCATGCGCATGGCCTGCTCATGCGGGAACGCTTTCTTGTATACACGCGGACTCACCAGGGCATCGTAAACATCTACAATGGAAACCACCTGGGCTGCGATCGGGATTTCTTCTCCCTTTAAGCCGTCCGGATATCCCTTTCCATCGTAGCGCTCATGGTGCCACCTGCAGATCTGGTAAGCGATCTTTACGATCGGCTCGTTCTGGTAGGCAGTCAGATGCTTTAGCATGGAAGCACCGATGACGGTGTGGGTCTTCATGATCTCGAACTCCTCCGTTGTCAGTCTGCCAGGCTTGTTCAGGATTTTTTCATCAATGCCAATCTTTCCGATATCATGAAGAGCCGATGCTGTTGCGATCAGCTCCCGGTCCGGTCTGGACAAATGGTACTGGCTTGTCTTCTGGGTCAGGCGCTCCAGCAAAAGATCGGTCAGACGGTTGATATGAGAGACGTGAAGCCCGCTCTCCCCATTCCTGAATTCCATGATCTGGCTTAAAATCCCGACCATGATCCGGTTATTCTTTTCTTTTTCGTAGATCTGGCTTGTCACCAGTTTGATCAGGCGGTGCTGCTTCGCATACAGCTTAATGGTATTGAATACGCGCTGAAATACCACCTTGGCATCAAATGGACGGCTGATATAATCAGAAACGCCAAGCTCGTAGGCCTTGCGGATGTATGGCTCTGAATTTTCACTGGAGATCATAATGACAGGGACCTCCTCGATCCAGTGGTTTCTGGTCATGTATTCCAGCACCTCAAAGCCATTCATGACCGGCATGACAATATCTAACAGGACCAGGGCGATTCCGGTTCCGTACTGCTCTAACTGGGCAATGCACTCTTTTCCGTTTTCTGCCTCCAGAATGCGGAAATCTGAGTGAAGCATTTCAGAAAGGATCTCGCGGTTCAGCCCGGAATCATCTACAATGAGGATCTGCTGCTTGATATTCTCCTGATCCTCAGTATTGTCCCCTGAATGCTGTACCTCCTGCTTTGTTCCTTCCGTCACAACCGTATTTTTCCGGTTTTTAGCCTGATACATAAGCTTATCGGCACAGATCGCAGCATCCTCCACCGTTTTGGTCCCATCACTCAGTACTCCGCCAATGCTCACAGAAAGGCGCAGGTTCGTATAGCCTGGCACATCGGCATCGCAGACCTTTTCCTTGACCCTGCGCAGGCTTTCCTCAAACTGTGCCTGGCTGATATCCGGCATCAGAAGAAGGAATTCATCGCCTCCGTAACGGATGATGGAATCTTCATCCCGCACACAGTTCCGAAGCATCTGGACCAGGGTTCTCAGCACGGCATCGCCTGCGTCATGTCCCCAGGTATCGTTGTAGAGCTTAAAGTCATCCAGGTCGATCATGGCTACGCCGCCCTTCTGGGCTGAGGTTTTGATCTTATCCTCGTAGTAACGCCGGTTGTAGGCACCGGTCAGGGCATCAATGTAAAGCTCATCGTGATAGCTTGTCAGCTTGCTGAGAAGCTTTTCCCTGCCCTCAGCATCGATCAGGCAGGTGCCGTCCATCGCACGCACCAGCTCCATGATATAAGGAGTCCCGTCTACCTCCACATAGCGGGCAGTTACCTCAAAGAGATCATTTCCTCTGTACTCCAGCTTCGTCCTCTGAATCCCATCCTGATAAACCTTCCTGGAAATGCAGTTTTCACAGGGCTGACTTTTCTTCCAGTAATCATAACAGTAGCAATGGTTCAACCCACCCGTCTGGTCTTCTTTTGTTTTTTTCGCTCCAGTCAGACGAAGATCAGCAGCATCCAGAAGGCGCACGGCTGTAAACACCTGCCGGTAGAGTTCCATCTGTTCCTCTGCCTGCTGTCTCGTCAGTTTATCGTATGAATTCATATATGGGTTAAGCCTCCGCTTCCAGCTCCCGAATTGCTTCTGTTAACTGCTCGTAACGCTCGGTCAGTTCCGGAAATAACCGGTCACCGCCGTTGATGTCTCTTCCTCTCAGGTCTTCTGTCAGAGCTGCGCTGGTCTCGTAGAGACGGTCAAATCCAAGATTTAAGCAAACGCCCTTTAAGGTATGTGCTGCACGGAATGCACGCTCTGCGTCATGCACCTCCAGGGCTTCTTTTAAATCCGCATAGCTCGGATCCTTTAAAAACTTCAAGGCAAAGCGCTTTACCAGCGCCTCGTTGCCGAATCTGCTCAGCACACTGTCGTAATTAGATCCAATTTTTTCATAACATTCTTTCGTTGTCATTTGTTTTTCCCCTAATTCTTTCATTTCTGTTTTCTATCTATCGTAATGGTTTTGCCGCTGCTGTTTACGCAAAGCACAAACAGTAACGAATATATGCTTAGTCTAGCATAAATTTCTTTGTATTTCTACCCATAAAGCTCAACATAGCCACAAAAAGACCGCGTACCAAACAGTACGCGGTCTTTCAGTATAGGATATCCTATGATTTTGTTTTTCATTATTTCTGCGCAATTGCTGCCTGTGCTGCCGCAAGTCTTGCGATCGGAACACGGTACGGTGAGCAGGATACATAATCCAGACCGATCTTGTTGCAGAACTCTACGGAAGACGGATCTCCGCCGTGCTCGCCACAGATACCGATGTGCAAATCCGGGTTGGAAGCCTTGCCAAGCTTGATAGCCATCTCCATCAGCTTGCCTACGCCAGTCTGATCCAGTTTTGCGAATGGATCGTTCTCGTAGATCTTCGCATCGTAGTAAGCACCTAAGAACTTACCAGCATCGTCACGGGAGAAGCCGAAGGTCATCTGGGTCAGGTCGTTGGTACCGAAGCAGAAGAAGTCAGCCTCTTTTGCGATCTCGTCTGCAGTCAGGGCTGCTCTCGGGATCTCGATCATGGTACCTACATGGTAGGTCAGGTCAGAACCAGCTGCTGCGATCTCTGCATCTGCAGTCTCAACAACGGTCTTCTTGCAATATTTTAACTCTTTTACATCGCCGATCAACGGAATCATGATCTCCGGAACGATGCTCCAGTCCGGATGAGCTTTCTTCACGTTGATTGCTGCACGGATAACAGCCTTGGTCTGCATAACAGCGATCTCCGGATAGGTAACAGCCAGACGGCATCCGCGGTGACCCATCATCGGGTTGAACTCATGCAGGGACTCGCAGATTGCTTTGATTTCTGCAACGGTCTTGCCTTTTGCCTTAGCCAGCTTCTCGATGTCCTCTTCCTCGGTCGGAACGAACTCATGTAACGGCGGATCCAGGAAACGGATGGTTACAGGGTTACCCTCCATAGCCTCGTAGAGCTGTTCGAAATCGCCCTGCTGTAACGGAAGGATCTTCTCCAGAGCCTCTTCTCTCTCTTCTACGGTATCGGAGCAGATCATCTCGCGGAATGCGTCGATTCGGTCGCCCTCGAAGAACATATGCTCGGTACGGCAAAGGCCAATGCCCTCTGCGCCAAGCTCACGAGCCTTCTTCGCATCGTGCGGGGTATCTGCATTGGTGCGTACTGCCATGGTTCTGTACTCATCAGCCCATGCCATGATACGTCCGAACTCACCTGCGATGGTTGCCTCTACAGTCGGGATTGCTCCGTCATATACACAGCCGGTAGAACCGTCGAAGGAGATCACATCGCCCTCATGGTACTCTTTACCAGCCAGGGTGAATTTCTTGTTTTCCTCATCCATGATGATGTCGCCACAGCCGGATACACAGCAAGCGCCCATACCACGTGCAACTACTGCTGCGTGGGAGGTCATACCACCACGTACAGTTAAGATACCCTGGGAAGCCTTCATACCGGTAATGTCTTCCGGAGAGGTCTCAAGACGGACAAGAACAACCTTCTCGCCTCTTGCTGCCCACTCTACTGCGTCATCTGCAGTGAAGACGATCTTACCACATGCAGCACCAGGAGCTGCGCCTAAAGCCTTAGCGATCGGGGTAGCAGCCTTTAATGCCTTCTGGTCGAAAGTCGGATGCAGTAAGGAATCCAGGTTACGCGGATCGATCATTGCAACTGCCTCTTCCGGAGTTCTCATGCCCTCGTCTACTAAGTCGCAAGCGATCTTTAATGCAGCCTGTGCAGTTCTCTTACCATTACGGGTCTGCAGCATGTACAGCTTGCCGTGCTCAACGGTGAACTCCATATCCTGCATATCTCTGTAGTGATCCTCCAGAGTCTTACATACCTTCTCGAAATCTGCGTATGCCTGCGGGAACTTTTCTGCCATCTCCTGAATGTGCATCGGGGTGCGGACACCAGCTACTACGTCCTCGCCCTGTGCGTTGGTTAAGAACTCACCGAACAGGCCCTTTGCGCCGGTTGCCGGGTCACGGGTAAATGCAACACCGGTACCACAGTCATCGCCCATGTTACCAAATGCCATGGACTGTACGTTTACAGCAGTACCCCAGGAATACGGGATATCGTTGTCGCGGCGGTAAACGTTTGCACGCGGGTTATCCCAGGAACGGAATACAGCCTTGATTGCGCCCATTAACTGCTCCTTCGGATCATCCGGGAAGTCAGCGCCGATCTTGTTCTTGTACTCAGCCTTGAACTGGTTAGCCAGCTCTTTTAAATCATCTGCGTCAAGCTCAACGTCAAGCTTAACACCTTTCTTCTCTTTCATCTGGTCGATGAGAGCCTCAAAATATTTCTTACCGACTTCCATTACAACGTCGGAATACATCTGAATGAATCTTCTGTAGCAGTCCCAAGCCCAACGCGGGTTGCCAGACTTCTCAGCGATTACGTTAACAACCTGCTCGTTTAAGCCCAGGTTTAAGATGGTATCCATCATACCTGGCATGGAAGCACGTGCGCCGGAACGTACGGAAACCAGAAGCGGGTTCTCAAGATCTCCGAATTTCTTTCCGGTGATCTCTTCCATTTTCACAATGTACTCGTTGATCTGTGCCTGGATCTCGTCGTTGATCTCGCGTCCATCCTCGTAGTACTGTGTGCAGGCCTCAGTTGTAATTGTAAAGCCCTGCGGAACCGGAAGACCGATATTAGTCATCTCAGCCAGGTTAGCGCCTTTACCACCGAGAAGATTTCTCATGGTAGCGTCACCCTCTGTAAATAAGTACACCCACTTTTTAGCCATTGGTTTATCCTCCTCAACTTGTGTAGACGTTTTGTCTACGGTTTTCAACTCCGCCGGTATAGTTTTTGCACAAAAATGTTTTCATCGGCGGTCTGGTATAAGTATACCATATTTTTTCCAGGAGTAAAGGTTTTTCTTGGTGTTTTTTGTATAAATTTAAGTAAAAACTCGTAAAATTTTGTTTTGTTCCCGTCATTTTCACATATACGATGTAAGTTCGTATATACGAATGTATATTTTGCATATTTTGACGAATTTTGCAGACGGGGCAATCGCAACCGTCACAATCATGATATACATGGCAACAAAAAAGAGCATGCAAAATGAAGCATCCATTTTGCACACTCTTTTTCTGTTATAAGCTTTCTCTCAGAAGTTTTCTTCTAGAAACGGAACTTGTCCTCAAAATACTGCTTTAACTCAGCGATCGGCACACGAACCTGCTCCATGGTATCGCGGTCGCGGACGGTCACTGCATGGTCCTCCTCAGACTCGAAGTCGTAGGTGATGCAGAACGGGGTACCGATCTCGTCCTGTCTTCTGTATCTCTTACCGATGTTTCCTCTGTCATCGAACTCACAGTTGTAGTACTTCGCAAGCTCTGCGTATACCTTCTCTGCGCCCTCGTTTAACTTCTTGGACAGCGGAAGGATACCGATCTTAACCGGTGCGATGGCCGGATGGAAGTGAAGCACGGTGCGGACATCGCCCTCGCCGATCTCTTCCTCATCGTATGCTGCGCACAGAAATGCCAGGGTAACACGGTCTGCACCCAGAGACGGCTCGATAACATACGGGATGTATTTCTCTTTTGCCTCGTCATCGAAGTAGGTCATATCCTCACCGGAGGTATTCTGGTGCTGGGTTAAATCGTAGTCGGTTCTGTCTGCGATACCCCACAGCTCGCCCCAGCCGAATGGGAACTTGAACTCGATATCGGTGGTACCCTTACTATAGAAGCAAAGCTCCTCCGGAGAATGGTCGCGCAGGCGGATCTCGTCTTCCTTTAAGCCAAGTGCCAGCAGCCAGTCACGGCAGAAGCCTCTCCAGTACTGGAACCACTCCAGGTCAGTGCCCGGCTTGCAGAAGAACTCCAGCTCCATCTGCTCGAACTCACGGGTACGGAAGGTAAAGTTACCCGGGGTGATCTCGTTACGGAAGGATTTACCGATCTGTCCGATACCAAACGGAACTTTCTTTCTGGAAGTACGCTGTACGTTCTTGAAGTTTACGAAAATACCCTGAGCAGTCTCCGGTCTTAAATAAACGGTGTTCTTTGCATCCTCGGTTACACCCTGGAAAGTCTTGAACATCAGGTTAAACTGACGGATATCGGTGAAGTCATGCTTACCGCAGCTTGGGCAGCAGATGTTGTTATCATCGATGTATTTCTTCATTTCTTCCTGGGACCATGCATCTACACTACCCTCAATGGTAATGCCATTCTCAGCCATGTAGTCCTCGATCAGCTTGTCGGCACGGAAACGCTCCTTACATGCCTTACAGTCCATCAGCGGATCAGAGAAGCCACCAAGATGTCCGGAAGCAACCCAGGTCTGGGAGTTCATGAGGATCGCGCAGTCAACACCTACGTTATACGGGCTCTCCTGAACGAATTTCTGCCACCATGCTTTCTTTACATTGTTTTTCAGCTCAACACCAAGGTTGCCGTAATCCCAGGTGTTTGCGAGACCGCCATAGATCTCGGAACCCGGATAAACAAATCCTCTGGTTTTTGCCAGTGCTACGATTTTTTCCATTGTTTTTTCCATCGTCAGATAACCTCTCTTTTTTACTTAAATATAATACAGCCGGTTCCCTCTGGGGTCACTGCTGAATGATCACTTGTTATTTCCACACCTTCGGTCACATAAAGGATTTTTCCCTCTGTATAAACAAAAGCACTGCCCTCGGTCAGGACCATGTGGCTGTCCTTCTTCTCCCCTGCCTTGGAAAGCTCTGCGCTCTTTCCGGAAGCAGTTCTGTAGGCTAAGTCCGGCAGCTTTGATGCGTCTGTGTCCAGCACCTGCAGCGATGTCACCGAATGGGTATCATCCCCGTTTTCCTCGGAAAACCTTACAAAATCCTCCGGGGTCGCATAAGAAAATACCAGCGTACCGGTTTTCCCTTCCAGGCTGCTTTTTTCCAGCGCGGCCGGAAGCTTTTCTTTTCCTTCTGTATTTTCTGCCTCGGCGGCTGCCCCCTGCTCTTCATTATAAGAGCAGATCTGCTTTTTTGCAAATTCGGCTAAGCCTTCGGCACTGTACAGATCGTTTTCCTTTTGTGATGTGTAGACCATGGCGCTCTGCACACTTAAGTCATCCGCCACATAAATGCTGTTCTCAGAAGCATCCCAGGCTTTTTTCTTTGCCCCTGTTTCTGAACAGCCTGCAGCCCAGACTGCACAAAGCAGCACGGCTGCAGCCAAAACTGCTGCTTTCTTTTTCATAAATCTCCTCTTTGCTCCTGTTCACGCACTGCGCAAACAAGAACTTCTCTTTCCCCTTTTATGGGTTATTTAGGATTATACCTGTTCATGGAAAATTTGTAAACCACCTTATTTGCGTTTCCGGTTCGCACATACTTATTTTGGAAAGAAGTTTTTTGCTGCTATTTTCCCTGGACAGCAGATTGCTGCGTGCCGCGAACTGCCGTCTCCATCATCTTCAGGATTTCCAGGGAATGGAACTCCCGGTCGATGAAGCGCCGTTTGTTCAGCTCCACGCAATGCTTCAGTTCCTCTAAAACTTCCGGTGCCAGCGTAAAGGTATACAGGGATTCAAGCGGTGATGCCACGATATATTCCCAGGCATAATTGGCAGAATCGCTGACCGGACGGGGCGGATGCTCCGTATAATCCCCGTTGATCGCCATGCTGCGCAGTTCAAACACTGCCTGTACCAGCGAGTTTGGAAGGGCCGGCTTTAACAAGGCCCGCAGCGACTGGTAGAGCAAAAGGAGCTGCTCGGTCGCCTCTAAATTTTCCCGGCTGTAATAATCCGCAAATTCCAGAAAATAAGAGCCGTAGCAGGTTGCCTCCATATCCATCGTGATCTCGGAAAAATAGTTGAGCACGTCGGCTGCCTGCAGATTATAGGCATCTCTTCCTTCGTACAGCTTAAAGGTACCAAACACAAAGGGTCTGGTCACGCCCAAAAGCTGGCTGCCCGGCCGTTTCGCACCGCGGGCAAAGGCCGTGATCTTGCCGCGCTCCCTGGTTAAGATCACCAGCCGCCGGTCATTTTCCCCGACCGGCGTTGCTTTTAAGACCATTCCGGTCAGATTCACCGATTCTCTCACTGTTCCCGTTTGCCTTTCTGCTCCCACAGCACTTCTATTTGCCTTTCCATCCCTGAGGCGCTTTTTCTGTTATTCCTTCGGATTATAACCATAATTCTTCATTAACAATTCGCTGTCGCGCCATTCTTTCCGCACTTTGACCCAGATCTGCAGGTTGACCTTCGTCTCCAGCATTGCCTCCAGCTCTCTTCTGGCAGCGGAACCGATGCGTTTTAACATGGCGCCGCCCTTGCCGATGATGATGCCCTTGTGGGAATCGCGCTCACAGATGATGGTTGCCTCCACATCCATGATGCCATTCGGGCGCTCACTCATCTTCTCAATGGTGACTGCGATTCCGTGCGGAATCTCTTCATCTAACAGGCGGAGTGCCTTTTCACGGATCAGCTCTGCGGCGATCTGGCGCATCGGCTGGTCTGTCACGGTATCCTCATCGTAGAACTGCGGACCGTAAGGCAGATATTTGAACAGCTGTTCCAACAGGGTGTCCGTATTCTTATCACGGAGCGCCGATACCGGAACGATCTCCGCAAAATTGCAGATATCCTTGTAAGCATTGATAAAGGTCAGGATATCTTCCTGGTTCTTTACCGTATCGGTCTTGTTGATGACCAGAATGACCGGGGTTTTGACTCCCTGAAGCTGCTCGGCGATATGGCGTTCCCCGGCACCGATGAAGGTGCTCGGCTCTACCAGCCACAAGATCAGGTCCACCTCTTTTAAGGTATGCTCTGCCACATTGACCATATACTCACCC
The DNA here is from genome assembly GCF_003480105.1 of Clostridium sp. AM42-4. Taxonomy (NCBI): domain Bacteria; kingdom Bacillati; phylum Bacillota; class Clostridia; order Eubacteriales; family Clostridiaceae; genus Clostridium; species Clostridium sp. AM42-4. Next base: position 83,295 of record NZ_QUIK01000004.1, read on the forward strand.
AGCTTATTTTTTGCCTTGTGGATGCCCGGCGTATCGAGGAAAATAATCTGTCCCCGCTCATCGGTATAGACGGTCTGAATGCGGTTTCTTGTGGTCTGCGGTTTGTCTGAAGTAATGGCGATCTTCTGGCCGATGAGATGGTTCATCAGCGTGGATTTCCCTACGTTTGGCCGTCCGATCAGCGTTACAAAGCCGGATTTTTTCTGAACCGGGGCAGCTGCTTCGCTGCCCGCACCGCCCTTTTTCGCTCCATTCAGTTCTTCCAGCAATTTATCAAAATTCGTACCTTCCGGTTTCTTTGCCATAGTTTATCCTTTCCCATACATAACTGTTTTGGTAACTGTTCAGTACCTTCCCAGTTATCCTTTCCCAACAACGTTTCCTACAGGCTTCGTGCCGCACACTGCACACACCTGTTATCCTCTCGTAAGGCTGGAAACCTCGCCAAACATTGCGCGGTTTGCCTCGATCTTTTCCTCATTTCCTACCACGCAGAAGCTTCCGGTCTGCAGTACGGCACGGACATGGGCCGCCAGCGCGCGGATATCCTCCTTGGTCGCCTGTAAGACCTGGTCACGCTCGGTCTGCATCATTTCTTCCGTCACACCGGACAGATATGCGGAAAGTCCCCTGCTGCCCTTCACGGACGGTGTCAGCGGAGCATCCAGATTGCTAATGGTTCCGATCACATATTTCGTCATATCGCGCTCATCCGGGTCAAACTGCTCTAAGTAAGCCGGAATGCCCTCGTAGATCTCGTTTGTCTCTTTTAAGTTCGGGTCGCGGTACGATACCAGATAACCCTCGCCGGAACGTCCAAATCCGCTCATGCAGCCATACGCGCCGCCTTTCACGCGGATGTTCAGCCAAAGGTAATCGTAGCTTAAGATCACCTGAAGGATCTTTAATGCGCCGGTATATGCAAGGCCTGCATCGCGGAAATTGCCGCAGCGCGCCACATAGTCGACCTGCGCAGAGGTCTTTAAGCCCTCGTTCACATTCTTGACCGGATGGGTAAATGCATACATTTCGCGGCTTCCCTCCGGGAGCTTTGCGGAAAGCAGCTTTAAGGTCTCCGGAAGCTTTTCATAGCCATTTTCATCTGCCGTGTAGTTTACCAGCATATTGGAACGGGTGAAAAGCTTTCTGCTTACTTCCTGAAGCTTTGCAATGATCTCCTGTTTCTTTGCCGGATAATCCTTTTCCAGCTGCTCCAGGAAATGGTAATATGCTGTGCCGCCCGTCAGCTCATTGTAGTAAGCGGTCGCAGAGAAGTAAGAGGTTGCGCGGGATACTGCCGTGCTATGTCCTGCATTCTCCAGTTTCATTCTCGCACGGGAGCGTGTCTCCTGGATCACCTCGCCCAGACGCTTTTCATCCGTAAATACGGAGTGGTTTAAAATTTCTTCCAGCATGGTAAATCCAAAATCCAGCTTATCGTACAGCACACGGATGCTTGCCACAAACGCTCCGGTAAACTGCTCGGCATCCTGCAGGTTTGCGTAGGAAGTCACGGAAAAATCCATGCCGCCGCTGTTTAAATGGATCTCACTTGTCAGATCCGAATAGCTGTAATGCTCTGTGCTGATGGAACCCAGCACGGATTTTAACAGACCTGCATACGGAAGGTCTTCCTGCGGCAGTACGCTGGTATTGAATAATACCTTTAAATAGCCGATTCCGGAGGTAAAGAAATTGTGGTGCAGCACTTTGATGCCGTCCTCCTCTTTCTCGGTCCAGAAGAAGGTCTCTGCTTTTTTGTCAATGTCCTCGCGGGTTAAGAGCGGGATTTTTGCCAGGATTTCCGGAGTGGACGGGGTATCCTGGTACTCCTTTAACTCCCTGGTTGCCTTAACCAGCTTCTCCAGTTCCTCCTCAGAAAGAGATGCCTTATAATCGGCCAGCTTCTTAGCCAGCTTTTCATCTTCTTTTGCGGTCAGGTTTTTCTCCGGGGCTACCACGATCACAGCCTCAAACGGGTTATCCAGCAGGTAGTCTTTGATCAGCTGCTCAAAATAACCATTCTCCACTTCTTTTTTCAGGAAATCGAAGGTTTCCTGGTAGCAGAGGTGCGTCATCGGATCTCCGTCGTACAGCCAGCTGTCCAGGCACTGCAAACCATACATCAGGCCCTTCGGTGCAGAACCATAATCCGCCTCGCGGTATTTAAACTCAAAATAATTCATGCCGGCAAGCAAACTCTTGCGGTTGATGCCCTGGTCAGCAAGCTTTCTCAGCGTGCCCTTTACGATTGCCAAAAACTCGCCCTTCTGCTCTTTGTTGGCATCCTTTGCGATGACAGAGAAGAATGGCTGTAAAATGCCGCTCTCGTATCCGCCCAGGATGTCCTTACCGATTCCGGCATCGATCAGTGCCTGTTTTAACGGTGCTCCCGGTGCATCTAACAGGGTGTACTCCAGGATCTGGAATGCCACGTAAAGCTTCGGGTCCAGGTCGTCACCTACGACGGTATTTACGGAAAGGTAGGTTGCATCCTCCTCGGATTCTCCATCGGTGATGGAATAGGAGAACTCGCGCTCTACCGGTTTTTCAAATGCCTTCTGCTCCCGGATGCGGGAATCCACCGGGCGCTCCTCATAGTGGCTTAAATATTCCTCATCCAGCCATGTAAGCTTCTCGGCCATATCCATATCGCCGTAGAGATAAATGTAGCTATTGGACGGATGATAGTAGGTTCTATGAAAATCCAGGAATTTTTCATAGCTCAGCTCTGGAATATGAACCGGGTCACCGCCGGAATCCTTGCCGTAACAGGTATCCGGGAACAGAGTCTTCTGGGTCACACTGTCTAAGAGACTCTCCGGGGAAGAATACGCACCCTTCATCTCATTGTATACAACGCCATTGTAAATGAGCGGGGCATCCTTGCTCTCCAGCTCGTAATGCCAGCCCTCCTGGCGGAAAATCTTCTCTTCTTTGTAAATGTTCGGATGCAGGACTGCGTCCATGTAAACATCCATCAGATTCTGGAAATCCTTATCGTTGCAGCTTGCAACCGGATACACGGTCTTATCCGGGTAGGTCATGGCATTTAAAAAGGTATTCAAAGATCCCTTTACCAGCTCTACAAACGGATCCTTTAACGGGAACTTGTCGGAACCGCACAGCACGCTGTGCTCCAGAATATGCGGCAGCCCGCAGTCATTGTCGGGCGGAGTCCTAAACCCGATACAGAATACCTTGTTCTCGTCATCATTTGATACCAGGAACAGTCTGGCTTTTGTCTTTTTGTGTTCCAGGACAATGCCTTCTGACTGCATTTCTTCAATGGTTTTATGCTCTACCACACGGTAAGCACTCAGTTTTTCTATTGCTTCCAGCTGATTCATCCGTTGTCTTCCTTTCCTGTCTGTTTACGATCTTATTTCTTTGTCTTGCTTTCCTCTATAGATTGCCCATCAGGCGGTCTTTTAATAAAGCAATGCCGTCGCGCAGGGAAAAATGCACCAGAAGAACCTTATCAGCCTCCGATGCAATCCCGTAAATCATATCATAATGCTGTTTTTTTGCGATCATTCCTGCCCGGCAGAGATGAAAATTACTGGTCAGGACCCCAATCCGCACAGGCCGCGCAGATATCTCCTCCTGCGCTCCCTTACCATTTTTTTGCAGTTCTGGTTCTCCGGGTGCACGAAGAAGCTTCTCTGCCTCTGTCTTTCGTTTCTGCTCCTGCAAAAGCTTTTGTTCCCTGTTTTCGATCAGAAGCTTACTGTAGGCCAGATTCTCTACCGTACTAAAGGACTGCTTCTCCAGTAAAAGCTGTTCTGCAGCGGCTCCCTGCCCTAAGAGATACTGTTCCATGGCCTCTGCTTCCGGGCATGGCTCATCCTCACCTTTTGCGCCGGAAAGCACCAGTATGGTCTCCGGGTTTTCCTTTGCGTATTCCAGCGCCTTATCTAACCGCAGCTTTAAGGTCTTGCTCAGCGTTCCGTCCGGCTTCACCTTAGCGCCCAGCACAATCACATAATCCAGGGAAGGCTCTGCCGTCGCCGGGATCCGGCCAAAAATTAAGATCTGCGTGACTAAAAGGATCATAAGACCGGATGCACACAGGGTCACAAAGGAAACCGGAAGCCAGAGCGGCACCCGCTCCGGATACTTCTGGTAGAAATGGATTCCTGCCGCAGTCGTACCAAAGAATCCAGCGATCAAAAGCCATAGCACTGCAAAAGACGTGCCAAAGCCTGCATACACTACGATGATCCCGTAGTACACCAGGCAAAGCACTGCAGCCGCAGTGAAGACCCATATTAACATTGTTTCACCTCACATCATGTTTAGGCCGCAGCAAAGCGCCAGACAGCGGATTTCTACGGCCTTTTTATTCCATTGCGTATCGCAAAGGTACCAGTGGCGCATCTGCTGAATTCAAAAATACTGCTGCGCACGGGTACATTTATTTTCCTTCATAGATGATTGCAGATTCCACATCATATCCTTTGAGGCGGTCACGTCCCTTTAAGCCAGCTAACTCCATAACGAAGCAGAGCTTTACGACTTTTCCGCCCAGCTGCTCGACCAGGCTTACGATAGCCTCGGTGGTGCCTCCGGTCGCGATCAGGTCATCGACCACAACAACCTTCTGTCCCGGCTTGATGGCATCCTTGTGGATCTCGATCTCTGCGGAACCATATTCCAGATCGTACTTTGCAGTGATGGTCTCTCTCGGCAGCTTGCCTTTCTTGCGGATCGGCACGAAGCTCTTATGCTCTGCATAAGCAACCGGCACGCCAAAGATAAATCCACGGGATTCCGGACCGACCACAACGTCGTAGTCGAGATCCTTTATCATGTCACGGATGCTGTCAATGGCCAGAGCCAGTCCGTCTGCATCCTGAAGAATGGATGTAATATCGCGGAAAATAATGCCCGGCTCCGGAAAATCCGGAATACTTACTACATAATCCTCTAATTTTTTCATCGGTCAACCTCTCTTCTCTTTTCACTTGTTTTTATCGGAATACCTTTAACAGGTTCTTCACTTCCTTCTGGCATATGTCCTCCTGGAAGGAGCCATATTCATAGAAACAGTACCCGGCTACTGCACCGCTGGCCCGGCCGGCCTCTACCTGCCGGCTTATGATATTGTCATAACGCTTCCACTCCGGGATTCCGGTGTTGTCCCTCGCATTGCTCCCGGCCTTATACATGGCAAGTCCGATATAGAGCTTTGCATGGCCCTTCTTTACCAGGCTGATCCAGGTCTTCAGGTTATTTTCAAAAGCAAACGGTGCCGGGCTTCCATTGGAAAGCTGGTGTTCAAAACCCCAGTAGATCTGCGGCATAATGTAATCCACATACCCGTCGTGGGACAGCCAGGTGTCAATATCGGTAAACAGGCGGTTGTCACTGCGCAGATGGTCTACATACCCCTCCGGGCTGATGCCAAACTTGGCCGACGGACGAGCCTCCTTGACTGCACGGTACACGCCGCGGATCAGCTCATTGACATTTTCCCGCCGCCACTGGGCAATGGTCAGGCTGCTGCCAGAAGCGTCGTACTCCGGCTTGTCAAACCAGCGGCTGGCATTGGAGTTGTCCACCTCCGGATAAAAATAGTCATCGAAATGGATGCCATCCACTGTATACTTCTGCGCGATCTCCCGCACCCCGTTTATGATCAGCTCCCTGACCTGCGGGATCGCCGGATTAAAATAATAGGCGCCATTCTGCTTTAATACCCAGCGGTCATTGGACGGGTCCGCATCGGTCAACCACTTTTTCGCCGGATTCTGATCCGATACCTGCTCCCAGGTATTGTGGTATCCGGTCACACGGTACGGATTAATCCAGGCATGGAACTGCAGCCCTTTATTGTGCGCAGCCTTCACAAAGATCGCCAGTGGATCGTACCCCGGGTTCTGGCCCTGGGTACCCGTCACAAAGCGGGACCACGGAAAATATGCGGACGGATACACCGCATCCGCATCAGGACGCACATGCACAAACACCGCATTCATTTTTAATTCCAGACAGCGGTCAATCATCTTATCGACTTCCCGCTTAAAGGATTCCTGGTCTGCCGGGAGTCTTTCCCAGTCCAGATAGGAGATCCATACGCCCCGCATCTCATCAGAACGGATGACCGAAGCCGATGGTGCAGCAAAGGCAGTGAGCAGTCCTGTCTGCAGGAGCATAAGCCCTGTAAGCACCAGACATACTGCCCTCCGGAAAACAGAAAAGTGCTTTCCGGCACATATTGTATCTCTCTTTTGTATCAGCATTCAAATCCTCCCGGATGCCACAGCTTCTGGCATCGCAAAACGGGATTGTTTCCGCACTCCCGCCTTCCTTTTTCTTCCATTATTATTTTTATAATAGTATAGCAAAGGACAGCGAAAAGAACAACAAAACAAATATAAAGCAATCCTTAAGAAAAACTATAGGCAATGCACTACTCCCGGTCGATAAGGAATTCGCTTAAGACCACATTGCTGACATCGATGCCGCGCTCAGTCAGGCGGACCATAGGTGCCTCCACCTCAATGAGCCCCTGCTGTTCCAGTTTTTTTAATACATCCCCGTAAACATTCCACATATTCAGGCCAAAACGCTCCAGAAATTCACTGCCGGAAACGCCCTTCATCATGCGCAGGCCCACAAACATGAATTCCTCCATCTTGTCTTCGAGGGAAAGCTCCTCGATATCCCGTGCTGCCGCTCCGCCCTCGTAAAGATTTAGGGAAAGATATTCCTGCAGGTCCTCTGTATTGTGGTAGCGGTAGCCATAAGTGTAGGAGGAAGCCCCAAGTCCCAGGCCCAGGTATTCCACCCCGGTCCAGTAACCGGTATTGTGGCGGCATTCATAGCCCTTTTTTGCGTAATTGGATATCTCATAACGCTCATATCCCTGAGCCGCCATCATCTCTTTGGTCAGGTGGTACATCTCCCGGTCTGTGTCCTCGTCTGGAAGATCCGGCAGTGTCATAACCGCTGCCCGTGCCGCAACCTCGGATGCTGTTTCCGGCTTTTTACTGTTTTCCTGCTGTCCACCGGAAAGCAGGCCCTTTTTACATTCCGGCTCTCCAAAGCGCTCGAAAAACGGAGTTCCCTCCTCGATGATCAGGCTGTAAGCAGAAATGTGCTCCGGCTTTAACATCATGACCTTTTTTAACGTAGTTTTCCAGGAATGTACATCCTGCCCCGGAAGTGCCGACATCAGATCCACATTGATATTTTTAAAGCCCGCCTGTCTGGCACGCTGGTAGCTCTTTAAAAAGGAATCGTAGGAATGGATCCGCCCCAGGTATTTTAGTTCCTTGTCATCGGCAGACTGCAGGCCGATGCTCAGGCGGTTGATGCCGCTCTGGCGGTAAACCTCCAGCTTTTCCATGGTAAGCGTTCCCGGATTGGCCTCCAGAGTCACCTCTGCATCCAGTGCGATATCGAAATTCTCGGAGAGCGTCGCAAACAGCTCCATAATAAGGTCAGCCGGCAGAATCGACGGAGTACCGCCGCCCACAAAAATGGTGGACACACGGTACTCCTGAAAATTCGGGCCCTGACCGCAGATTTCTTCGATCAGCTTGTCCATGTATTCCCGGTACACCCGCTCCGGTGCTGCGAAGGATAAGAAATCGCAGTAAGAGCACTTGCGGGCGCAAAAGGGAATGTGAATATAAAGTTCCAGTTCTCGTTTATTCATCGTCTAATTTCAGAACACTCATGAATGCCTTCTGCGGGATCTCTACATTGCCCACCTGACGCATTCGTTTCTTTCCTTCCTTCTGTTTTTCCAGAAGCTTCTTCTTACGGGAGATATCGCCGCCGTAGCACTTCGCAAGGACATCCTTGCGCATCGCCTTTACGGTCTCGCGGGCAATGATCTTGCCGCCTACCGCTGCCTGGATCGGAATCTCAAACAGGTGGCGCGGGATCTCCTCCTTTAACTTCTCGCACATTTTTCTGCCGCGCTCGTAGGCGGAATCTGCATGTACGATGAAGGACAGGGCATCCACCTCCTCTTTATTGATGAGGATATCCAGCTTCACAAGCTCAGAGGTCTCATAGCCCTTCATGTCATAGTCGAAAGAAGCATAGCCTCTGGAGCGTGATTTTAACGCATCGAAGAAATCGTAGATGATCTCGTTCAGCGGGAGATCATATTTTAAGAGTGCCCTGGTTTCCTCAATGTATTCCATACCATGGTAGATACCGCGCCGTTCCTGGCACAGTGTCATAATGGCACCCACAAACTCGGTGGTAACCATGATTTCCGCACTGACGATCGGCTCCTCCATATACTCAATCTCGGTCGGGTCCGGGAGGTTGGACGGGTTGGTCAGCTCGATCATTTCGCCGTTTTTCTTGTGGACACGGTACACAACGCCCGGTGCCGTGGTAACCAGATCGAGGTTGTACTCCCGCTCCAGACGCTCCTGGATGATCTCCAGATGCAAAAGTCCCAAAAATCCGCAGCGGAAACCAAAGCCAAGGGCAATGGAGGTCTCCGGCTCAAAGAACAGGGATGCATCGTTTAACTGAAGCTTCTCTAATGCATCGCGCAGGTCATTGTACTTTGCACCATCTGCCGGGTAAAGTCCGCAGTATACCATGGAGGTTACCTTTTTGTAGCCCGGAAGCGGCTCTGCGCACGGACGCAGCGCATCGGTGATGGTATCACCCACACGGGTATCCTTTACATTCTTAATGCTGGCAGTGATGTAGCCAACCATGCCGGCACTCAGCTCGTCGCACGGAATGAACTGGCCTGCGCCGAAATAACCAACCTCAACCACCTCTTCCTCGGCTCCGGTTGCCATCATGCGGACACGGGTTCCTTTCTTTACGGTTCCCTCTTTGATGCGGCAGAACACGATAACACCCTTGTACGGGTCATAAAGCGAGTCAAAGATCAGCGCCTGAAGCGGTGCCTCAGGATCGCCCACCGGTGCCGGGACCTTGTGAACGATCGCCTCCAGCACATCCTCCACATTCAGGCCGGTCTTCGCAGAAATGCGCGGTGCATCGTGTGCTTCAATGCCGATGACGTCCTCGATCTCGTCTGCGACCCAGTCCGGCCTTGCACTCGGAAGGTCGATCTTGTTGATGACCGGGAACACATCCAGGTCGTGGTCCAGGGCTAGGTAAACATTGGCCAGGGTCTGTGCCTCGATTCCCTGTGCCGCATCCACGACAAGGATCGCACCGTCGCAGGCAGCCAGGCTTCTGGAAACCTCGTAGTTGAAGTCTACGTGGCCAGGGGTGTCGATCAGGTTAAAAATATATTCTTCTCCGTCCTTTGCGCGGTAAACGGTGCGGACTGCCTGGGATTTAATGGTAATTCCACGCTCCCGCTCCAGGTCCATGTTATCGAGTACCTGCGCCTGCATTTCACGGCTGGTCAGAAGGCCGGTCATCTCGATGATGCGGTCTGCCAGAGTGGATTTGCCGTGGTCAATATGGGCGATGATACAGAAATTACGGATCTTGCTTTGGTCCATTGATGCCATGTATTGATTTCCTCCAAATAAAATAAAACGTATAAAACCAGTTTTTGTTTCTTGTTTCTGTCCCATACAGAATGGAGACAATTCGTCAATTTATTATAATAACATTTTTTCAAGTCCCTTGCAAGACGGTATCGATGGCTTCCGCCAGCAGCTCCATGGCGTTTCTGGCTTCTTCTATGGTGTTGGTCTGCGCTCCGGCTTCAATCAGGGAAGACCGTCCCCTCAAATGCAGGTTGTAGCGCAGCCCCTTTAAATAGATTTTTCTTGTAAATCCCGGATAGCGGTTTAAGGCCAGCTGCATCTGAAAGCAAAATGCCAGGTTTTCCTTCAGATACGGGTTTGGCAGATAGGCGATCTCCCCCTCCGGTGTCCGGCTCATTCCCTGGAAAAACATGATCCGTGCCGCTGTTTTCCCCGAAACCTTCTGTACCAGACGCACCGAATCTGCTACACCGTCCCGGTGTACATCCAAAATCACCTCGATGCCCGGATGCTCCTGCAAAATTCCCTGGATCCCCTCCAGCGCATAGGTATAGGCCCGGCTACGCTCCAGCTTTCCCTCCTTCTGGTCATACGCTGTGGTGTCATGGATGACATTCCAACCTCGCTCTGAGAGAAGCTGGGCCAGATATGCTCCGGCTCCTGCCACAGTCGCATCGGGATGCTCCGGCCCGTAATCGGCATAGGTCTCGCTGGCATGGGTATGGTAGATGAGGATCTGGGGCTCATCCGGGTGTTTTTCCAGCTTGAGATCTGTTTTTAGCAGCGTATCTGCCGTCATCAGGCTCCGCTCCGCTGTCGTGGATGCGTGTACACTGAAATAATGCTTCATCAGGTAATCGTAATCCTGGATGCGGGAACGCTCCGCAGCTTCCACCTGTGCACTGGCCGCACTGCTTCCTTCATCAACAGCAGCTTCGCCATTTGTAGCATTTTTGCTGTCTGCGCCAGCCAGACTTCCCGTAGCACCAGCCCTGAATGCAGAAGCTTCGCCAGCCACAGCAGCCGTGCTGTTTTCTTGCGTTCTCCCATCTGCCCCGTCTGGCAACACTTCTGTATCAGAAAAGCTCCCGTCACCTGCTGCTTTTGGGTCTTCTGACAGCGCAAACAGGTATCCGTACTGCCTGTACGCATACCTGTAGGTTTCGTATATCTCATAAGAAGGATCCCTGCGCACAGGCCTTTCCTCACAAAAACGCACTGCCGGATACCGGATCTGAAGACACAGTGCCAGCAGCGTGCGCAGGATCCAGAGGACCAGACTATTCAAACCGGACGATTTCCTTTTTCAGCCGCTTCATGATCTTTTTCTCCAGACGGGAAATGTACGACTGTGAAATTCCCAGACGGTCTGCTACCTCCTTCTGGGTCATCTCCTCCCCTTCCGTATTTTTGAGCCCATACCGTAATTCCACGATCGTCTTCTCCCGCGGGCTTAAGCTCTCAATGGCGCTCTTTAAGAGCTGTCTCTCGGTCTCATCCTCCAGGCCCCGGTAAATCACATCGTCATCGGTCCCAAGAATATCCGAAAGCAGCAGTTCATTTCCGTCCCAGTCCACATTCAGCGGCTCATCGATGGAAACCTCTGCCTTTGTCTTGCTGCTCCGGCGAAGATACATCAAAATCTCATTCTCAATACAACGTGAGGCATAGGTAGCCAGCTTGATGTTTTTCTCCGGGTTAAAGGTATTGATCGCCTTGATCAGGCCAATGGTTCCGATGGAGATCAGATCCTCCACGCCCACTGCCGTATTATCAAACTTCTTTGCTATGTAAACCACCAGACGCAGATTATGTTCGATCAGAACCGATCTGGCTGCCTTTTCCCCCTCTGTTCCCAGAAGCGCGATCATCTCTGCTTCTTTTTTGCTTTCCAGCGGTGGCGGAAGAATGTCCGCCCCTCCAATATAATGAACCTCGCCCTTCTTTTGCCACAGCATGGTAGTAAATGAAGGAACTGCCTTAAACTGAAAACGGTTTGGTACTGAAACTTTTACGATCACTTTTCCATCCTCCCGGGTCTTTCCATATTATGATGCCTGGGGCAAAAAATCTTGCCCTGCGATATTTCTCCATGTAAAAGCATCCCATACCGGTTGTGTGGTGATAATGCTTCCCCGCTGAGTGCCACCCATGGCCGCTCAAGCTCCCAGACCAGCTTTCCCTTCTGCCTGACCTCCATGCGGTCCAGACGGACTGCCGGCAAAATCCCATGGCTGTTACCCACCGAGGTAAACGGAACATATAAGACCTGGCAGTCTTCTTCTAAAAGCTCCCCGCAGGCACGTTTCTCCAGAACGTGGACCGGCTGGTGCCCATACGGCTCATAGAGCTGGTTTCCGGTATCACGCAGGGCCAGAACCGTCTTTGTCCGCCCCCGGTAATACAGCGTTACCTCGTACAGGTTATTCCGGAACACTTCTCCCTGCCGTAAAAACCTGGCACCCCCAAAAAGTACACCTCCAGCAACGCCAAGGCCTTTGCCAAACTGCAGAAGGGACCAGGAAGTAAGCTCCCAGACTGCACCGGAAGTTCTTCCGGCCACCGGCTCCAGCAGCGAACAGATGCCGCCAGTCAGGGTTGCTGCCATCCACAGGCTTAAAAGGCGCCGGAACCATTCCGCCCGGCTGCATGCCCCAAAAGCAATGCGGAGCATGAGCCAGGAGAGAAGCATAAGCTCCAGAAGCTTCCATGGCAGGAGCGGCAGTTTTGGAAGGAACACCAGCGCACAGGCACTGACAGCCCCTGCTGCCGCTCCCCCCAATAATCTCCCTGCCCTTTTCCATGTGCACGCCTTTCCCAGCACCGCGGTCAGGACCAGCAGATACAGATCTGCAGCCAGATTCACCAGAAAAAACAGATCCAGATACAGGATTTCACTCATGCTACGTTTCCTCCGATGTACGGAACGCTATTTGCGTTACTGTTTGTGCATTGCGCAAATAGCAGCAAACGCTTTTCATGGATCCATGCTCCCCATTATAATCATTCTGAAGGAAAAACTTTGTCAAACGGACAGAGGCAAACTCCATTTTTGAACGACAAAAAAAGACAGAAAACCAAAGATGGTCTTCTGCCTTTGTCGATTTTTGTCTCCTGCACATACTTGTGTCAGACAAGCCATTCCATTCTTAGCGCTTATTCTTTAAGAAATCCGGAATGTTGATCTGGGTCTGGTTTAACGGACGGTAAGAGCCCTGGCTTACCGGTGCTCCCTGAGCCGACGCTGCAGTCTGTGCAGTCTGGGGCTGAACCGGTTTCACAGTGGAAGCCTGGGTATGGAGCTGCGGGGCAGCTGCCTTTGCAGCAGTTGCACTTGCCTCAGCAGCAGCAACGCTGCGTCCTGTGGTCTGGGTATGTAAGTTTAATCCGGACGGCATTTTCGGGCTGATCTTTCCGAACTCAGCCATAGCCTTGTTAACCGGAGTGTTTGCGTGTGCATCCAGGCCGGTTGCGATTACGGTGATGGTAGCCTCGTCCTGTGCATTCTCATCGTACATAGCACCGAAGATGATGTTTGCATCATCGCCAGCCAGCTCCTGAACATAGCTTGCAGCCTCGTTTGCCTCGATAAGGCTGATATCGCCGGAAATATTGATGATCACGTGGGTAGCACCCTCGATGGTGGTCTCTAACAGCGGGCTTGCTACTGCCTGCTTTACTGCCTCAACTGCCTTGTCATCGCCCTTAGCATGTCCGATGCCGATATGTGCGATGCCCTTGTCAGTCATAACGGTCTGTACATCTGCGAAGTCAAGGTTGATCAGACCCGGTACGTTGATCAGGTCGGTGATTCCCTGTACTGCCTGCTGAAGGACCTCGTCTGCTTTCTTTAATGCATCCGGCATGGTGGTTCTGCGGTCAACGATCTCAAGGAGCTTGTCATTCGGGATTACGATCAGGGTATCTACGCTTGCTTTTAAGTTCTCGATTCCAGCCAGGGCATTGCTCATACGTGCCTTTGCCTCGAAACGGAACGGCTTGGTTACAACGCCAACAGTCAGGATGCCCATATCTTTTGCGATCTTTGCGATGACCGGAGCTGCACCGGTACCGGTACCGCCACCCATACCACAGGTAACAAATACCATGTCCGCGCCCTTGATCGCCTGGGCGATCTCCTCAGAGCTCTCCTCTGCTGCCTTCTGTCCAACCTCCGGCTTTGCGCCTGCGCCTAAGCCCTTGGTCAGCTTTTCACCGATCTGCATGGCAGTCGGAGCCTTGCAGAACTGCAGTGCCTGTTTATCTGTATTAATGCCGATGAACTCCACACCCGCAATATCCTCGTCAACCATGCGGTTTACTGCATTGTTGCCGGCACCGCCGACACCGATCACAATGATCTTCGCGGAGTTTTCCGCTTCATTTATCTTAATCTCTAACAAGACTGATTCCTCCTTAATTTCTTTCATTGGCCTTTTGTAACAGTTTTGTAACATTATATCAAAAACTAGTCTAGATAATACTATAGGTGATTTCCTTCAAAATAGCAACCGTTTTTTTCGCAAAAAACTTAAAAAGAATGTGTCCTGGCACACTAATTTCTCGGCTTAAACGTGTACATCGGATTTGTCCTGGTCTCGTCGTAGCTGTCGAGATAAAGGGTCCCGCTCCTGCCCTCCAGCTTCGGAAGCATATCACTGAGCTCTGCGATCTTTCCATTCAGGCCGTCATTGTTTCCTAAGATCACCTCAATATCACCAAGATAAAGTGTTGCCTCCCCCAGTGTATTATACTGGATCTTATCCACGCTCAGGTCATAGATAGAAAGGATCTGGGTCAGGTTCATGATTTCCTCAAAAACCCGTTCACTCTCTACCGGCAGCTTCTGGTAAAGAACGATGTGACCGAACTTCAGTCCTGTGATCCAGGGAATCCCCGGCAGTTTCTGGCTGGCACTCTCCACAATGATACCGTCCTTGTCAAAATACATATAGCTGCTCATGTAGGACACGTAGCCAACGACACTTTTTTCATATACAATGATCTCTGCTTTGCGAAAGCCCTTCAGCACCAGCTTATAGTCCTCTACAAAAGGAATCTTTTCATGCTTGCCAAAGTGCTCCCGCAGATAGCACAGTACCGTACTCCGGCTCGCATTATCCGGAAATACCAGATCGACCAGCTGCTCCTCTGTGTAGTTTTTATTTCCCGTAACCGTAATCTCCTGAAGCTTTACGGAGCACACAGCTGCTGCAAGTACCAGCAGCAGGAGCATAACCGCAAACAGAATTCTTTTTTTTCTCTTGCCGGATCCATATTCCATCTGTTTTCTCTCCCATTTCCGTATACTGTCGTCCCTTCACAGGTTCAGACCAGCGAGATCCGCGCCCCAACAGCCGCCAGATCCCGGCTGATATCCTCGTAGCCGCGGCTGATATGCCCATAGCCCGAAACCAGGCTCTCCCCCTCCGCTGCCAGACAGGCCACCACCAGGGCAGCACCGCCCCGCAGGTCCGCTGCCTCTGCCTGCGCTCCACGCAGCAAAGGCACACCACACACAACCGCAAGTTTATCTTCTATTATAATATGGGCACCGAGTTTCTGCAATTCCTTTGCTGTGCAAAACCGGCTCTCAAATACGTTCTCACGGATGTAAGAGGTTCCATCCGCAAGACAGGCCGCCGCCAGCATCACCGACTGCATGTCGGTCGGAAACTCCGGGTATGGCCCTGTTTCCAGCTTTACCGGCCGTGGTCTTTCCTTACAGACAACCCAGATCCCGTTTTCCACAGGGCTCAGCCTTGCTCCCATCTGCTTTGCTGCCCACAGGGTTTTCCCCATATGGTCAAGCGGGGCATGCTCTAGAAACACACTGCCACCCGCACACAGCACAGCGCCCACATAGGTGCCTGCCACGATCCGGTCACCCGGAAGTGCAAAAACCGTATCGTGAAGGGACTGTTTTCCCTTTAGGCGGATCACTGGTGTTCCCGCCCCCTCCACCGGCACACCAAGTGCATTCAGAAAGTCGCAGAGAATCACAATTTCCGGTTCCCTGGCTGCGCCTTGCAGAACCGTCTCCCCCTCTGCCCCGGCTGCAGCCATCAGAATATTTTCCGTGGCTCCCACACTCGGGTACGGAAGCTGTATCCTGGTTCCCGTAAGGCCCTTTCCCGGACACTGCACAGACAACTCATCATCCTTTATCAGAACAGTTGCTCCCAGCGCCTCAAGCCCGCGGATATGAAGATCCACCGGCCGTTTTCCGATGCGGCAGCCGCCCGGAAGGCTGCTTTTTGCCATTCCAAAGCGTGCCAGAAGAGGCCCGAGAAGCATCACAGAGGATCGCATCTGCCCGGCAAGCTCTGCCGGTATTTTTGTATTGTCTATGGAGCCTGCCGAAATGATGAGGCGCTCCTCCTCCATCCTGCACTCTGCCCCCAGAGCGTTCAAAATCCCCAACATACAGAAAACATCCTGTATTTTGGGGATATGCTCCAGTACCGTGGTTCCGTTATGAAGAAGAGATGCTGCCATGACCGGCAGCACCCCGTTTTTAGAACCCTGTATTTTTATTGTTCCATCCAGACTGTGTAACCCTTCTATCCGAAGCACAGACACCCGCCGATCCCTCCTGTAGCATAAGCTAAAGCCGCAAACAAATACTTCCTGCTTTATCTTATGTACGTTCCGGTTCTCTGGTTACCGCTCCAGACGGATCTGGTTCGACACACCAAGTACCATTCCCATCTCGGCCATCAGCAGGATAACAGATGTACCTCCGTAGCTGATGAACGGCAGCGTGATTCCGGTATTCGGGATCGTATTGGTTACTACCGCGATGTTTAAGATGACCTGGATCGCAATGTGTGCCATAACCCCTACTACGATCAGCGCCCCCAGAAGATCCGGCGCATTGTTCGCGATCAGCACAAAGCGGGAGATCAGAAAGAGGAAGATCATGATCACACAGAGTGCCCCAAAAAAGCCAAGCTCCTCACAGATGATGGAAAAGATCATATCGTTTTGTGCCTCCGGCACAAAGCCCATCTTCTGGATACTCTCTCCCAGCCCTTTTCCGAACAAACCACCTGAGCCGATCGCATAAAGGCCCTGCAGCACCTGGTAGCCGCCATCCATCGGATATGCCTCCGGGGACAGCCACACATGAATACGACTTAACTGGTACGGCTTTAACACCTTGATCTTCTCCAGCAAAATTGCCAGTGGTCCGGCTATTGCAACCACCACAGCTGCAGCTATACCGCCTGCGTAAAATAGCACCTTATGGCGGCTCGCTATAAACAGCATCACAAACGCAATTCCGACAATAATGATACCGGAGCTTAAGTTATTCGCCCCAACAATGGCTGCGATCGGAAGTGCACGCAGCAGGCCAACCTTCATCACCTTTTTCCAGTCGTTAATCTCAGATCCCATCTTCGTGATCAGGACCGCCAGATATACAATCAGGGTAATCTTTACAACCTCCGTTGGCTGGAAACTGAAAGAACCAACTCCAAGCCATCGTTTTTTTCCGTTTACCTCTCTTCCCACAAGGCTTACTGCGATCATGAGCACATAGGAGATAAAGTATCCAAACCTGTACAGTCTGGCGTACCAGTGATAATCCACCTTAGAGATCACCAGGGCAGCACCCAGACCGATCAACGCAAAGGTTAACTGGCGCATCATAAAGTAGCCGGCATTGTTAAACTTTAACTGCGCAGTATAAGAACTGGCACTGTAGATCATGACTAGTCCAAATACCATCAGGAATATGATACAGAACAGCAGGCTGTAATCATAAAACCGTTTCGGCCGGTTCTTCTTTGCCATAATCCTCCTCCTACAGGTTTCTTACACATTCTTTAAAAATCTCGCCGCGCTGCTCGTAGTTATCGAACATGCCCCAGCTTGCGCAGGCCGGGGATAAGAGGACATTGTCCCCCGCATTGGCATAGGCTGCACAGACACGCACTGCCTCCGGCATATCCTCCGCATACATGATGTCGGTAAAGCCATGGCTTCTTGCGCACTCTGCGATCTTGTCGCGGGTCTGGCCGATCAGCACCAAATATTTTACCTTACCGCCAAACGCCTCGATCCACTCATCGTATTCGCTGTGCTTATCGTAGCCGCCCGCGATCAGAACAGTCGGTCCCGGCATTGCGCGGATTGCCTGGATCGCAGCGTCTGGGTTGGTTCCCTTGGAGTCGTTGTAATAGCGGACTCCAGAGCGCTCCAGAACAAACTCAATGCGGTGCTCTACCGCCTTGAACTCCTTAACTGCCTTGCGGATGCAGTCCATCGGCACACCCATGCGGATGCTCATGGCCACTGCTGCCATGACGTTCTCATAGTTATGCTTGCCCAAAAGCTGCATATCCGTTTTTACATTGAGCACTTCCTCTTTCTTGCCGTCATGCGCATAGATCATGGTATCGCCATCTAAGTACATGCCTTCCTTTAAGGTCTGGGTGCTGGAGAAGAAGAACACCTTCGGCTTTAACTCCTTCTTCTCGCCAAACTCGCGGAGAACCTTATCATCGTAATTCAGCACAATGCAGTCATCCTCTGTCTGGTTCACAGCCACGCGCTCTTTTACCTCAATATAATTTTCCATGGTCCCGTGACGGTTTAAATGGTCCGGGGTAATATTTAAGATTGCACTGACATTCGGGTGGAAATCCATGATAGTCTCAAGCTGGAAGCTGGAAACCTCTGCCACCGTCACGGATTTTTCGGTAGTGTCCAGCGCCACCTCCGTGTACGGGATACCGATATTTCCTACCACGAACACCTCGTCGAAAAAGGTCTTCATAATGGCCCCGGTCAGGGCCGTGGTCGTTGTCTTTCCGTTGGTTCCGGTAATAGCAATGAGTTTTCCCTTCGCTACATGGTAGGCAAGCTGGATCTCACTCCAGATTGGGATCTTTGCTTCATCCAGGACCGGGACAAACGGTGCATCTAACGGGATTCCAGGGCTGATGATAGAAAGCTCCACCCCTAACAGGTCCGGTCTTGTCAAATCCCCTAATACGATCGTAACCTTTGCGTCTTCCTCAAAATTTTCCTTGATTTTCTCCGGGTCCAGCTTGTCGTTGCCATCGTAAAGCACAACCTCGCCGCCCATGGCGAGAAGAAGCTTTGCTGCTGCGATACCGCTCTTTCCGGTACCTGCCACTAATACTTTCTGACTCATCTCATATACCTCCTGTCCTTCGATACTACAATCCCAGATATGCCACCAGGCAGAGCAGCGCGGTCACGATGGAAAATACCGCAACCACCCGGGTCTCAGACCAGCCGCCTAGTTCAAAGTGGTGATGGATCGGCGCCATACGGAAAATACGCTTTCCATGGGTTGCCTTAAAGTATGAAACCTGCATAATCACCGATAATACCTCAACCAGATAGATAAGGCCGATGATCGGGATAAATAACGGCATCTGCATCATGAAGGCGCTGGATGCCACAAAACCGCCCAGTGCCAGGGAGCCGGTGTCACCCATAAACACCTTGGCCGGGTAGACATTAAACAGTAAAAATCCAAGAAGACTTCCAACGACCGCCCCGGTGATCGGGCTGATGCCGCTGTTTTCGCCGATGGAAATGATGGTTAAAAAGGTTGCGACCAGAATGGTCACGCTGGTGCACAGACCGTCCAGTCCATCGGTAAAATTCACGCCGTTGTCGGTGCCAAGCACTACAAAGAACACAAACGGAATGAACAAAATACCAAGATTTAAGTAGATCCCGTGCTCAAACCCGCCGGTAAACGGAACCAGCATAGAGGTTCCCACCTCGCCGGAGCACACTAAATAATAAACAAAAATGCCGGTGATCACAAACTGTCCGATGAGCTTCTGCACCGGGTTAAGTCCCTCAGAACGCTTCATAACGATCTTGATATAATCGTCTAAAAAACCAATGATGCCAAAGCCCACTGTCATAAACAGCACCGGAATGATGCGCGGGTAATCGCGAATATATAACAGGGAGGTGATCACCACCGCAGTCAAAAATACCAGACCGCCCATGGTGGGTGTGCCCTGCTTCTTTAAGTGGGCCTGGGGACCGTCCTCACGGACCTGCTGTCCAAACTTCAGCTTATGCAGAAACGGGATCACGACCGGACAGAGGATCGCGCTGACTGCAAATGCGATAATGATCGCAAGAATGGTTTCGTTAATCATGATACTCTCCTACGTTCTCTATGTATTATGCGAAGGCACAAAAAGGCCGCTACGCATATGCATAAGTATACGTCTTTTCTATTTTCTTTGCAAGGCTGTTTGCGTCAAAGTTTTCACCCATATTACGGTTTGATTGTTGCTGTTCACGCGTTGCGCAAACAGCAACGCTTAACTTTCTTCTTCCCGTGATGTGTCACGGCTGATTCCCAGATAAGGAAGAATGTTCTGGAAGATGTCTGCGATCACCGGTGCCGCAATGGTCCCCCCGTAATAAATCCCCTGCGGTTCATCGATCGTGATCAGCGCGATCACCTGCGGATTCTCTGCCGGGGCAAAGCCGACGAAAGAAGAAATGTACTTTTTCAGGCTGCGCGGCAGCTTTTCCGAGGTAGCCGTCTTTCCGCCAATGCGGAACCCGGCCACCGCCGCCTTTTTTCCGCTGCCCTCTGCCACCACCTGCTCCAGCACATAGCGCATGGTCTGGCTTGTTTCTTCAGACAGGATCCGGCGGCCCTCCGGGTAAGAAAAACGGCGGATCACGCTCCCATCCGCTCCAACTGCCATAACGCCAAAGTGCGGCGTCACCCGCCTTCCCCCGTTGATGATGGAGGCCGCTGTGGTGATCAGCTGGATGGGCGTGATCTGGAAGGACTGCCCAAACGATACCGTTGCCAGCTCTACCAGTCCCATGTTTTCCTTCCTGTGCATGATGGTGGCAGCCTCTCCCGGAAGATCGATCCCGGTTTTCTCCCGCAGTCCAAACTGCGTAAAATAATCATAATACCGGTCAATTCCAAGGCGCTGCCCCACATCGATAAAGACCGGGTTGCAGGAGTTCATGGCTCCCTGCAAAAATGTTTCACTGCCATGCCCGCCAACCTTATGGCACCGGATCTTCCGGTCCTCCACCACACGAAAGCCCGGACAGGAAAAGTGGTCTGTCAGGGACACCACGCCCGCCTCCAGCCCCGCCGCCGCAGTAATGATCTTAAAGGTGGAGCCAGGCTCGTAGGTGTCATTAATGGCGGGATTTCTCCACATCTGGTTTAACAGCTCCTGCTTTTCCTTCGCAGAAATCCCAGGCGGCTCTTCTATATTTAATGTGAACGGATCGTTCAGATTAAATTCCGGCACATTGACCATTGCCATAATTTCCCCATTCTGGGGATCCATAACGATCACCGACACCCGCTTTGCACCCTTTTTTTCCATCACGGCCTGTGCTGCCTGCTGGGCATACTGCTGGATGTTCACATCCAGGCTGGTAACAAGATCTGCTCCTGCCACCGGCTCGATCCGCTCCTCAAACGTATTTTCAAGCTCTATCCCGGCCGCATCCGCCATCGTGAGGATCGTGCCGTTCGTTCCCTTTAAAACCGGCTCGTAGGCAACCTCAAGGCCAATGATTCCCTGGTTATCCCCGCCGGTAAAGCCTAATACCTTTGAAGCAAGGCTATCGAAGGGATAATAACGCTTATAGTCCTCGTCTACCTTCACACCAGCCAGATGCATTTCCCGGATCTGGTCACCGGTCTCTTTATCTACATTGGTCCGGATGATCTCCCGTGAGCTGCGCTTTTCCACTTTTTTGCGGACTGGTGCCTCCTCCATCCCCAAGGCGTTACAAAGACTGTGGATCACCTGCTTCGGATCTTCCACCTGGTTGTGGATCACCGAAACCGTACAGACAGTCCGGTTATCTGCGATCACCGTTTTATTTGCATCCAGAATACGCCCCCGGGCTGCTTTGATCGAGCGCTCCCGCTGGTGCAGGTCTTCTGCCATTTCACTGTAGTGATCGGCCCGGTACATCATAAGAAACACAAGCCGCCCTGTAAGTCCCACCATGCAAAGGCACAGCAGGCCAGACAGAACGGCTATTCTTTTCCGGTGATGGGTCAGGAAATCATATTCCCGTTTTGGCTGTATATCCATAAATTGAAAGCTTCCCATGCCGGCTCCCTGGACGGTCATTCTTATTCTATTGTATGAAGCAGCGGGATATCCTATTCTGCCCTAAGCAGTTTTCCGTCCAGATGACAGTCATGCTGCACTCCGGCAGTGCTCACTCTCCGGCAGCAGAAGTACTGCTCATGGTTTCGCGCTCCTGCCCGGAGCTTCCGGCTGCCGTGGAAGCTGCTTTACTCTCCGTTCCGGCTGCAGCAGAGTCTTCTGTCTTTGCTGCACCGGTACTTTCTGCGCCTGCCGCAGCTGTGGTTCCGGTACCTGTACTTCCTGCATTAGCGGAACCCGTGCTTCCTGTGCCAGCAGCACCAGTGCTCTCTTCATTTGCTGCCCCAGAGCTCTCTGCTGCGCTGCTTTCCGAAGCAGAGGTTTCCGGGACTGTCTGGGCCGGTGGAACATAGCCGCTTCCGGCTGTCTCATCCGTTCCATCTGCCTCCGTGCTCTCCGGCACATCCTCCGGCAGGTCAGAATCGGCACCCGGCTCCACATACTCTTCCGTCTCGTATACCTTCGGCTCAGTCTCCGGCTCCGGCGTAGTGCCGGTGTTGTCGGTAATGCCCTCAGCCTCCGGAAGCTGCGCTGCTGCCTCGCTCTGCTGCGCCTCAAAATCGACAGACGGGAAGACGTTCAGATAAGGAAGAATGTCACCCATGATTTTAGAAAATACACCGCTTGCATAAGAGCTATGTGCCTGGTCTTCTACATGCGGAGTGTCGATAATGACGTATACCAGTACCTGCGGGTCATAGGCCGGTGCGAAACCGCAGAAGGAAAGCAGATAGTTCTTTGCGGAACGCGGGATTTTCTCTGCCGTACCGGTCTTTCCGGCAATCTCGTAGCCCTCAACCGCTGCAGCTCTACCGGTTCCCTCGGAAACCGTGCGGAATAAGGCATCCTTAATGAAGTTGCTGGTAGATTCAGAAACAGTCTCACGCACCAGCTTCGGCTTTACTTCTTTTACCACAGAGCCCTGGTCATTTAAGATCTGTTTTACCACATGTGGCTCATAGTAGGAACCTCCGTTGATCACGGAACAGTAGGCTGCTGCCATCTGGATCATGGAGCAGTTATAGTTCTGGCCGAAGGAGTTGGTCGCTAAGTCCGCAGAGTTCATCTCGGAAGCACTTCTTACCAGACCCTTGGCATCTGACTCACCCGGAAGGTCAATTCCGGTCTTCTCACCAAAGCCAAAGGAGCTCATGTAGCGTGCAAATGTTTCCGCTCCTGTCTTGGCTGCGATCTGCATCATGGCATCGTTGCAGGAAACCATCAGCGCTTCTGCCACCGTCAGCATACCGTGACCACCCTTTTTAAAGGCCGTACACTTGATCTGGTGCCCCGCTACCTCCTGGTAGCCGTCACAGTAAAACGTATCGTTCGGGGAAATGATACCCTCCTCCAGTGCAGCCGCTACCGTAAAGATCTTAGATGGGGAACCCGGCTCGTAAGTATCACTGATATCGTAATTTCTCCATTTCTGGTTCCAGGCCACCTGCAGGCCATAGGAACGGATCTCGTCTGACGAGAAATGATCCGGCACCTGCTCCATGGTGATGGTGCTGCCATCGGTCTTTCTGTGCTGGCGGTTGTAGGTCTGCATGGCCTCCTTTAAGCCCAGCTCCCGGAGCGCATCCTCACTGAAGCTGTCTGCCGCACTTCTCGGATTATTCAGGTCAAACATACTGTCATTCGCCATGGCCAGAACTTCACCGTTATTCGGGTTCATGACCACGACACCCACATGCTCGGAGCCTGTCTCTGCCATCCATTCATTGATGCGCTTTTCCACTGCATTCTGAATGTTCACGTCGATACTGGAAACCACCGTGTTTCCGTTCTGGGCGGCTTTGATGACACGCTCCAGATTGGATTCATCGTTTAAATAGCCGTATTCCCGGCCATTGGTGCCGATCAGGGAATCGTTGTAGGACTGCTCAATGCCGCCGTTTCCCGTTCCGCCATCGCTGGTAGCAAAACCCACCACGTTGCAGGCCAGGGAATTGTATGGGTAAATGCGCTTAAACTCATCCTCAAACCAGATGCCCTTGACCCGGGCCTTGGAATCCGCCTTGGCATTGGCCTTGTTGGTATCGGACTGGTACTGCTCAAAGGCCTCCTTCTGATCGTAGGAAAGCTGTCTTGCATAGCGCAGATATGCCTTTGCCGAGTTATCACGGATCAGACTGCGCATTTCGCTGTCATCGTAGCCAAATACGGTTACCAGGGCCGTTACGGTCGCATCCAGGTAATCCTCCTCCGCGGACATGATCTGCTTTGGGTCAATGATCAGGTTATACACCTTCTCCGTGGTTGCAAGGTACGTTCCGTTGCGGTCCACGATATCGCCACGCCGGTAAGGAAGCACACGGCTGTCATACTGCTGCTGGGACAGCACGATCTGGTTATAGCTGTCCTGCTTTGTAGTCATGATCTGATATAACACATAGATTAATGCAAACAAAGCCAGCGTAATCACAATGACCGTGACCGCCAGCTTTTCCTGCATATATGTTGTGAAGACCCGGCGCACGCCGGATCTTCTCCTCTCTCCCTTTTGTGAATGCTGATTAGTGTTTTGGGATGTCCTCATATTGTCTTACATACTCACTTTCCGTTTTATCATATAATAATACCTGATTACGGTTGGCATATACCATGCCGAGCTCCTCTGTTGCCACTTTGTAGATATGGTCCAGATCCATGTCGGTGTTGATCCGGGTCTGAAGGGCGTCATTCTCCGAACGAAGCTGCTCTAACTCC
The DNA here is from genome assembly GCF_003480105.1 of Clostridium sp. AM42-4. Lineage (NCBI taxonomy): Bacteria > Bacillati > Bacillota > Clostridia > Eubacteriales > Clostridiaceae > Clostridium > Clostridium sp. AM42-4. Next base: position 107,635 of record NZ_QUIK01000004.1, read on the forward strand.
TGCTCCAGTCCCTCGATATTATGGATCTTGGCAGTCATGGCAGACTGTACATGCAGATACCCCACACAGATATACAGTGTGCAGAAGGTAGCCAGTGTCAGCATGATCACATAAGGCAGGTCCATCTGAAGTGCCTTTTCCTGGTTTTTTCTGACAGTATGGCTCATATTCTGGCGGTACTGCACAACTCTCCGTTCTCTTGTCCGTTCCCTTTCTGCAGCCAGATCTCTGGCGGCAGTTCCATACACATAGCGGTTTTTTCCTGCTGCTCTGTGCGAAGCCATACCCATTCCTCCTTTTTCCTCTTAACGTAACATTCCCTTTTTATATTTATAAATCTGTAGCTTACTATTTCACGATGCAGCTGATCTTACGGCACCGCACTTAGGCTCATTCGGATACGTGCAGCTTGCTGCACCCTTCTTACGCCCGTTCGAATACACGGAGCTTAGAGCTCTTTGAACGTTTATTGTATTCCAGTTCCTCTTCCCCAGGCACGACCGGCTTTCTGGTAATGACCGTGCCCTTGCTCTTTCTGCCGCACATACATACCGGAAATTCCGGCGGGCAGATGCACGGGTTTTCATTGTCCCGGAAGCGTTTTTTCACGATCCGGTCCTCCAGTGAGTGGAAGGTGATGATGCTCAGACGACCGCCCGGATTTAAAAGATCAATCATGGTGTCAATAGAGCGGTTTAATACATCCAGCTCGTGGTTTAATTCAATGCGGATCGCCTGGAAGGTACGCTTGGCCGGATGCCCGCCCGTAGCCCGGATCTTTGCCGGAATCGCTGCCTTAATGGTCTCGATGAGCTCCCCGGTGGTCTCGTAAGGCTTCTCCTGGCGCTGCCGCACGATGTGCTTTGCGATATTCTTTGCGAAGCGGTCCTCCCCGTAATCGCGGATGATGCGGTAAAGCTCCATTTCGCTGTAATTGTTTACAATGTCCGCCGCAGTCTGCGGATTGCGCTGGTCCATACGCATGTCCAAAGGTGCATCCTCCCGGTAGGTAAACCCTCTGGATGCTGTATCCAGCTGGTAAGAGGAAACACCAAGATCCAGATAAATGCCGTCCACCTTTTCAATGCCAAGGTCATGAAGCACCGAAGCAATGTTTTCATAATTGCTCCGCACTACGGTAACCTTGTCCTGAAACTCGGAAAGACGCGCCGATGCAGCTGCGATCGCATCTGCGTCCTGATCGATGCCGATGAGGCGTCCGTGCTCCCCTAAGCGTTTGCAGACCTCATAAGCATGTCCGCCCCCGCCAAGGGTTCCATCTACATAAATGCCGTCCGGTCTGATGTTCAGACTGTCGACTGTCTCATAAAGTAATACTGATTTATGCTCAAATGCCATTTAAATTCCAAGACCCTCCATATTCTCTGCAATTTCTTCCATGTCGTCGTAGGTATTCGACTGATTCCAGTTATCTCTGCTCCAGATCTCAATCCGGCTTCCCACGCCGACTAACACTGCGTCCTTGTCGATCTTGGCGAATTCCCTCAAAACGGCCGGGAGCAAAATCCGTCCCTGTTTATCTACTTCACAGGTGGTAGCGCCCGCAAGAAAAAAACGGGAAAACTTTCGTGCGTTTGCATTGGTGAGCGGCAGGGCATGCAGTTTTTCTTCCAGAGCTTTCCATTCGGTGTTTTCATAGACGAATAAACAGCCATCGAGCCCCTTCGTTACCACGAATTCGTCTCCAAGCTGTTCCCTGAATTTGGAAGGGACGATCAACCTGCCCTTCGCGTCCACTGTATGATTGTATTCACCCATGAACATCTTCCATCACCTGCTTCGCCTGCACCGTGCGCATTCCGAATGCGTGCTGTCTGCTGTTCACATATCCATGAGCAGCAGCCACGACAAAACCCTTGTCCTACACTTTTGTACCATTTCGAACCACTTTGCGCCACTTTCCACCACTTGTAACATAAGTGTAGTACATGCGTAAAAAAATAGCAAGTTTTTTTCACAAAAAAGCAATGGAAAATTAAGGAAAAACGTAAGAATCAAAAGGTTTTTCCAATTCTGCAGTAAAAAAGGGAAACACCCTCTTATCATTTGCGGATGTTTCCCTTACAAAGTCTCCTAAACTTCGCTGCCGTCCACACATGCGCGCCCGGCAAAGGATCTTCATTTTCAGTATTCCATAGCGATGTAGATCTCGATCAGGCGGTCGAGCTCTACACTATTTTCGTAGATATAAGAATACTCAGCTCCTCCTTCAATACTGTCCTCCAGTTTTTTTCTGGCTTTCTCGATGCACACCACCAGCTCCTCCTTGGAAATTTCCATGCCCGCTTCCTCCAGGTATCCAGTGACACAGCTTTTTGGCCAGAATCTGTTTTTCCAGCTGTATCACGTCCAATATGTGACATGTTTTATGGCATTTGTAATCCCAACCTGCAGCATGCTTTTCATTCCCGTTTCGTTCCTTTTCATACACACATGCCCGACAATGGGATGTTTTATTTTATGCGGTCTTCTTTTTTCTGCCTCTCCAGATCAGATTACCCGCAGCAGCCAGGATCAGTACCAGCGACAGTGCCTGGGAAACCGGAAGTCCGGTTCCAAATAAAATGAGCTGGTCGGTCCTAAGACTCTCAATCCAGAAACGCCCCAGTCCGTAACCGCACAGATAGATCCAGAGCATCTGCCCATCGTACTGCTTGTGCTTCCGGAACCAGAGCATAAACAGCAACAGACACAGATTCCAGCAGGACTCATAGAGGAAGGTCGGATGCACCTGAATAAACTCCACCCCGTTTTCCACGATCTTGTGACTTAAAACATCTGCATTGAGCATATTGTCATTTACCAGCGAAAGTTTGATCCGCATAGCCAGCAGGCTGTCTGTATAGCCGCCGAACGCCTCACAGTTAAAGAAATTTCCCCACCGGCCAATGATCTGCCCGGTTACCAGTCCCAGTACACCCGTGTCTGCCATAGAGAAAAATGATACCTTTTTTGCGCAGGTATACACGATCATGGTAATGGCCCCGGCGATCACCCCGCCGTAAATAGCAAGGCCGCCTGCCCGCAGATTAAAGATCTGCAGCAGATTCTCTTTGTAGTAATCCCACTCAAAAAGCACATAGTAAATCCTTGCACCGATAATGGAACAAATGATCGCATACAGTGCAAAATCCAGATACAGCTCCGGGTCCTGTCCCCTTCGCTTCGCGTCTGACTGGGCGATCCATATGCCCGCCAGCATTCCGATTCCAATGATGATGCCATAAAACGCAATCCGGAATCCGAATACTGAAATACTGCTTTTCAGATGCTCGATCGTAATTCCGAGATGTACAAAACGGATGTCTGCTCCGTTCATTTCCGTTCTCCTTTCAACGCTGTCTTTATTCTAACGCAAACTGAATGCCAGGGCAAACAGATTCGTGCGACTTGTTTCGCGGTTGTTCGACAGCTTGTTTGTAATATATCGTAGTGCTGTGATAATTTGTGTTGTGCTGCTATCACACAAAATCACCACACAGCTATAATGGTATAAGGAAAGTAGGAAAAAAGCAAGAAAATAACAACGATTTTTTTAATTTCCATACTCCTTCGTGATCAACAGCTCCACCGCCAGCCGGTCCTGCAGCCGTCCGCTCTTCACTGCTTCTTCTGTCTCCACGCAGGATTCCACGTACGAAAGGATCTGCTCCCGGCTGAACTGTCTGGCCTGCGGCATGACCTTTCCTACCACAAATGGCTGCATTTTGAGCTTCGATGCAATGCTTCCCTTGTCCATGCCCTTTGCCATCAGCTCTTTGACCTGCAACAGCTGGTTAAACTGTCTCGCGATCAGGAAGAGAATGCGCATCGGCGGCTCTTTTAAGGTCAGGAGGTCTTCGTAGAGGTCCATAGCTTTCCGGGTCTGGCGGTTTACAATGGCTGCAACCATATCGAAGATGCGGTTTGTGACCTGCACCGTGCAGACCGCCATGACATCTTCATCGGTGATGACATCGCGCCCCAGCGTGTAGCTGATGACCTTTTCTAGCTCCATGCGGATGTTTTCCATGTCATCCCCGGTCATGCTTAAAAATAAATCCATCGTGCGGCTGGTGATCTTTTTCTGCTCCCTTGCCAGGATCCCGCCTGCCCATCGGGCCAGCTGGGCGCTGTCCTGGCGGTTTAATTCTGCTGCATAGCCCATGTCCTTGACTTTCTTGTAAAGGCGGTTGCGCTTATCGACCTCACTCTCCACGAATAGCAAGATGGTGGTGTCCGGCATGGACGGAAGGTACTGCACCAGGGCATCGGATGCACTTTTGAAAAATCCGCTGTCTTCAATGAGAATGAGGCGGCGCTCCGCAAAGAATGGCATGGTATCTGCCAGCCGGATCAGCTCGTTCACATCGAGTCCCTTTCCCTCAAACCGGGCAAAGTTCATGGTGTCATCGCCGATGATGGCTTCTTTTAAGCGGTTTTTGTAGCTGTTTTTTAGGAAGGCTTCTTCTCCATATAATAGATAGATCTGTTTAAACTGTCCTGTTTTGATATCCTGATTCAATACCTGCATGAAACGTTCTCCATTTCTTTTCTCTCGTTCGCGCCAAGGTGCAATTCCTTTGTATCATAACACAGCGTAAAAACGGATACAAGGCTGCAATTCACAGACAATCTGCCTAAACGATGCACCTGGACACGAAAGAGCCGTCGGATCTTCTCCGACGGCCCCTGCCCTTATCTCATATCCTGTTTTTTATGTTCGATCACTCTTTGGTTACCAGGGTATCTACGTTCTCCTGGGTTACCAGCTGGTTGTCCAGAACGACATGAGCTTCTACTTCTTTGCCTTCCAGATAATCATACGCGGTGTTCAGGATTGCTTTTCCAAGGAAGAACGGCGGCTCTGCAATGGTAGCCTCAACACGTTTGCCCTTGATTGCTTCCAGTGTATCATCGATTGCATCACAACCTACTTTTACGATGCTCTCGGTTCTGCCTGCTGCATCCATAGCTTCCAGTGCACCTAACAGCATTTCGTCATTTGCTGCATATAAACCATCGATCTCCGGGTTTGCCTGAAGGATGTTCTCCATAACGCTCATTGCTTTCGCACGGTCAAAATCTGCGACCTGGCAAGCTACGATTTCCATATCCGGATTCTCTGCAATCACAGAGTTGAAACCTTCGGAACGCTGCTGTGCAACGTTGGTTCCCATGATTCCCTGAAGCTCTACGATCTTGCCTTTTCCACCAAGGGAGTCTACAAGAAACTGTCCTGCCAGTTTACCGGATTTGATTGCATCGTAACCGATGTGGGAAACCACATCGCCGCCATTGGCTTCGCGGTCCATGGTGAATACCGGAATGCCTGCCTCGTTGCAGGCTTCGATGGAAGAAACAATTGCATCGGAATCACAGGTATCGATGATGATTGCATCCGGATTCTTGGTAATCAGGTTCTCTACATCCTTCATCTGGATGGTCGGGTCGTCCTGTGCATCGGTAATATACAGTTCAATTCCATGCTCATCTGCAGCCTTCTGAACGCCGTCTTTTACGTCTACGAAAAATGGGTTTGTCTGGGTGTTCATAGCCAGACCGATGACATAACCACCGTCTTTCTTCTCTGCTCCATCCTCAGTTTTTGCTTCGTCCTTGCTTTCTTCTGCCTTTTCCTCTGCTTTGGTCTCGGCCTTTGTCTCAGCCGGCGCATTTGTGGAAGAACCAGAACTGCATGCGGTTAATCCTGCACATACCATTGCCATTGCCATGAAAGCTGCTCCCAATCTTTTTCTCATAAATACGCTCTCCTTTTTATTTTCTCCCCGCAGGGATTATTTTTTTGTTTCGTTTTTCTTTACTCTGCCTTTGCGGACAGATCTTTTACTTTCTTATCTACCAGGACTGCGATCAGAATCACTGCACCTTTTACGATGTTAGTCGCATGCGGGTTTACGTTCATTAGCGTAAGGATGTTATCGATGATACCCATGATCATAGCACCTACAACCGTCGGCAGTACGAAACCAACACCGCCGCTTAAGCTGGTTCCGCCAAGGATTACGGCAGCGATCGCATCCATCTCGATGCCGGTTCCGCTGGTAGACTGTGCGGATCCAAGACGTGCGGTCAGAATCAGTCCGGCCATGCCGCACATCAAGCCATTCAATGTGTAAACCAGAAATTCGCTGGTCTTTACGCGGATGCCGGAAAGACGCGCTGCTTCCCGGTTGCCTCCTACGGCATAGACACTGCGTCCATAGGTAGTCTGGGTCAGAATATAGTGAGCCAGCAAAATACTACAATCAGGATGATAACCGGAACCGGGATTCCTGCAATGCTGCCTTTTCCGAAGAACTTATAAGAATCTACTTTGATCGGAATCGGAGATCCTTTTGTATAGACAAGAATCACACCGCGCAGCAGAGTCATCATGCCAAGGGTTGAAATAAACGGTGGAATTCCGCATACGGATACGAAAAATCCATTTACTGCTCCGCAGGCCACACCGACAATCAGGGATACGGCTACTGCTGCGGCTGTATTGCCGGTAGAGGCTAACACTCCGGATGCCAGAACGCCAGACAGACCCAGAATGGATCCAACGGACAGATCAATGCCTCCGGTTAAAATTACAAATGTCATACCGCATCCCACAATTCCTGCTACCGTGATCTGCTTAAATACATTGAACAGGTTTGTCACACTTAAGAAACTCGGGGACAAAATTGTTGCAAATACACAGATTACAAGAAGGATCAACACGGAGCGATAGATATTAATCTGATTGATTAATTTTTTCTTATTCATTTTCACTGACTCCTCCCGATGCATAAGCTAATATTGTTTCCTGATTCATCTCTGATTTATCAATTTCCAGGACGGTATATCCTTCCCGCATGATCACCACGCGGTCACTCATACCGATCACCTCCGGCAGATCTGTCGAAATCAGGATAATGCTCTTGCCCTGCCGGGTCAGTTCATCCATGATCTGATAAATTTCTGCTTTTGCGCCTACATCGACACCTCGTGTCGGCTCGTCCAAAATCAGGATGGAAGGATCTGCCTCCAGAACCTTTGCAAATACCACTTTCTGCTGGTTTCCGCCACTCAGTTTTCCGGCAAGCTGGGCCGGACTGCTGATCTTGATGTTCAGACGTTCTACCTGTGCATTGATATTTTCGGTTTCCTTCGCTTTATTCAGATGACCACCTGTACTGATTTTGTCTAACGATGACATGGAAACATTTTCTCGGATATTCCGGATCAGAACCAGTCCTTCCTGTTTTCTGTCATCGGATACAAAACCAATTCCTGCTTTCAGGGCTTTTCTCGGAGAAGAACAGTCTTTCGTTTCTCCATTGATGATCACTTCCCCGCTTGTCATTGGAAGAGCTCCATATACGATTTTGGAAAGCTCGATCGTTCCGGAACCAAGCAGTCCTGCGATACCAAGAATTTCTCCGCGGTGCAGCTTCAGACTCACATCGTGAACGCCCTTACCGCTTACCTTGCGAAGCTCCATGGCTACATCCTGTTTTTCATAATTCCGCTTCGGGTAGAGATTGGTCACACTGCGGCCAACCATCATGGATACCACATCATCATAGTCGGTTTCTCCAATGCGCTTGGTCGCAATGTACTTTCCATCCCGAAATACGGTAAGCCGGTCTGAAATCTGGAAGATTTCATCCATTCTGTGGGAAATATATAAAATGGAAATTCCCTTTTCCTTTAATTCTGCAATGATCCGAAACAGGATCTGGATTTCTTCATCGGTCAGAGCCGCGGTCGGCTCATCCATAATGATGACTTTCGCGCCAATTGTCAGGCACTTTGCAATCTCTGTCATCTGGGATTCCGCAACCGACAGATTTTTCACTTTGCTGTGGCTGCTGAATTTCAGTCCCAGGCGCTTCAAAACTTCATCCGCATCCTGGTAAAGTTTTTTCCAGTCCACACTTCCAAACTGGGTCCTGGGAAGTCTTCCAAGATACATATTTTCTGCCACGGAAAGCTCCGGAACCATATTAAATTCCTGATAAATCATGGCGATTCCCATTTTTTCAGCTTCCTTGGTTGAATGAAATACCACTTCCTGATCCTGGACATACATGTGACCGGATGTATACCCCTGCGCGCCTGCGATGATTTTCATCAGCGTTGATTTTCCGGCTCCGTTTTCTCCGCAGAGCGCATGGACTTCTCCTTCCCTGACATCCAGTTTCACTCCATCCAAAGCCTTTACGCCTGGAAATGTTTTCACGATATCTTCCAGCCGTAATACAACACGATCCCCCATTTTCCGCCTCCTTTGGATTTCCTGATAACTAATAAGCACATCCTGCTGTCAGGATTACATTGGTATAGCCCGTAAACTCTCCCGTAAGGATAATGGCCTTTGCGTCTGCACTTCTGGCTTTTAATTCTGTATGCGGAATATACTCGATCGGAAGATTTTCCGGAAGCAGTGCTTTCGCCTTTTCATGAAATTCTGGTGTCACACTGAGTGCTTCATTCGCAAACGTTGCTTTTTCTACCACGATATATTTCAAGATTTCTTTCAGCACGTCCAGATATGCCGGATCTCCCGGTCTCCAGCCAAGATCAATCCGCTCTACCCCTTTCGGAATCGGCAGTCCCGCATCTCCGATCACCAGCGTATCTTTATGACGCAGTTCTGCAAGCACTCTTGCCAGCTGTGGATGTAAAATTCCTGTTTTCAGCATAAATCTTTCCCCCTTAATTTTTATGCGTATTTAAAAACTCATCGATTTCATTTCTGAGTGGCATGGCCGGAGTCGTGCCGATCTTCTGAACAGAAAGCGCAGCCAGTGCATTTGCGAAATTCGCTGCTTCCCAGATGTCCTTATCCTCGGCCAGTGCTGCAAGAAGACCTCCATTGAAAGCATCACCTGCCCCGGTCGTATCAACTGCATCTACTTTATATGCCGGAATGATGCCCTTTTTCTCTCTGGTATTGATGTAAACGCCTCTGCCGCCCAGTGTAATGAGCACACGCTTTACACCTTTTGCAAAGAACCACTCTGCCGCCTTGTCTGCCGCTTCTTCACTGTCCACCTTTACTCCGGTGAGAATCTCTGCCTCCACCTCATTCGGTGTGATCAGATCAACCTTACTTAACACTTCATCGCTGATTGGCTGCACCGGTGCGGTATTCAGAATCACCTTCACACCCTTTTTGCAGGCGATATCCACAATACGTTCTACCGAAGACACATTCGTCTCAAGCTGAGTCAGCAGATACTCTGCCCCATCCAGAAGGTCTTCCAGGGAGTCCACCTCCGCATCGGTAATGGTGTTGCAGGCTCCTAAGATAACAACGATCTCATTCTGGCTGCTGTTCTCGTCTACCATAATAAGGGCACATCCGGTTTCGGTATCATCGGAATATAAAACCCTGTCTTTCTTCATACCGAGCTCTGTCATCGTGTTCAATGCAATATCCGCAAAAGAATCACGCCCGAGTTTTGTTACCATCGTTACATCGGCCCCCGCTTTATGTGCGGCAACACCCTGATTAAATCCTTTTCCGCCCGGTCCCATCTTAAATACCGTTCCCTTGACGGTTTCACCAGGTGCCGGAAGGTGTGGGGTTCTGCCCATCAGATCCACTACAAAACTTCCAAATACAACTACTTTTTTCCCCATACGACATTTCCCTCTCTGTTCAGTCTTCTTTTACAGCAGCACAACTCCGTTTCCTGCTCCGATCCGGTCTGCTCCGGCTTCTACCAGTGCTTTTGCAGCTTCCGGTGTGCGGATACCGCCGCTTGCTTTTACCTTTGCACGGTCCCCAACCGTTTTTCTCATCAGTGCCACATCTTCTACGGTAGCACCGCCTGTGGAGAATCCGGTAGATGTCTTCACAAAATCTGCACCGGCCTTGACAGAAAGCTCACATGCACGTACTTTCTCTTCATCAGTCAGAAGACAAGTCTCAATGATCACTTTTACGACTGCTCCTTTGGAAGCTTCCACAACTGCATGGATATCTTTTTCGACATAGTCATCGTCTTTGTCTTTCAGGGCACTGACGTTGATCACCATATCTACTTCGTCTGCTCCGGCTTTTACCGCCTCGGAAGCTTCAAACGCTTTTGCCGAAGTCAACATTGCTCCCAGTGGGAATCCTACGACGCAGCAGGTCTTAACCTTGCTTCCTTTTAACTGTTCAGAAACCAGTGGCACAAAACAGGTATTGACACAAACGGATGCAAATTCATGTTCCTTCGCTTCATTGCAATAGCGGATAATCGTCTCTTTTGATGCATCAGCCTTTAACATGGTGTGATCGATCATGTGATTTAAACTCATAATACCCTCTCCTTTTCCTTGTTGAATTATGGTCAATGTGTAATCGGTTACACATTTGATGAAAAGAAAAATGTGTATCTTACTACACATCATTTCTTCTATTTTCACTTTTCCATATGAACTCCCCGTTCAGAACCTCTGAGTACAACCTGATATGGGACCAGAATGCGTTTCCCCCTCTGACGGTTTTTGCTGTCCGCGAAGCACTCCATGAGAAGTTTCATGGCCTCAGCCCCCTGTTGCTTTGCATCGCGCTCCACGACAGAAAGTTTGTAATCAATGACACGGAGTGTCTCGATATCATCAAATCCTAATAGTGCGATTTCCCGCCCCGGAACCATGCCGCATTCTGTCAGACATTTCAAACAACCAAGTGTCGATTCGTTGTTGGAGGAAAAGATTGCTGTTGGCGGATCCGGCTGTTTCAAAAGAGATTTGGCGGATTCATAAGCTTTCTCGCGTTTAAAATCTCCGTATGCGATATAATCTTCCCGCACAGGAATCCCTGCATCTTCGAGAGCCTGTTTATAACCTGCAAGCCGTTCTTTTCCCGGCTTTGATGTGCTTGGTCCGGCAATCACTGCAATCTTTTTGTGACCATTCTGAATCAGTGCGCTGACTCCATCGTAAGCTCCACCGTAATTGTCCACAAACACGCCGTCAAAACGTGCTCCCTTGATATCGCGGTCAATCAGTACCACCGGAATCCCGGATTCTTCTAATTTGATCAGGCTGTCCTTGGTTTGAGTATCCAATTGGGAAATCGGTGCAATAATCACACCCTTAAGTCTCTGACTGATTGCTACATTCAGCGACTCGTGTTCTTTGCTCAGCGTTTCGTTGGTTCCAAAATATACGATATTGTAGTGAAAGGCATCAGCCACATCGCTGATTCCGCTGATCGCCTTAAAAAAGAATTCATTTTCAATATCCGGAATAATAACTCCGATGCTGGGATTGTCCTTAATACTTAAGTTTCTGGCAAGCGCATTGGGAACGTAATTATATTCTTCCACTGCTTCCAGTACTTTTTTTCTTGTTTCTTCTTTTACGTAACCTGAATTGTTCAATACTCTTGAAACAGTAGCAGAAGAAACTCCTGCACGCCTAGCCAGTTCTTTAATGTTCATTTTTAAGGTCCTCTTTCGCTCTCGATTTAGGAAACCGATTACATATATGATATTACCATATAAACTGGTAAATGTAAACACTTTTTTGTGATTATGCACAATTTCCTAATTTCTCATATTTTTCCTGTATCCACGTTTATTCTATCATCAATTTTGAGGAAATCAAAGAGCTTTCTTTTCGGAGTCCAAACGCAAAAAGATCAGGTTTCCAAGTATGGTCTGTAGCGGAAACCTGACCTTTTACATCGTCATTGTCGTTATTCATAATCGCAGTAGAACCGGTGGTGTACTGGCCTTTCGCATCCGGGTCCATAGCTACGCCCATGAACAGATCCATGCGGTTGTCGGTTGCCGGGCTGCAAAGAATCTCTGCGTGTTTCAGAGCTGTGCGCAGTACTTCCGGATCTGCCTGCTCCAGAGCGGACAGGCGGACAAACTCAACTCCGCCGACGGTAAAGTACGCATCGTCTCCAAGGTTCAGTGCTTTTGCAAGCTTAAAGAACATATAAAACCGGAGCATTCTTATCTTCCGATATCTGAAGCAGGCTTTCGATACTCTGCAGCCGGATCACGCTCTTTCCGGTTGTGTCCGGCATTTCCTCCACTTCAAAAAGCTGGCTTCCATATTTTTTCAGCAGGATCCGCTTGCGGCGTTCCCAAGTTTCTCTTTCATCCGGTTCCCTGGTGATCCAGAGCACAAACCAGATCAAAAACAAGCCGAAAAGGATTCCCACAATTCCGACAATGACATTTTTCCAGCGGACCGGGAGTACACTTGTCTGATTTTCCGTGATCTGTCCGCTTTGTACATCCGTCTCAGGCAAGTCTAAGTGTGTGGAAAATATCAAAAGAAGATACTGATATAGCACTGATGTTGCCTCCGTCTGCGGTATTTTCGAAAAAAATCACAGTACTCAGTCCTCTCCATTCACATCAATCTGGCAGCTTCTCATTGTTTCCAGTGCTGCCTTGTGTTTTTCCGGCGTCACCCCTGCGCAGCAGCTTGCATCCACCGATATCACAGCCTCCGGATATTTTGCTTTCAGGATCAGTGCATTGGATACCACACAGATATCCGTGCAGACACCAATCAGTTCAATCTCATCCTGAGTTCCAAAGTCATCCCAATGCATCCAGCCGAAAGTCGGTTTATCGACGTATTCACAATGTTCTGTTTCGAGTCCCGGTACAATCTGCCACCCCTCTGTACCCTGAAGACAATGTTTCACCGGAAGTTTTTTGCCTTCAGGGGTATCCAGATAATTTTCTCCGTGTGTATCCCGTGTAAAGATAATCCGGTCTCCACGATCTGCATACTGTTTAATTTTATTTTTTACATTCGGAACAATTTCTCTGGCCTCTTTGCTGCCGAGGGAATCGGTCACAAAATCATTCTGCATATCTACTACGATTAATACTTTGCTCATAGCGCTTTTTTCTCCCCAAGTACTTTAATTTCTTTTTCTGTATTCTGTTTTTATCTGCGCACTCATTCTGCCCTCTATGGATTGCATTTCTTACACGGATCATACCCGGCAGCAATAATTGCATCCCTGCTCTCAGATAAAGCTTTTTTATTACTTTCCTTCATCTGTTTCACGGATGAGCAAGAGGGACGATGAAATTTCTTCGTATTGGTATTGAGGATATAGGTTTCTGTGACCTTTGCAGTTTCTACGGTTTCTGTACTGTTCTGCTCTGACGATGCAGTTTGCATGACCTGCTCTTTTGTTGATTCACCTTGGAAATCAGAACTATCGCCTGTTGTATAATCAATCTCGATTCCAGGCTGCACATTGTAAACATACACGCAGAAAAGAACTCCAGCACCTTTATCCTCTACAGACTCTGCCTCCATTAGCACACCAGAAGCCAGCAGATTGTTTCCTTCAAAAATTGGTGTCACACGATACAAAACATGGTTTCCGGTTTCTTTGATATAGTCTGCTGCCATATTTTCGAAAGGCAGCATTCCCTGAACGTTTAAATATCTGGTACCTGTAATCAGATTCTTCTCATTGGCATTCTCCGCTGTAAGCTGATAACCAATCAGATGACAACGATTATAGAGATATTTTCCGTCTACATTATCATATTTAATGGTATGCCAGCCTGACGGTTTCACTTGCCCGATTGCTCCGCGTTCCTGTGTCGGCATCAAATCTGTTCCGACAGATGCGTATGCAGTCCCACATCTTCCGAGTGAATCCAGATCACTGTAAGTCTCGAAAGAATCTTCGGTCAGATCCGTATCCGCAAAATACGGTTCATTGTCGTGAACAACGATATATGGCTGACCAGAATAAGCCGGTACTGCTGCCAGGTCAAATGCCGATGTTCCAGCCAAGACACGGTCTGCAACATGCGACTCTGTAGACACAACAGCCACTGTTTCCTGCTGTGGTACCTGAGCACACGCTGATACCCCCAATGATACAGCAGACAAAAGTCCCCATAACCACATATTCAGTTTTCTCATATTCAGCACCTCTCCAAGCACTTTTTCTTTTATTATACTACCATTTGCCAGGCAGAGAAAGAAAAAACGCAAATCAAGATTTTTCCCGTCGCGCGATCAGCTTATAAAACAATGCCGAAAACAGGCAAAGCAGTACAATCGAAAGAACTACGCAGTCTAACTGGAATACCTGGCTGCCATAAATAATGAGATACCCCAGCCCTCTCCTTGCCGCCAGAAATTCCCCGATGATCACGCCGACCAGGCACAGGCCTACATTGACCTTCATATTGCTTAAGATCAGCGGCACGGAGCCCGGCAGCAATACCTTTAAAAGAACATCCTTTTTGTTGCCGCCGAGGGCGTAGATCAGGCGGATCTTATCCGGGTCCATCGAGGAAAAACCGGTGTGCAGCGTCAAGATCGAGCCAAACACGGCGACCGATACGGCAGCCGCCACAATCGTATGCACATGGCTTCCCATCCAGACGATCAGCATCGGGGCCAGGGCCGATTTGGGCAGGCTGTTTAACATGACCAGATATGGCTCCAGAATTTCGGATGCGCTCCGGCTGGACCATAGTAGCACCGCCGCAAGAATCCCCACCACCGTGACGATCAGAAAGCTGACAATGGTCTCAAACAGCGTGATTCCTATATGGGAAAAGATACTCCCATCCCGCATCATCTTCCAAAAACAAAAAAGAACCCTGGATGGGGAGCTGAATATGAAATCATCGATCATATCCAGCCTGGTGCAGAGTTCCCAAAGGGCAAGAAACAAAACAAGGAGCATACTCCTTATGATCCTTACCTTTCTCTTATGCAGTTTTTCCTGTTCCATATATGCTTCCTGAAACCGGATCACGGACTGAGACTGTGAAGCTTGGTCAGACATCTTCCATCCTCCAGTGTTGTCTTCCATATTATAGTATGACAAAGAAGTGTTGCTGGGCACGCATGCATGGACACGGATCATCCAATGTGCCGCCGATACTGCCTTCCTATGCCATGCAGCACAAAAGCCACCGCAGCTTTCCCTCCAGAAAGCTGCGATGGCTTTTCCATCTTTTTCTTTACGTTTTCGACACATTTCAGAACCTTAGTTACTCAAAAATCCCTTACCAATGATCTCGCTGGAGTTAGAAATCAGGATAAATGCGGTCGGCTCAACTTTTTTGATATAGTTACGCAGGCGTACCGCCTGGCTGCGTTTCATGGTCGTCATGATGACGGTCTTGCTGTGATGGGAAAATGCGCCCTGTGCCTTGTAAACGGTGGCACTGCGGTTTAAATCTTCTATAATAAAATCACAGATCGGGTCCGGATGATCGCATATGATGTTAAAACACTTGCAGAGATTGATATTCTCGATGACTCCGTCGATCACAAGGGATTTCGCCATCAGACCCAGGGAAGAATACAGACCTGTGGTCGGCCCGAACACGAAGAAGGACATCAGCACAGAGGTAAGGTCTGCCAACAAAAGTGCGGTTCCGATATTCATGCTGGAATGTGCCTTTAAGATCATGGCGATGATGTCCGTTCCACCGCTGGAAGCACCAATGTTAAACAGGATCGCAGATCCGATCGCCGGAAGGAAGATTGCAAAGATCAGCTCCAGCATTGGCTGGTCGGTAATGGTTCCTGTCATCGGCATAAAGCGGTCCAGTGCACTTAAGCTGAATGACATGAGCATGCTGGAATAAACGGTTTTAATACCCACATCGGTTCCTAAAAACAAAAAGCCCAATACCAGAAGACCGGTGTTTACGATAAAGGTAAAGTCACTGGCATTCATTCCGGTCAGTCTACTGACGACGGACGAAAAGCCGGTAACGCCGCCAAATGAAAAGTTATTTGGGAACTTGAAAAAATAAATTCCCACAACCATGATCCAGATGCTCACCGTGATCAGTGCGTATTCCACGATCTTGCGTTTGACCGGATCTTCGATGTTCTGTGTAGCCATAATGTTCCCCCTGAATTGAAAAGAATATGCCCAGACCTATTTTCGCCAAGTCTTTTGTTTTCTCAGGCATCATTCTTAATCTTGAAAATCAAAAAATGCAAAAGAAAAGCAGAAACGAGCCATAGGCTCTCTCCTCTGCCAGAGAGACTATAACTCGTTCCTATTCAAAAAACAAACACTATTCTTATTGGCTTTATTACAGCATTTCTATTGTGCTATTTTCTTGTTTTTCTTTTGTCATGCTGTAGTGTGCGTCTGTCTTTCCTGGAAAGACACATCACGCTCCATCCTGCCCGGTTTCCACCCAGCCGCCGCCCGTCCAGCTTTGTCTGGGCGTCCGGCTGTCTTCCGCCATGCTCTGCATTTCCTTAAATTTCTTTCCCTTCGGATCGACCCGCTGCCACAGCGTGTATGCTTTGGTTGTTTTCGCATCGTTCCACGGCACCGCCTCGCCCAGACAGTACGGGAAATAAAGGTCGGCATACATCAATGCCATCTCTGCCTTTAAGTCATCCGGCACCATGGTGATGGTCTGCTTTACCTGTTCCTGGATCACGGATTTTGCATACTGCAAAGACCAGTCTGCAAAATTCAGCAGTTCCGGATTCTCCGATCCGTTTGCTTTCGCCCATGCAGCCACATCGGCCTTGCGAGTCTCAAAGGTCATGTTATCCTGAAGATCCCAGCTCAGCATGCCATACTGGTTGCCCGGGAAGGAATACGGACTTAACACGATCTCATGAATGCCATCCTGCGTTCCCTCCAGTCCCGGTCCGGTCACATGCTCCCGGATGCGCTGCACATGCAGATGACCGCTGATATAAAGCGGCACCTGGTACTTTTCCAGCAGCGCCGTCACCTCCGGCCCGTTTTCCATCTCACACTGGGTTGTGAACAGTCGGCTTTCCTGAAGCAGGTTGTGGTGCGCCAGCACAATTACCTGAATGCCATGCTCCTTCGCCACCCGCAGATGGGTTTCCATCCACCCCAATGTCGCATCGCTGATCCGGCCCTCCACATGGTTCCCGTCATCGTAGATGCAGGAATCCATCATCAACAGCCAGTGGGACGGATCTAACGGGTACACATAGCTTAACGATGCCTCATCGCGGTTCGGAGACTGGTCATAGCCAAACTCATGATAGATATCATAAAAATCCTTTCCGCTCTCCAGATATTCTGCTTTCTCCCGCTTATCTCCAAAATAAGTCGAAGCATTTTTATTCTGGATGTCGTGATTTCCCGGGATCACCACGACCGGAATCCCGGCATCCTGCACCTTCTGAAGCTTCTTTGCAAGAAGCTCATGGTTGATGCGCTCCCCGTTCAAGGTAATATCCCCGGTCAGAGCCAGTGCCGTGGGGTGATTCTCGATTGCTGTCTCCACCAGCGTATCCAGCATTTCTTCGCTGTACTGGTCAATCTTTCCATCGTCATGCTCCACCATGCTCCAAAACGCTTTTCCATCATCATGGGTAGTGGAACTCATATAATGAAGGTCCGAAGCCAGCATCAGGGTCGGCGGCTCATAAGGTTTCTCCTCTTCCGTTTCCGCTCCCTCCCCAGATGGTTTCCGATGCCTGCGCCGCTGCCGCCGGTATTCCGCCAGCCACTTCTGGCGTTCTTTCTCCAGGCGGGCCTGACGCGCTTCTTCGGACTCCTGGTCATACTCTCCGGTGCCGCTCTCTGAACGTTCTGTCCCCTCTTTTGTTTCATCCAATCCGTTCTGCTGTCCGGACGTACCGTTGTTCTTGTCACTGTTTGATTCTTCTTTTCCCTGATCTGCTCCGGCCTGCGCACTGCTTTCCTGCCCTGTTTTATCCTGCGGTGAACTGCTTCCCTGTTTATTTAACGCACCAAGGAACCACACGATTCCAATACAGATCAAAAGGAGTGCCCCATAGATCAGGGCTGTGATTTTTTTGTAATGTTTCATATTCCAGTCTTATCCTCTTTTCCGTCTGGAGTGATGCCGGAATTTCCGTAGAAACAATCATTCTGGCAATCGCCTGTCATCACAGCAGGTACACATGTGCTCTGAATATTGCCTCGTAATCAGCGGACGCGCCACTGGCGCCTCCTCGATATGCCAAGCAAAAAAATGACGGGCGGCATCACTACCGCCCGCCATCATATCACAGATTGACGAAAAAAGAAAGTTTGTTACTGTTCACATACGCAAACAATCCGAAACGTTTGTTACTGTTCACGCATGCGTGCCCAGCAACAAACGTTTGCATTAAATAATATCATTCACGCAGATTGCGCCGTAAGGACGGATGCTCATGCGGTATGCACTGCCTGCGCCCATGGCATGCTCAATGTAGTCGATGTACTCGTCCACGATATCATTTGGCAGCATCGCCATGATGACACCTGCAAAACCGCCGCCGTGAATGCGGCATGCACCGCGCTGTTTTTCCGCGATGAACAGTTCTGTCAGAGCCAGCGCAATGGAGATTCCCTGCTCCTGCACGCTGGCTGTCGTGTAGCAGTTCTGCAGCCACTTCCAGGAAGAGTTTCCGGATGCGGTAATGTTGGTTAAGAAGTCCTCGAAACGTCCCTCCTTCAAGGCTGATACCTCTGCCTCAACGCGCTTGTTCTCCTCAAAGAAATGAAGAGCACGCATCACGGAACGGTCTCCGGCAAAAGCACGGACCTCCTGGATGTTGTCGATCACCTGCTGCTCCGTCACTTCCGCGCAGACTTCCTTGCCAAAGAACTGGGCTACCTTCTTCATTTCATTCGGTACAGAGGAATAATCCGCACTTAAATCTGCATGGCCTTTTCCGGTCTGCACGATGATGAGGCTGTGGTTCTGGGATGCAAAATCGAAATCGATCTGCTCGACCTTCGGCTCAGCCGGCTCTAAGAAATCAATAGTGATCAGGCCTCCCACGGCGCATGCCATCTGGTCTAACAGGCCGGAGGCCTTATCCCAGTACACATTTTCCGCATACTTTCCGATGTGGGCATAAGCTACGGTACTCATGCGTCCATCGTTGAAGAAACGGTTTAACATCGAGCAAAGAAGCATTTCAAATGATGCAGAAGAGCTCACACCGGCAGAACTGATGACATTGCTGGTAATGTACGCATCAAAACCGCCCACTTCATAGCCCGACTGCTGGAAGCCCTTTAACAACCCCTTTACCAGATCGATGGTTCCGGCCTTCTTGGCACTCGGCTGCAGCTCATTTAAATCGATGGTAAATTTCTGGTTGAAGGTTTCGCTGATGATGTTGACCTTGCTGGAGTCATTCTTTGCTGCGATTCCCACACAGTCTAAGTTGATGCTTCCGGCCAGAACCTTGCCATGGTTGTGGTCGGTATGGTTGCCGCTGATCTCCGTTCTTCCCGGTGAACTGAACATCAGGATATCCTTCTCTCCAAAATTTTCCTGAAATTTTTTCACCAGCTCCTCATAACGGCTGATATTCTCGTCCACGTGTCCGGCTCCGTATAATTCGGTCATGCGGACTCTGGCTGCTTCTGACTGTAACAATTCCAATGTTTTTGCTTCGTTCATCTTAACCCCTCCATATTTCATGGCTTTTGCTTTCTCGCCTTTTGGCTTTTGGCATTCTTCCCTTTTGGCTTTTTGCTTTCCAGGCCTTTTTGCCTCTCTCTTTTGATTTCTGACTGCCTGCCCAATACATGCGCCGGGCAAGCTGTACAGCCACCTTGTTTTCAGTATAGCACAGCGCTTGTTTTTCCGGCAATACAATATTCTTTTACATATCTGTGTTTTTTTACGCTGCCGTTTATGCGTTGCGCATGCGGCAGCAACTTTTTGCAAAAAGAGTCCGCTCCACGCATTGTGCAGACAAAAAGAATCCGTTATGCTATACTATCTATATGAGTGAAAAAAGAACGTAACCGTGAAGCTACTGAACAGTTGCGAAAGAATCACTGCGAAAGGAAACATACCTCACACATGAACTGGAACGGCAAACCCTACCACTCCCTGGACTTTGAGATGAAGTCCCGCTTCGGCCAAAAGGTTTACAAAATTGCCTTAGATGGCCATATGACCTGCCCCAACCGGGACGGAACGCTCGGCACGCGCGGCTGCATTTTCTGCAGCGAAGGCGGATCCGGCGATTTTGCCGCGCCGCTTGCATTTTCAGAAGTCTCCGGATTTTTAGAATCCTCCATAGCTTCCGCCGTAAACGCACAGATCGAATCTGCCATCCTGCGCATCAAAAATAAGATGGGAACGGCGCCGGACGCCTACATTGCCTATTTTCAGTCCTACACCAACACCTATGCCCCGCTTTCCTATCTGGAAGCACTCTTTACCGCTGCCATCCGCCATCCGAAGGTGGTTGCGCTTTCCATCGGCACGCGACCGGACTGTCTGCCGGGTGAGGTCGTAAAGCTGTGTGCCCGTTTAAACCAGGAAAAGCCGGTCTGGCTGGAGCTCGGCCTGCAGACAATCCATGAGGATACCGCCCGTTTCATCCGCCGCGGCTACCAGCTCTCCACCTTCACCGATGCTCTGAAAAGACTGAGGGCAGAGAACCTGGAAACCATTGTCCATGTCATTTTGGGTCTGCCCGGCGAGAGCCGGGAACAGATGCTGCAGACGGTCCGCTATCTCGCCGGACAAGACATTCAGGGCATCAAACTGCAGCTTCTCCATGTATTAAAGGGAACGGATCTTGCCACTGTCTATGAACAGCATCCATTTCCTGTCATGGATCTGGAAGAATATCTGGATCTGGTCATCGACTGCATCGCCCTGCTGCCGCCGGAGCTTGTCATCCACCGGATCACCGGGGACGGACCGAAAAATCTCCTGATTGCGCCGCTCTGGAGCGCAAATAAGCGCCTGGTGCTCAATTCGCTCACCAGACGCTTCAAAGAACGCGGGATCACTCAGGGCTGTGCGCTGACTGCGCCGTCCGCCCCGATCGATACGCCAAACGATATGCTTTCTAAGTATTGATAAAACTGTGTCATTTCCCCGGAATCCGTCAGCATGCGGGTATAGCCGCCCGATGAGATTCCCGGAAGCAAGCGAAGACTTAGGTTTTCTCCCTGAAACTCCGCCTGCACCAGCATGGTTTTCGGGATGGAACTGCCAAACACAAAGTTTCCAAGACTGTAAAAGATTGGTTTCCCTTTATAATACTCGATGCCCTGCAGCACATGCGGATGGCTTCCGATCACCAGGTCTGCCCCGGCATCGATGTAGCGCTTCGCCAGCGCCCGCTGGTATTCCTGCGGCTTTTCATCGCGCTCGATGCCCCAGTGGATCAGGACCACCACCTTTTCTCCATCTGCATGGCAGCTCGCGATCTGCTGGAGCAAAGGCTCTACCGAAACCTCATAAGAGGACAGCATGCCCGGATGCCCGTTCGTGGCCGCCCAGCCAGCTTCCGGGATGACGCGGGTGGCTCCAATCAGCGCCACCTTCTGTCCATTCTTCTCAAACACAACCGGCTGTTTCGCCGCATTCAGGTCTTTTCCGGCGCCGGTATGCAAAATCCCGGCACCATCCAGTACCTCACAAGTATCAAGAAGTGCATCTACCCCATAATCCAGTGCATGGTTATTGGCCAGTGTCACGGCATCGATTCCCATTTCCTGAAACAGGGAAACCTTTTCCGGTGCCAGACGGAAGGTATACTGCTTGTCTGCTGCCTGCGTTCCGCGGCTGCTGAACGGAAACTCCTCATTGACTGCAAAATAATCGACGGACTGGATTGCATTCCGGTAATTCTGGTCCAGGACACCGGAAATTCCGCCTGCCCGGCTGTAGGCATTCAGCACATGGTCAGACAAAAGCATGTCACCAGAAAAGAGAATCGACATGGAAGCGCCAGAATCTTCTGAAAATTCGGCAGCTTTTCCGACCAGATTTTCCGGAAGTTCCCCCGGATTTCTTTCCTGATCCCCGCCCGGATTGTTCGCCTGGGCCCCGTCCGGATTTTCTCCCCTTGCCGCTCCGGCATCAGCTGCTTCTGTCTCCAGCACAATCTCCGCTGCCGTATTCTCACCGTAATCTTTTTCTGTCCCGGCTTCTTCTTTTCTGTTTTCACTCTGCCCGGCACCGTTTTCGGCTGTCTGTGCAGTCGTGATCTTCTCATAGGATCCATAGCCACACCCCGGCAGGGATAGTAGCAGCAGCAATGCTGCCACCAGCACACCGCCCCGGTAATTTTTCCGTCTTTTTTCCGGCTTTGTGGGCTGCACATACCAGTTTTTCCACATTTTGTCCGTCATATTTGTTCTCCAATCCACTTTACAGCCTCATTCACAAGAAAATGAGATAAAAATGCGCATCTTCGCGGAACATTTTTATTTCTCAGGATGCAATTTCCCGTGAAGCACGGAATCAGAGCATCAGTTCCGTGATCAGTTCCCATGTAATCTCCTGTTTTTCCATTTCCTGCTGCAGGGCTTCTCTCGCCTCCAAAGGCGCCATGAAACACAGTCCGCAGCCAGCGGAAATGGCACTGGGAAGCGGAATGATCCGGCCCGGAAGTCCTGCTTCCTTCATGGCTTTCTCCATGCGGATGGCCATGACCGTGTCGCGAAACGTAATGATCAGATGAAGTTCTTTTTTCAGCATCTTATCCCTCCCAGGCCAGGATCCGCATGGCTTTTACGGCCTCCTGTACTTCTTCCATGGTATTAAAATGGGAAAAGCTGAAGCGCACCGCTCCCTGCTTTCCGGTTTTGAGTGCTTTATGCATGAGCGGCGCACAATGACCGCCGGAGCGGACTGCTATATCAAACCGCTGCATCAGCTCATCGGCAACTGCGGCAGAATCATAATCTTTCAGGTTCAGCGTCACGACCGGAGTCCGGAGTGCAGCTTCAAAATCTCCGTAAACCTGAATCCCCGGCAGATTCCGCACTCCCTCATAAAAGGCACGCGCATACGCATCTGCCTGCCTGAAGATGGCATCGGTTCCCTTCTCCAGAACGTATTCCACTCCGGCCAGAAGACCTGCGATCCCAGGCATGTTCAGCGTTCCTGCTTCCAGGAGTGTTGGCATCTCATCCGGCTGTTCTTTGTCAAACGTGCGGATTCCCGTGCCGCCCACACGAAACGGTTTCAGTTTCACGCCTTCCCGCACACAGATCCCGCCCATTCCCTGGGGTCCTAAAAGTCCCTTATGACCGGAAAAACACAGCACATCGATCTGCATCCGCTCCATATCAATCGGAAGAAGACCTGCACTCTGGGCTGCGTCCACCACAAATAAAGTGCCATTTTCATGGCAAAGTGAGCCAAGCTTTTCCAGGTCGTTCACATTGCCGGTCAGATTCGAGGCATGGGTACAGACCAGTGCTTTGGTATCCGGCCGGATACTTCCCTGCAGAACATCCAGGCACAGCCGCCCCCGTTCATCACAGGGAACGATGGTCAGCTCCACGCCCTCTTTTTCTTTCCGGTACAGAGGACGCAGCACGGAATTATGCTCCATCTGCGTCGTGATCACATGGTCTCCCGGCTCAAACAACCCCTGGATGGCCATGTTCAGACTGTCCGTTGCATTCATGGAAAATGCCACCTGGTTCGGATGCGGATACCCAAACAGTTCTCCCAGGCGGCTTCTCGTCTCCACGGCCAGACGCAGTGCCTGCAAAGATGCCTCATTGCTTCCCCGCGCTGCATTGCCGACACTGCCGGAAACCAGGACCTTATAAACGGCATCGGCCACCGTCTCCGGCTTGTGCAGAGAGGTGGCCGCATTGTCCAGATAGATCATGGCCGTACAACCAGGTCAGCTTCTGCCATGGTCTGTGCGATCACATACATGTTGGTGACACCGCCAACCTGTAATTTTTCGGTCAGTCCATAGTAGTTTAAGCAGGTACCGCAGGTCAGAATCTGCACGCCTGCTGCTTCCAGCTTCTTCAAATCTTCGATGGAATCGGAGCCTTCGCAGGTCAGCTTTGCACCGCCGTTGTAGAATAAAATCGTATCCGGCAGAGTCTCAAGCTGGGTCTGGGCAAATAAAAATCCTTTGATGAGGACCTTACCAAGCTCTTCATTGCCCTCGCCCATATGATCTGCAGTCACGGCAACTACTGTTTTTTTCTTAGCCGGTACCAGGCAGCTGTCTGCCGGGATCTCTTCGGCAGATTTCTCCTGACCGCTCACATGAAGGACCACCTTCCAGGTTTTCTCTTCCGTTTTGGAGGACTCTGCGCCATATCCCATCTGACCAGCCATCTTCTCCAGGTTCTGTACCGCGATCTCGTTATCTACGAGAACCTCTACGTCACCTGCACCATTTAAATTTTTGATTGCCTCTTTCGCTTTCATTAACGGAATCGGGCAAACATCGCCTCTTGCATCTACAGTTGTCATCGTTTTCTTCCTCTCCTTCTGTTATCGTTCATGCTGCTTTCCATCCTGCCTGCTTCCTATAGCACCGTGATCTCCTTCTGAAATCCGGCATCTCCCGGCTGGATCATTCTTCCCACGATCTGTGCCGGAAGTCCAGCCTCTTTTAATTCCTGTAAGAGCGCTTTTCCTTCCTCCTGCGGCACTGCAAACAGCAGCCCGCCGGAAGTCTGCGGGTCAAATAAAATTTCTTCTAACGGGAACGGGACACCTTTAAAGTCCACAAACGAGCCTACATGATTGCGGTTTCGCTGCCCGGCAGCCGTGATCATAAAGTTTTCCGCATGGGTGTATGCCTCTTTGATATACGGAATACTTAACGTGTCCACCACAGCCCACAGACGCTTGTCCAGCATTTCATGCAGATGACCCAAAAAGCTGAATCCGGTCACGTCCGTACAGGCATGTACCGTATACCGTTTGGAAATGGCCGCCGCATATTTGTTCAGCGTAGTCATGGAAGCTATCGCCTCTGCCATGGCTTCTTTTGATGCCACTCCCACGCGGTTTGCGGTGTTCATGATCCCGACACCCAGCTTTTTCGTCAGGATCAGCACATCGCCTGCCTGTCCGCCATTATTTTTATAGATCCGGTCCGGATGTACGACACCGTTGACGGAAAGTCCGTACTTCACATCCTTGTCATTGATGGAATGTCCGCCGCAGAGCACAGCTCCGGCCTCAACCACCTTCTCCGAACCGCCCCGCATGATCTCTCCGAGCACATTTAAGTCCTCATCCTGCGGGAAACATACAATGTTTAAAGCACTGATGACCTCGCCTCCCATGGCGTACACATCGCTCAGCGCATTTGTGGCCGCGATCTGGCCAAACACATAAGGATCTTCCAGCATTGGCGGAAAGAAATCCAGAGTCTGCACCACAGCCACGTCATCGCTGACGCGGTAAACGGCAGCGTCATCGCTGCTGTCAAACCCGACCAGCAGGTTTTTATCCGGTGCGCCGCGCTCGATCCGGCTCAATACCCGCTCCAGAATATCCGGTCCAAGCTTCGCCGTACAGCCGCCGCTGCTGCAAAATAAACCTCCTGCCATGCCATGCCTCCTTTTCGGAATTTTATAAATCTCATGATAGCACATGGATATTTATCTGTCCACTGACTTTTCCTTACGCCCACAGCCAGCGTTCCACCAACACTTCATACACTTTCTGGCACCGGCGGATATCTGCCTCATCCACGTACTCATCGGCCTTGTGTGCCATAGCAAGGGTGCCAGGTCCGTAAGAAAGGCAGTTACAGTTTCCGGTCATTCCGGCAATGACCGCCGTATCGGTGTAACCCGGAAATGCAGAAACCACCGATGCTTTTCCGGTTGCTGCTTCTACGGCTGCCTTGAGACATGCCAGCAGCTTTGCATCTTCATGATGTGCGATCGGCGGGCGGTTTCCGGTAACTTTTATTTCTGCCTGTAATCCCGGGATTTCCTTTGCCGCATCCTCTGCGGCAGCTTCCAGAAGTGCCTTCACATCCCCGATGTGATAAGGCGGAACCACACGCATATCCACAGACACCTTACATTCTGCCGGAACCTGATACGGATGGACGCCGCCCTGGATCTCGCCGAACACGATCGTGGATTTTCCCAGGAACGGGTCTTCCTTTAATTTCTTCATCCGATTGCGGGCGGAAGCCAGCAGATATGCCATTCCTGCGATCGCATCCATACCCTGCTCCGGACGGCTTGCATGAGCCGCCTTTCCATGCATGGTGACTTCAAACCAGTATCGTCCCTTGTGGGCAGTCTGAATCTCACCGTCTGTCGGCTCGGTATCCATTACCAGGCTGTCTTTCGTCACCCAGCCAAGCTCGATGACACGCTCCGCACCGGTCATGTCCCCTTCTTCATCACAGGTTCCGATCCACTTTAAGGTACGCTCCGGAACTTTGCCGGTGTCCTTCCTCTGCGCTGCTGCCTCCAGAAATGCACAAAGGGCAGACGCCAGGCCGGATTTCATATCGCAGGAACCACGGCCAAAGAAACGACCATCTTTCCCATCCTCTCCCAGTGGATTCTTTGTCCAGCCACCGGCGACCGGAACGGTATCCATGTGACAGATAAACACCAGTTCTTCCTTTGTTTCTCCCGGAAGGACCGCCATCAGGACCGGACGTCCATCCTTCGTGTAATCCTTTTTCAGTTCTCCGCACTCCGGGAGTGCTGCCTTGATCTCCTGCTCCAAAAATCCGGCGATCTCATGCTCTTCTTTTCCCGGATTTGTGCTCTCAATACCGACTAATTTCTTCGTCCATGCCACTGCATCCGTATTCTGCATGTCTGTGCTTCCTTTCTTTCCGCTTTTTGCGGGCTGTATCCGTCTCCGGGGCTTTTCCAAGGCTCCGGACCAGATCTTCTAGTTTTACCTTATTCTGCCAGAGAGCTCGTTCCCCGCTTCAGATACTGTCCTTCCCCGCGTGTTCCGGTAAAAGTGCCATCCGAAACAATCTCATGGCCACGCAGGAATACCTTCTCGATCGCACCAGTCACCTTCCTGCCCTCATAGCAGGTGTAGTCTGCGTTGCCGTGCATCTTCTCCGTGGTAATGGTCCACTCTTTTTTCGGATCGATGAGTACCAGGTCTGCATCGGAACCTGCCTGGATGGTACCCTTCCTTGGATACAGGCCTGCGATTCTCGCCGGGTTGGTGCAAAGGTAATGCACCAACTGCGGGATTGTCAGGTGTTCTCCCTTTACTGCCTCAGAAAACATCAGCGGCAGACGTTCCTCCACACCCGGAGCTCCGCTCGGGCACTGGGTAAAGTCTTTCGCGCCCTGCTGCTTTTGTTTGGCAAAGGTAAATGGGCAGTGGTCAGTCGCAACTGCATCCAGTTCCCCATCCTCCAGCGCCTGCCAGAGCGCCGCATTATCCTCTTTCTTTCGAAGCGGCGGTGCCATGATCGCCTTTAAGCCCTCCTGATCATCTGCGTAGCGGTCATCTGTCAGAAACAGATACTGCGGACAGGTTTCCACGCCAAAATGCTTCTGTCCGCGTCTTCTCGCACGGCGCACTTCCATGAGTCCCTGTTTGCTGGATAAATGTACAACATAAACCGGTGCTTCCCCTGCTGATTCTGCCAGATACAGGAAACGGTTCACGGCCTCAGCCTCAGTCTCGGCCGGACGGCTGAGCGGCTGGTAGCGCGGCTGGGTGTGCCCCTCCTTCACAAATTTTTCCCGGTAATAGTTCACCATACCGTCATTCTCACAATGGGAAGCGATCAGAATGCCATCTTTTTTCGCCTGGGTTAAAATCTGCATCAGTTCTTTATCGTTCAGTCCGTAGCCGTAGGTCATGTACACCTTAAAACTGGTGATGCCCTCTTTTTTTGCAATCTCGCCCATCTCTTCCAGTACCTGCGGATTTACATGCTGGAACACTCCGTGGAAACCATAGTCTACCACGGCGTTGCCATCTGCCAGCTTATGATATTCCCTGACCTGATGCCACAGGCTGCAGTCCTTTGGTCCGAATGCCATGTGATCCACAATGGAGGTGGTGCCGCCGCAGGCAGCTGCAATGGTTCCAGTGTAAAAATCGTCAATGACGCGGGCGATCCCCACATCCAGATCCATGTGGGTATGGATGTCTACCGCTCCCGGTAAGACATACTTTCCAGATGCATCAACGATTTCAATCTCTGCATCTGCCGAACCCAGTTTGCTCTCATGTTCCGCAAGACCAGTCCCGATTTCACGGATCACGCCGTTTTCGATCAGAATATCCGCTTCATAGACACCGCTCTCGGTGCAGAGCATTCCGTTCTTCACTATCGTTTTCATCGTTTTCTTCACTCCTATTTCTATGCGAAAATCTTTCGGTTTTACCCCTGTATGCAACTTTAACCGCAAGAGCGGACAGACCACTCCTGCGGTTATTTCGTTGCTTTGCATATCGAGGAGGCGCCAGTGGCGCGTCCGCTGATTGCTTTGCATATTGTATCTGTGTTATTTACTGGTGAATTCTGGTACCGGTCAGACCGTTGATACCATCTTTTGCTTTTTCAAGCAGGGTGATAAGAGACTCGCGTCCCGGTGCAGACTCTGCAAATGCGACAGCAGCCTGTACCTTCGGAAGCATGGAGCCCGGTGCAAACTCACCAGCCTCGATATACTTCTGTGCAGTCTCCGGAGTCAGCTCAGACAGCCACTCCTGATCCGGCTTGCCGAAATGAACGGCAACCTTCTCCACTGCGGTTAAGATGATCAGGCAGTCTGCATTTAACTGCTCTGCCAGCTTCTCTGCTGCAAAGTCTTTATCGATGACTGCTGCAGCACCCTTTAAGTGATGACCCTCGGTTACGAATACCGGGATACCGCCGCCGCCGCAGGCAACAACTACATAATCATTTTCTACCAGATTGCGGATGGTGTCAATTTCGATGATAGACTGTGGCTTCGGGGAAGCAACCACACGGCGGTAGCCGCGTCCTGCATCCTCTACAACCTTGTAGCCCTGCTCTGCAACCATCTTGTCAGCCTCTTCCTTGGTCATAAATGCACCGATCGGCTTGGTCGGGTTCTCGAATGCCGGATCCTTTGCATCGACCTCTACCTGGGTCAGGATGGTGGTGCAGCCCGTGGTGATACCGCGGTCTAACATTTCCTCGCGCAGCGCATTCTGAAGGTCATAACCGATGTAGCCCTGGCTCATAGCCACACATACAGACAGCGGGCACGGAATATATTTTTCCGGATTGGAACGGGTCAGCTCAGACATGGCATTCTGGATCATGCCAACCTGCGGTCCGTTTCCATGTGCGATTACCACTTCATTTCCAGCCTCGATCAGATCTACGATCGCGGAAGCCGTTTTCTTTACTGCGATCATCTGCTCCGGCAGGTTATTCCCCAATGCATTGCCGCCAAGAGCGATTACAATTCTTTTTCCCATAATATAATCTCCTGAAGTCCGCCTTCTCCTACGGACTATATTTCTTATTGTTCATTTTCAAAGCAGTGATGGCAGCCCGTTTAAGGACTGCCACCGCTTTTGCTGCATCGCATGTCAGGGAGACGCCAGTGGCGCATCCGCTGACAGAGCAAGTTGTTGTATAAAAAGGGGGTGTACCCAATTTACTGATGTAACATAACCCGTCACCTTACCGGTTACAGTACTGCCGTGTTGGCAGATTAAGCCATATGTCTCTCGGTTGCTTTCTCAGCCAGCTTTGCAAGAGTCTCCTGCGGGCACTGCTGTTTTGCAAGCAGGATCATAGCTGCGATGATGTATGGCTTGTAGCTTGCCTCTTTGTACAGAGGAGTACGATAGCGGTCGAATACAGATGCCTCTACCTCGCCGTCCTTGCAGGATACGTCGTTGATATCAGCCGGTAAGCAGTGCAGGTACAGAGCCTTGCCATCCTTGGTGGTAGCCATTAACTCTTCGGTGCAGCACCAGTCTTTGTGCTCTGCGTTCTGAGCCAGCAGCTCTTTCTCCAGAGCCTTGATGCCGTCGGTGTCGCCCTCAGCGTAGAGGTTGGTTCTCTTCTCCATAGCTGCGAACGGAGCCCAGCTCTTCGGATATACGATATCAGCATCCTTGAATGCCTCTGCCATGGAATTAGTCTTGGTGAAGCTGCCGCCGGTCTTCTCAGCGTTCTTACGTGCAACTTCCTCAACCTCCGGCATTACCTCATATCCTTCCGGATGAGCCAGAACAACATCCATACCGAATCTGGTCATCAGGCCGATAACACCCTGCGGTACGGAAAGCGGTTTGCCATAGCTTGGGGAGTAAGCCCAGGTCATAGCTACCTTCTTACCCTTTAAGTTCTCAACGCCGCCGAAGGTGTTGATGATGTGAAGCATATCAGCCATACACTGGGTCGGATGGTCGATATCGCACTGTAAGTTAACCAGGGTAGGTTTCTGCTCCAGAACGCCGTCTTTGTGACCCTCGGTTACTGCATCTACTACATCATGCATGTACTTGTTGCCCTTGCCGATGTACATATCATCACGGATACCGATAACGTCTGCCATGAAGGAGATCATGTTAGCGGTCTCACGAACGGTCTCACCATGAGCGATCTGGCTCTTGCCCTCGTCCAGATCCTGAACTTCAAGACCCAGCAGGTTGCAGGCAGATGCGAATGAGAAACGGGTACGGGTGGAGTTATCACGGAACAGGGAAATGCCCAGACCGGACTCAAATACTTTGGTAGAGATGTTGTGCTCTCTCATGTAGCGCAGAGCGTCAGCAACGGTGAAAACAGCCTCGATCTCGTCGTCGGTCTTCTCCCAGGTCAGGAAGAAATCGCCCTCGTACATATCTTTAAAGTTCAGTTTGTTCAATTTGTCAATGTAACCCTGTAATACTTTGTCCATTTTGATCTCCTTCTTTTCACATGTGAAATTATTATTTTGATGCGGTCAGCGCAGCATGGCGCTGACCTGCCGGTTACTGAAATAATATCAGATTATTTGATATCGTTGTTGGTCTTGCCTGCACGGAACTGGGAAATGTCATCCGTTTTCTTGGAAGCATCGTACAGGTTTGCTGCTGCTACATACATAGCTGCGCATCTTACAAGGTCATCTTTGTAGGTGATCTCGTTCGGAGCATGAGCCTGGCTCTCAGCGCCCGGGCCAAAGCCTACGCACGGAATGCCGTAACGTCCCTGGATTGCAACACCGTTGGTGGAGAAGGTCCACTTATCGATCAGCGGACGGTTGCGGAGCTCCTTGGTGGAATCCGGTCCCATACGCTTGTCGCCGAACAGTGCAACATGAGCATCGTACAGAGCCTGTACATGTGCTGCGTTCTCTTTGTTGATCCAGGTCGGGAAGTAGCACTCGGTCTCATATACTTCGCCGGTCCATGACGGACGGTCGTACATGTACATGGAAACCTCTACGTCATCGCCATATTTCTTTACGCTCGGCAGCTGACGGATCTCTTCCAGACAGGAATCCCAGGTCTCGCCTGCAGTCATACGGCGGTCAACAGAGATTGCACAGCTGTCTGCTACTGCACAGCGGCTCGGAGAGGTATAGAAAATCTGGGAAACGGTGCAGGTTCCTCTTCCAAGGAACTGAGCGTCCTCGTAGTGCTCCGGATTGTATTTCGGGCTCAGCATCTTTACCAGACCCTTGATGTCGGTATCTTCGTCGCAGCCGTTGTTATTCAGTGCGCGGATATCGGAAATGATGTCAGCCATCTTGTAGATTGCGTTAGAACCACGCTCCGGTGCGGAACCATGGCAGGAAACGCCCTTTACGTCTACACGGATCTCCATACGTCCGCGATGTCCACGGTAGATACCGCCATCGGTCGGCTCAGTAGAGATTACGAACTCCGGAACGATCTTGTCCTTGTTGTAGATGTACTGCCAGCACATACCGTCGCAGTCCTCTTCCTGTACGGAACCAACGATCATGATCTTGTAGCCCTCCGGAATGAGGTTTAAATCCTTCATGATCTTTGCGCCGTAAACAGCACTTGCCATACCGCCTTCCTGGTCGGAACCGCCGCGGCCGTAGATGATCTCGTCAGTCTCGTAGCCCTCGTACGGATCTGCTTCCCAGTTGTTGATGTTGCCGATACCTACGGTATCAATGTGGGAATCGATTGCGATGATCTTATCGCCTTCGCCCATCCAGCCGATTACGTTGCCAAGACCGTCTACTTCTACTTTATCGAAGTTTAATTTCTCCATCTCAGCCTTGATGCATGCTACAACTTCCTTCTCCTCGCAGCTCTCGCTCGGATGAGAGATCATGGCTCTCAAAAATGCAGTCATATCTGCACGGTATCCTTCTGCTGCTGATTTGATCTTTTCAAAATCAAGTCCCATTGTTTTACCCTCCTGGATTATATATGTTCTTGTTATTAGGTTCTTAACTGTCTGTATCCCGTTCCTGATTACTCAGCAGTCGGATACTCGCCGCCCCATACGATCTTTTTGTACTTGTCCGGATCGGTGTCTCCCTCGGTAGAGAACATCAGTACCTTACTGTCGCGGTTCAGCTCTAATGCATCGCGCAGCTCTTTGTATTCGTCGTCCTGCATGATGGTAGAGATCACACCCATACCAACAGCTCCGGACTCACCGGATACAACCTTCGGATCTCCCTTAACCGGAGCAGCCAGCATTCTCATACCCTTTGCTGCTACCCAGTCCGGGCAGGAAACGAATGCGGATACATGGTTTCTTAAGATATCCCAGCCGATGATGTTCGGCTCACCGCATGCAAGACCGGCCATGATCGTCTGAAGGTCACCGCCAACGATGCGCGGCTCGCCGTCTCCTGCAACTGCACCCTTATACAGGCATGCTGCAGCGCCAGCTTCCATAACAACGAATTTCGGCGGATTCTCCGGATACAGGTTGGTGAAGTAACCAACCACTGCACCTGCAAGGCTTCCGACACCTGCCTGAACGAATACGTGGGTCGGACGGTTTACAGAAACCTCACGCAGCTGCTCTGCAGCCTCGCCTGCCATGCTTCCGTAACCCTGCATGATCCATGCCGGGATCTCCTCATAGCCTTCCCATGCGGTATCCTGAACGACTACACCGTGCGGGGTTGCTTCTGCCTCAGCTGCTGCCATACGTACACAGTCGTCATAGTTGACTTCCTCGATGGTTACCTTAGCGCCCTCTTTTGCGATGTTGTCGAAGCGGGTCTTGGTGCTGCCCTTCGGCATATGTACAACTGCCTTCTGGCCCAGCTTGTTTGCTGCCCATGCAACGCCTCTGCCGTGGTTTCCGTCAGTAGCGGTAAAGAAGGTAGCCTGGCCAAACTCCTCACGGAATTTCTCGCTGGTCAGATAATCGTATGTCATCTCGGACACATCACGTCCCATCTCACTTGCGATGTAGCGTGCCATTGCGAAAGAACCGCCCAGCACCTTAAATGCGTTTAAGCCAAAGCGATAGCTCTCGTCCTTTACAAACAGACCGCCAAGGCCAAGACCCTCAGCCATACCGTCCAGCTTTGCGAGCGGGGTGATGGAATACTGTGGGAAGCTCTTGTGGAACTCACGCGCCTGTTTGATATTCTCAATGCTCATAACAGGCAGGCACTTGTCTTCGCTTTTCGGCATCTTGTTCAATGCCCAAAGAATTTTCTCCATGTTTACTCTCCTGACAAACTTTTTGTATTTGTTCAAACTTTTTGTTTGTTTCTATAGCTATCATAACACATTCTGGCTCTATGTCAAGTATGTACAAAACTTTTTTTCATTTTTTTCTCATTTTGTTCATCTATCATAAAACCAGAATGCGTGAAAACCTATTTCTTCCTATAATATGTATCTTCTAACGGAAGGGACTTGCGGAACTTATGGTCCAGTGCATAATATGCGCCCTGGATCGCCGGTGCCGTCGGGATGGTTGCGATCTCGCCGATTCCCTTTGCTCCGTATGCCACACCAAGGAGTTCATCCTTCTCCACGTAAATGGCATGGATATCCGGGATCTGGGTGGAACGCAGAAGTCCCAGCGTGCCATACTTCACCTGCGGAACGCAGTCCTTTAACGGCCAGTCCTCCGTAAGTGCGTAACCCATACCCATGAGCACACCGCCCTCGATCTGGCCCTGAATGGAGATCGGGTTTACGACCTTTCCGGAATCGTGTGCGGCATAAACCTCTTTGACTTTTCCTTCGTCATCCAGGATCACGACATGGGTTGCGTAGCCATATGCGATGTGGCTCTTCGGGAACGGAACATCTGCGCCCAGCTTATCGGTCGGCTCAAAGTATTCATAGAAGAAATCGCGGCCTTCCAGCTTGCTTAAGTCTCCGCCAACCTCATCCATTGCCTCTTTTAACAGGGCAGAGGCACCGCGGACTGCCTCACCGGAAAGCAGCGTCTGGCGGGAACCAGATGTCGTTCCGGAATCCGGCGCATTCTCCGTGTTCGCTACCGCATTGCGGATCTTAGAAAGCGGAAGCCCGGTTGTCTGTGCTACAGCCTGGCAGAATACCGTCAGACATCCCTGGCCGATATCCGAAGCCGCGCAGTAGATCACGCAGACTCCATCCTCGATCACCAGTCTCGCACGGCCCTTATCCGGAAGTCCGACACCAACGCCTGCATTCTTCATGGCACAGGCGATTCCGGCATGATCCATATTCTTCTCGTAGACATCCTTCACCGCCTCCAGAGTCTCTTTCAATGCGGTGGAACAGTCTGCAATCTGTCCGTTCGGAAGAACCTTTCCAGGTTCGATGGCATTGCGGTAACGGATCTCCCACGGGGTAATGCCGACCTTCTCTGCCAGCACATTGATCAGGGATTCCAGTGCAAACTCACTCTGGCATACGCCAAAGCCGCGGAACGCACCGGCCGGCGGGTTATTGGTATAGTAACCATAGCCGCGGATGTCTGTGTTCTGGTAACAGTATGGACCCACGGAATGGGTGCAGGCACGCTCCAGAACCGGTCCGCAAAGAGATGCATAAGCTCCGGTATCGAAGTTGATCTCACAGTCCAGTCCGGTGAAAATACCGTTTTCGTCACAACCCAGCGTAAAGGTTCCTTCCATGGCATGACGCTTCGGATGGAAGAACAAAGATTCCTGGCGGCTGAACTTTGCCTTTACCGGAATCTGGTATTTCCAGGCAGCCAGTGCTGCGATATGCTGGACGGAAACATCTTCTTTTCCACCAAAACCGCCGCCGATCAGCTGGTTTTCCACCACAATACGCTCCGGCTCCCAGCCAAACATAATGGCAGTCTCTTTTCTCGTATCAAACGCACCCTGATCGGTGCTTAAGATCTTGATGCCGTCCTTATAAGGGAATGCGATCGCGCATTCCGGCTCCAGAAATGCATGCTCCGTAAACGGAGTACGGAAGGAATCGGTTACCGTGTATTTGGACTCGGCAAGTGCTTTTGCCGCATCTCCGCGCACCACGTGGCGGGTCTGGCAGAGGTTTCCCTTCGAATGCACCTTCGGTGCGTCTTCCCGCTTTGCATCTGCAATGCCTCTTACCGGCTCCAGTTCTTCATAATCGATCTTAACCAGCTTCTTGGCCTTATTTAAAATGTCTTCATTCTCAGCTACTACAAGGCAGATCGCATCGCCCACGCAGCGGGTAATATCTCCCTCTGCGATCATGACATCCCAGTCCTGCTGAATGTGTCCGACCTTATTGTTCGGAACATCGGCAGCAGTCAGCACACCAAGTACACCCGGAAGCGCTTCTGCTTTGGATGCGTCGATCTTTAAGACGCGGGCCCGCGGATATTTGCTGCGGACTGCAGAGACATACGCCATATTGTCCATGACGATATCATCCGGATATTTGCCGTAGCCTAAAACCTTCTTCCGGACATCCACACGGAATGCGCGCTGGCCGACACCGTAAACATCGCCCTTTTCCAGATCTTCATCGATAGCGGCATCTCCCCGGAGAATGGCTGCAACCAGCTGGATTCCTTCGATGATCTTTTTGTAGCCGGTACAACGGCAGATATTTCCCCGCAGGGCATATTTAATATCCTCTTCCGTCGGATTTAAATTTTTCTGCAGCAGCGCCGTACCTGCCATGACCATTCCCGGAATACAGAATCCGCACTGCACGGCTCCCACCGAGCCAAATGCGTATACAAATGCATCCTGCCATTCCTCGCTCAAGCCTTCTACGGTCAGAATGTTTTTCCCAACTGCTTTCCGGGTAGTCAGTACGCAGGACTTGACTGCTTTTCCGTCAATGACGATGGTGCAGGTACCGCAGGCACCCTCACTGCAGCCGTCCTTTACAGAAAACAGATGCAGATCGTCCCGCAGAAACCGAAGCAGCGGTTTATCTTCCTCCGTGCGCTGCACGCTGCCGTTTACTGTAAACTCAAATACTTCTCCCATTGATTTTCCTTCTCCTGTTCTAATTCGTTGCTGCTTAGGCGTTGCGCAAACAGCAGCTCTCATTACTTTGCCGCAAAGATACCGTCTGCATCATGGATCACTCCGCGCGGACATTTCGTCGCGCACATGCCGCATGCAATGCATTTTTCCCGGTCGATCACTGCATGGAAACCGATCACATGGATTGCATCGGACGGACAGTATTTTTCACAGATCTTACAGCCGATACAGCTGGACGTACATGCCTTTCCGGCTTCTGCCGCTTTCTGTTCATTGGAACATTTCGGCTGAATGGTTCCCTCCGGTGCCTCCAGACGGATCAAATGCTTCGGACAGGCCTTGACGCAAAGTCCACATCCGACACAAATTTCCCGATCAACCTCGGCAACTCCTTTTTCATTGATGGAAAGTGCATGCAGCCTGCAGGCTGCCACACAGCTTCCTCCTCCTAAGCATCCATAGCTGCAGCTTAGGATCCCATCGGGATACTGTTCCATGATCTGGCTGCAGTCCTTCGGCAGCGATGCACGGTCAATGCCTTCGTTCAGTCTTGCCCCGCCTGCACAGTGAACCACTGCAATATGTTTCTTTCTTTTCATGTAAACCCCTAACTCCTTCTTGCGCTGCCATGCACGTAAGGGGTGCACGGCAGCGGATAAATTCCCGAAAAACAGCTTCCAGGTCCTATGTGATTTCAAATTAGCGGATCAGGTATGCGTAATCCTTTAATACGGTACGGATCACTGCCACTGCATCTGCAGGCAGATCTGTCTCCTGTGCAACATCAACGGTCTCAACCTTGCCATCCAGACGAACCTTCACCTGAGTTCCATCAAGCACCAAAAAGCCCTCGTTGGTGCTGTCAAGGAAGTCCTCTTCCGTCCAGTATAAAGTGAATTTATCTTTGTAAGGTCTTCCTCCCTTGTACGGGCAGAATACTTCGCAGTTGCCGCACTCATTACACATGCCATCCACATGGATGATCTGTGCTTTGCACTTGCCAGGTACATGGATCGCCACGTTTGCACGGTTCGGGCAGACATCGGTACATACCTCACATACCGTCGGACAGCCTAAGCAGCGGTCATCCGGAGTCTTCCCGGTATCTCTGCTCTGAACACCCTTCTTTGCGGTGTAGAGTTTCTCGTCTGCTGCAACGTTCTCTTCTGCATACTTGTCATAGCTGATGCCTGCGATGGCTGCTGCAGCCTTAGCGGAATCTGCGATGGCCTCAACAACGGTAGCCGGTCCTCTTCTGGAATCGCCGACTGCGTATACGCCAGCCTCGGTAGTCATCATGTTTGCGTCTACAACCGGACGGCCCTTTGCGTCCATCTCTACGCCAAGCTCTGCGTACAGGGTGGTGTCGATGGTCTCACCGATTGCTGCGATGATGGTGTCTGCCGGATACTCTTCGGTTCTGCCGGTGTCGACCGGAGATCTTCTGCCGGAAGCGTCCGGAGCGCCAAGCTCCATAACGGAACATTTCAGTTTGCCGTTCTCTGCGCCAACCGGAGCAAGAAGCTCTAAGAACTCTACGCCATCCTCGATCGCTAACTGTAACTCTTCCTCATCTGCCGGCATGTAACGTTTGGTTCTGCGGTAGATCAGGCGGACATGTTCTACACCCGGAATGCGTTTTGCTGCTCTTGCAACGTCCATCGCGGTGTTGCCGCCGCCAAGAACCACTACATCCTTGCCGATATTCATGGATGCGCCGTTCTTCTTCGCCTCCATTAAGAACTCCAGGGCATCGGTTACTTCGCCGTATGCAAGCGGGGATCTGCCCGGCTTCCATGCGCCGATGGAAACGATGACATCGGTGTAGCCCTCTGCCTTTAATGCCTTTACAGAGGTAACCTCTGCGCCAAGCTTAAACTCTGCACCGTAAGCCTTGCACAGTTCTACGTCTTTGTCGATGGAATCTGCGGAGATACGGAACTCCGGAATCACGTTGCGTACCACGCCGCCCAGCTGCTCTTTGCGCTCAAATACGGTTACAGCTACACCTGCACGGGACAGGAAGGTAGCTGCTGCCAGACCTGCCGGGCCGCCGCCGATGATGGCAACCTTCTTGCCAGCTACGGAACCCTCAGCCTTCAGAGCCGGAAGGATCTCGTTATATGCCTGGCTTGCTGCTGCCAGCTTGGTCTCACGGATATGTAAGGTCTCCTCATAGTAGTTGCGCATGCACTTGTCGCCGCAGTGATGCGGGCAGATCGTACCGGTGATGAACGGAAGCGGGTTGCGCTCTAAGATGATCTCAAGAGCTTTCTTTGCATCGCCATCTACCATAGCCTGTAAGTAAGCCGGGATATCCTGCTCGATCGGGCAGCCATTGCGGCACGGTGCGTTGAAGCAGTCAAACAGCGGAAGCTTCTTATCTACATGACGCTCTGGAAGCGGTTTCACCGGTTTTTTGTACATTGCCTTTGCTTCTACGCCGTCATCGATGGCTGCCAGTGCTGCTACGTTTACACCGGAGAAGCGCTCGCTGCCGCATTCCATAAGCTCGTCTGCGATCTGGCTCATTCTCTGGTATCCACCCGGCTTTAAGATGTTGGTAGCCATGGTGATCGGCCAGATACCTGCCTCAAACAGCTCTTTGATGTTCTCGATGGTTGCGCCGCCGGAGTAGGAGATACGCAGCTTGCCCTGGAACTCATCGGTCAGAAGGCGTGCTACATGGATACTTAACGGGAACAATGCGCGTCCAGCCATGTACATCTCGTTGCTCGGAAGCTCGTTTCTGGTTACGTCTACCGGGAAGGTGTTTGTGATCTTCACGCCGAACTCCAGCCCCTTCTCCTGGCAGAGGTCATACAGTCTGTGCAGCATCGGAACTGCGTCAGCCCACTGCAGATCCTCTAAGAAGTGATGATCGTCGAAAGCGATGTAATCGAATCCAAGACCATCCAGACGTTTTCTTGCGTACTCATAACCAAGAAGAGTCGGGTTGCACTTGATGAAGGTGTTTAAGTGCTTCTCTGTGATCAGGTAGGTTGCGATACGCTCAATCTCTGCTGGCGGGCAGCCGTGCAGGGTGGACTCGGTGATGGAGTTGGAAACGTTGGAGCTGATGTTTCTGATGTACTCCTCATCTACGTTCTTGAACTCGTTCACGTGCTCTAATGCCCAATTGATGCACTCTTTGAAGACTTCGGTATCCTTTGCCTCAATCATATCGTTGATGTACTTGTCAACCTTCGGGGACTTGATGCCCTCCAGGTCATAACCAACGGACATGTTGAATACGAAGCCATCCGGATCGCCAAGTCCATACTCTTTTGCGATCAGCTTACATGCAACCCATGCTTTTACGTACTCCGCGTATGCCTGCGGAACGTACAGCTCGGTAGACCACTCACAGTTGTAGCACTCATCCCCTGCAATGATACACGGGCGGTTGATGCATGCTGCCAGTTCTGCGCCATCCATGACCTGAACGGTCTTTAACTCGAAGAAACGGGAGCCAGCCGCATAAGCTGCTACAATGTTCTGTGCCAGCTGGCTGTTCGGGCCTGCTGCCGGACCAAACGGAGATTCGATCTTCTCTTCAAAGATCGGCAGTGCCTGTCCGTTCTCATGTTTTACAAGTTTCTCGATGCCGAAGATGCTCTTTTTCTGCTCATACTCGGACATGATCCAGTGCATCAGGTGATCGATCGTCATTGGTCTCATAATTTCGCTCATGTTATCCTCCTGCCGGAAGCCATTTGTTTAACCCTTGCTTCCTTATATATGTTTTTGCATGATTTATTTTGTATGGCCAACACAGTCATCTGTGCTGACCGGATCAAACGTTGTTTCTGTTTCCAGATTAATATACTCTGTGGTTTAATTTGCCCCAGAGCTTTTTACTCTGCTCCATGGTCCATGCGTTGATCTTGTCCTCATCCAGGTTTACAAACTCTCTGTCTTTATAGAGAACCTTACCGTTGATGATGGTGGTACGGCAGTTCTTGCCTTCCATGCCAAAGATCATGTGGCCGTCGATATTCTCATCAGAGAACGGGGTGAATGGCTTGTAGTCCATAATGATGACATCGGCTGCTGCACCCTCTTTTAAGATGCCAAGCGTCTTGCCGAAATATTTCTCAGCGATAATGCGGTTATTCTCAAACTGCATCTTCACATCCTCACACCATGCTACGTTCGGCAGCATTGCGTTATGACGCTGGATGGTTAAGAATGCCTTCATGCTCTCTAACATGTCGTGGGTGTAAGCATCGGTACCCATACCAACCGTGATTCCCTTAGCCATCATCTGCAGAACCGGGGAGCAGCCTACGGCGTTGCCCTGGTTGGACTGCGGGTTGTTGACTACCATGGTACCGGTCTCCTTGATGATATCCATCTCAGCCGGGCTGATGTGGATGCAGTGGCCAAGCATGGTCTTTTCGCCCAGAATGCCGTTGTACAAAAGACGGTTTACCGGACGGCAGCCGTAATTTCTCAAGCTGTCATAAACATCGTTCATGCCCTCGGCTACATGGATATGGAAGCCGGTCATGCCGTTATTGGCTTCTACCATCTTCTCGAAGGTCTTATCCGAAATGGTAAACAGGGCGTGTCCGCCGAACATCGCCTTGATCATGCTGTCGTCAGCATCTTTCGCCCACTTCGCAAAATCCGCATTTTCTTTGATGCTCTGTGTGGTCTTCTCCTCGCCGTCACGCTCGGAAACCTCGTAGCAGAGGCAGGAACGGATGCCTGCTTCTTTTACGACATCGCGGATCGCGAACAGGGAACCCGGGATCTCTCCAAAGCTTGCATGGTGGTCGAAGATCGTGGTCACGCCATCGCGGATACTGTCTAACACAGTTGCCCATGCACAGGCTCTGGTTCCGTCTAAGTCGAGCTGGCGGTCAATTGCCCACCAGGTGCCTTCCAGCACTTCCAGGAAGTTGGTCGGGTTGTTTCCAACGATGGAAAGGCCGCGTGCCAGACCAGAATAAATGTGGGTGTGCGCATTGATCAGACCAGGCATGATCACACCGCCGTGGGCATCCACAAACTCTGCTTCCGGATACTTCTGTTTCATATCCTCAAAGCTTCCTACCTCTTTGATATTCTCCCCATCGGTTACGACCGCACCATTCTCCAGGTACGGATTTGCATGGTTTCTTGTGATAACTCTTCCGTTTCCTATAAGTAACATTAATATACCTCCTGCTATAAATTAGTTAATTTAATCATTTCTTCTTGCATTCTGTTTTTTGGCTTGTTATAATAATTAACGCCAAACAAATTGTATGATTGACTTATTTCCTGTCATTCACTATCAGAAAGGAGCGAACCATGGATAAAAACACCATTGATTTTTACACCCGCCTGGCCCACGGCCTCGCTGCCCAGTTCGGTTCCAACTGCGAGATCGTCGTACACGATCTGGAAAGCAATGATGTGGAGCACTCCATTGTTGCCATTGAAAACGGCTACATCAGCGGCCGGCAACTCGGCGATGGTCCTTCTCACATTGTTCTGGAATCCTTGCAGAACGGAGAAAAACACACCGAAGACAAACTTGCCTACTTAACCAAGACCAAGGATGGAAAAATTTTAAAATCCAGTACCATTTACATTCGCAATCCCAAAGGAAAGATCACCGGGATTCTGAGCATCAACTACGATATCACCATTCTGCTGGCAGCACAGACCCATATCCAGAGCCTGACTGCTACCGCTTCCAATGATTCGGAAGACTCCGGTCCGGAGACCGTTTCCATGAATGTTACTGACCTTCTGGACGAACTGATCGACCAGGCATTTAAACGCATCGGCAAACCTGCCGCTGTTATGACCAAGGACGATAAAGTTCAGTTTATCCGTCTTTTGAACGACGCCGGTGCATTCCTCATCACAAAATCCGGCCAGCGTGTGTGCCAGATCTTATGCATCTCCAAGTTCACACTCTATAGTTACTTAAACGAGATCAAAGCCGAAGAAGAAGCTTCTGATTCCTCTAAAACAAAAGCCGAACAGGATTCTTAACTGTTCGGCTTTCTTTGTGTCTCTTATCATCCCAGATCTTATTCTTCCGGCGGAAGCGTCAGATTTAAGATGATCGCCATGATCGTTGCCACTACCACGGACGAACTTCCAAATACGGTGTTGATCCACGCCGGGATTCCAGGGCCCTGCAGGCATCCGGATACCTGGGTAATACCAACGCCAAGTGCTACTGACATACCAACTACGGTAGTCTTTCTTGCAGTCATGCCATCTTTGGTGAACAGACGCACACCGGTCATTGCGATCTGCGCAAATACGGAAAGCGTAGCGCCGCCGATTACACACTGCGGAATGGTGGTCAGTGCTGCAGAGAGGCCAGGAATCAGGCCTGCTACCAGAAGCACTGCTGCAGATACCGCGAAGATCACGCGGTTTACTACTTTGTTCATGGTTACGATGCCCACGTTCTGGCTGTAGGAAGCTGTCGGCAGTGCTCCGAAGAACGCGCCTACGATACTTGCAACACCCTGAACCAGGATACCGCCCTGAAGCTCATTGTCTGTCGGGACACGATCCATACCGCCTACGGTCGTAGAGGTAAGATCACCGATCGTCTGCACTGCATTGACTGCGTACACGATAGCCAGGGAAGCACAGGCTGCCGGAGCAAATTCAATTTTGAAGTGCATCAGCTGTGGGAATGCCACAACAGAGGTGGTATTCAGCACATTGGTGAAATCCACCATGCCCAGAAACAAAGATACTACATAACCAACGATGATACCGAAGAAAAGGGAACCCAGCTTCAAAACGCCCTTTGTAAAGTTGTTCAGGAATAAAACAACTGCAAATGTTAAAAGCGCAATGAACCAGTTCTTTAAACCACCGAATTCCGGATGTCCGGAACCGCCTGCCATATAACGGATTGCCGTCGGATACAGGGAAAGACCGATGGTAAAGATAACCGTACCGGTAACGATGTCCGGGAACAGTTTCCGGATCTGCTTTACAAAGACCGCGAAAACGATTGCGACAACACCGCCAACAATCTGCGCGCCCATAATCGCGCCAATGCCAAACTCACCGCCGATGGCAGTCAGAGTCGGTACGTAAGCAAAACTGGTACCCATGATAACCGG
This sequence comes from Clostridium sp. AM42-4, assembly GCF_003480105.1. Lineage (NCBI taxonomy): Bacteria > Bacillati > Bacillota > Clostridia > Eubacteriales > Clostridiaceae > Clostridium > Clostridium sp. AM42-4. The sequence goes on from NZ_QUIK01000004.1 coordinate 150,799, forward strand.
AAGTGCCGCACCAATTTTATGGAACAGCGGAAACAGCTGCAAAAATGTCGCCAGCGCGGTGAAAATAAGCGCTGCCTGGATCATCATGGTCTTCTCCTCATCGGTCAGACCGCATACCCCTGCGATGATCATGGACGGTGTGATAACACCGACGATTGCTGCCAGAACGTGTTGTAAACTTAACGGAATCAGCTTGGATGTTTCCGGTGCTTTTCCATAAAAGTCAAACAATACGTTCCCGTTTCCGGTTTCTTTTGTTTTCTCCTTCATGCTTTTTTTGAGGTACAAACGAACGGGACTGTTCATTCTGTCCGTAGCAACAAAAGAAACAGATATTCAGCTTGAGCAACGAGTCCGGCCCCCAACCAGACTTCAGTCCGTCTGCGCCTCCCCTCCTTACTTTTTTTTATTTTTGCTAAATATATTTTTGCTAACTTCATCATAACATATTATTAGGGAAATGCAAGTGTTTTATATAATTTTTTCTCAAATTCGTCTGTTTTTTTGTGCTCATTGTATACCAGCAACAGCCCGGATTGTTTTTTTTCGAGACATAACCTTACTTTTTGTACATTTTTCTACGATCAGCTTTTTTAATGGGGGAGATAAAAGAAAAAAAACAGGGGAAAAAGCTCCGGCAGACCAGTGGCTTCTTCGACCTGTTTTCTTATTTTTTTAATAACAGACAAAAATTGTATTATTTTGTTATGAATTTAACCAACTGCAAGGACAATTCCGCCGTCACCGGCATACACGGTTGCAACTCCGGCTGTATCTGTGATCACGATGTCCCGGTAATTGCCGCGTTTTTCCAGCTCTGCCTTCACCTGCAGCGCACGCTCCGGACAGTTCACGTGGGCGATCACCGCACGCTTTTCTTCCGGCTTTCCGGCACGTTTTGTAGCAAGCTCACACATACGGGCAAGGCCTTTTGCAATGCCACGCGCCTGATCCAGTTTAATAATAACGCCATGGTCTGCCCCCATGACCGGTTTGATATTTAATGCTGTCGCGAAAAATGCCTGCAGACCGGTGAGACGCCCATTCTTGCGCAGCGGCTCTAATGTATCGATGACAAAATACGTCTGCTGCTCATCGCGCATGGCCAGGATCCGCTTTGAGATTTCCTCAAAGCCAAGACCCTCCTCATACATATCGCAGATTGCAAGTGCCTCGTTGAGTTCCCCGGCTGAAGCCGATTCCGAATCGATGACAAGAATGTTCTTGCTTCCCACTCCATGCTCTTCCTCATAAAGCTGCTTTCCAAGCACTGCACTGTTATAAGTACCGCTCAAATGGCTGGACAGGGTAATGATATAAACATCATCTGCATCGCACTCACAGGCTTTCTTGAATGCCTCCGGAGAAGGACAGGCTGTCTTCGGGCAGTTTGGACTTGCCTTCACCATAGCAATAAATGCCTTCTGGTCAAATGTTTCATCGTCGATCACCATATGATCATCTACCTGAAGTGTCAGGGGAATCATTTCAAACCGCGGATCTTTTTTTAATTCCTCTGTCAGATCCAGGCAGCTGTCACCAAAAATCTTATAGCTCATATTCTTCCTCCGAATCCCGGCTGCCGTCCGTATCATTTACAGTCAGCAGCGTATACTCTATCTTACATGGTTTTTATTACTACTTATTATAGCATAGTTTACTGATAATGCAAGCAAGACCAGACATCCGAAAAATATCATTGTGACTTTTCCTTCCTTATGTTAAAATTTTAATATTGCTATGCACCCTGCTTCCCACACAGTCACATAGCACTTATAACATAAGGAGGATTTTTTCATGGAAGTTATCAAACTGATCGGTGTCCTGATCGTCATCGTCGGCTTTATCTTAAAGCTTGATACTCTTGCCGTTGTTGTCGTTGCCGGACTTGCGACTGGACTCGTAGCCGGTATGAGTCCGATGCAGATTCTTGACACACTCGGCACTGCATTCATCACGAACCGCACTGCCACCCTGTTCATTCTCACACTGCCGGTTATCGGTCTTTGTGAGCGAAACGGCTTAAAAGACAAGGCTGTGGACTTTATCACATCCTTAAAGAATGCAACAACCGGCCGCCTGATCGCCATCTGGCAGATCATCCGTACCATCGCCTCTGCATTTTCCCTTCGTATCGGCGGACATCCGCAGTTCATCCGCCCACTCATCAACCCAATGGCGCAGGCCGCTGCTGTGGTGCAATATGGCAAATTAGATGAGAAAACCGAGGATGCGATCAAGGGCATGTGTGCCGGCAGTGAAAACTACGGCAACTTCTTCGCACAGAACTGCTTCATGGGTTCATCTGGAACGCTTCTCATTGTCTCTACCTTATCGGAGCAGGGCTACCCGGTCGATGCCCTTCAGATTGCCGGACAGTCTGTTCCGGTCGCAGTACTTTCTGTGGTGGTAGGTGTGATCTACGCCCTGATCTTTGACCAGATCTTAAAACGCCGGTTCGCAGACCGGAAGAAACAGGAGGGAAAGTAATATGACCTGGACCGTAAGCACTATCGTTGCAGAAATCTTTTACTGCATCATCGGCCTTTTCTTCGTTTCCAACGGCGTTAAGGCATTAAAGGATCCGGACTGCGCTAAGCGTCATACCACTGCGCTGTTCTGGTTCATCCTGGCATTCACCTTCATCGTCGGAGCATATCTTCCGCGCTGGATCACCGGTGCCTGTGTGGTGCTGATGGCAGCACTCACCGCCTTCCGGCTGGTAGCTCCTTCCAAAAGCGATGTTCCAAGTGCCGGGGAAACCCGCAAGGCAGCTGACAAGATCGGTTACTCTGTATTTATCCCGCCGCTTACCCTGGCTGTCAGTGCAGTTCTGGTTGCAACCTTCTTAAAGGTTCTCGGTGCAAACAACGCCATCGGCATTTCCGGTGCGATCGCCCTGGTCGTAGCACTCCTGCTCTTTAAGACCAAGCCATCCTACGCAGTTACCGACGGAACCCGCCTGGTGGACAATGTCGGTGTCACCGGCATCCTGCCGCAGGTTCTGGCTGCACTTGGTTCCCTGTTCACCGCAGCAGGCGTCGGCGATGTCATCGCACACGGTGTCAGCGCAGTCATCCCGGCCGGCAACCTGTTCGCAGCAACCGCCGTTTACTGTATCGCCATGGCCCTCTTCACCATGATCATGGGCAACGGCTTTGCAGCCTTCTCCGTGATCACCGTTGGTATCGGTATCCCGTTTCTGATCGCCCAGGGCGCAAACCCGGTGGTAGTTGGTGCACTGGGACTGACTGCAGGCTACTGCGGAACCCTTATGACACCGATGGCTGCAAACTTTAACATTGTCCCGGTAGCTCTGCTGGAAACAAAAAGCAAATATGCGGTCATCAAATCCCAGCTTCCGGTGGCACTCACCATGCTGGTGCTCCATATCCTGCTGATGTATTTCCTGGCATTCTGACTGCCCTGCCGCTTTGGAATCATGATCCAAGATAGATTCACAAAATGCAGAACAGAAACACAATAGAAAGAAAGTGAGGGTTTTCTTATGAAACTTCTTTTAACCGCATTTGATCCCTTCGGCGGAGACAAGGTAAACCCGGCCCTGGAAGCCGTAAAGCTTGTATCCTCCCACGTTAATAACGTAGAGGTCGTAAAAGCAGAGGTTCCGACTGTATTCCGCAAATCCATCGCAACCGTTGCTGCTGCCATCGCAAAAGAAAAGCCAGATGCCGTACTCTGCATCGGCCAGGCAGGCGGCCGCTACGACATCACCCCGGAGCGCGTTGCCATCAATTTAGATGACGCACGCATTAAAGATAACGAAGGCAACCAGCCGATCGATCTGCCGATTTACGAGGACGGTGCCCCGGCATACTTCTCTGATCTGCCGATCAAGGCTATGGTACAGAACATCCGCGAGGCAGGACTTCCTGCCAGCGTTTCCAACACTGCCGGCACCTTTGTCTGCAACCACTTAATGTACGGTGTTCTCTACACCCTGGCAAAGGAATATCCGGGCGTACGCGGCGGCTTCATGCATGTTCCGTTTATCCCGGAGCAGGTCGTTGGCAGACCAGCACCGGCTCCGTCCATGAACCTGCAGGATATTGCCCGCGGCATCGAGGCAGCTATTTCCGCCATCGGAAAGTACGAAAACGATATCCAGACTGCCGAAGGACAGACACACTAAAGAATAATATTGATAACTTAACAGGCCCGTGAAAGTTGCCTTTGGC
>NZ_QUIK01000004.1:155111-180231 GCF_003480105.1 Clostridium sp. AM42-4
CGGGCCATTGTTTTACAATTAAATTGTTATTTTTTTAGAAACAGAGTTTCTGTATAACCGGGCTTACGCGTTTCTTCATAACCGGAAGGATCTTTCCTACCAGGATCGCACTTAAAACAGTGCCCTCACGGATACCGAACAGTCCATGCATAAACAGGAAGGATAAGACCACGCCGATCGCTACGGAGGAGCAGTCTACGATGATCTTGATCTTGTGGAACTCAATGTTCGGGAAACAATCGCTGATTGCGAGAGTCATACCCTCCATTGGCATGTTTACCAGTTTTACATCCATGTAGATTGCAACACCCAAAGCTACTAAAACGATGCTGATTGCCATCATAAGAAGCTGGCCAAAATAAGTCGGAATCACGAAACCGTGCATCACGCCTTTTGCAAAGTCTGCAAAGTAACCAAAAATCGTGGAAAAGATCAGCTGGGTTAAGTTGAACCACTGATACTCTTTGCGTTTGATGATGATCTGTACCACCATGTAAACCACAAAAACACCAATGATGCATCGGCCAAGATCTACTTTCAGGATCAGTGAAATAACATACGGTAAAGAATTGACCGGAGATACACCCAGGTTGGAATTTACCGAAAAGGCTACGCCGAACGCCAGGAACAAAAGTCCGACACAGTACAGCAGGATTCTCATTAACATTTTCATAGTTTTCTTTTCTCCCTTTTTTGTATTATTTTTATTATAACGTACTGGGAAAATTATGTAAATATAGATATGTCATTCTAGATATGGGGATTTTTAACAATTTTTTTATGCTCTTTTGTTGCACTTTTCCATTTTCGTTTTTTGTGCTACACTGGAGCTAGTGAATAAGGGAGGGATTTCTATGAGGACTTTAAAATATGCGATTCTGGGACTGATCAACCGTCATCCCATGACCGGATACGATATTACACGCGAATTTAACAGCAATGACCTGGCAAATTTCTGGTATGCCAAGCACAGCCAGGTTTACCCGGAGCTTGGCCGCCTGATGGAAGAAAAGCTTGTCACCTGCGAAATCGTGATCCAGGGAGAAAAGCTTGAAAAGAAGCTGTATTCCATCACGTCAGAGGGGAAACAACAGCTTCAGGAATGGCTCATGAAAGATGAGGCATTAGAACCGACCCCCAAGGATGTGTTCCGTCTTCGTATGTACTTTTCCGATTTTATGACCCCGGAACAGCTGAAAACGCAGCTTTCCCGCCAGCTTCAGAAGCATCTCCTGAAAAAGAATTATCTGTCCGATATCATGCAGGGAAACCATCATAATACTGCTCCTGTTCCCGGCACCCCGCAATTTGGGGACTTCATGGTGCTTGAAGGAGCTATCATGCGGGAGGAATCCTACATTGCATGGCTTGAAAACTGTATTGCACGCTGTCCGCAGGAGGAAGCATAGCATTCATAAAATGCATCTCACAGAATGTATTTCACAAGACACATTTCACAAGATGCAATTTCCGCTGAAACCAAAAAGTCTCTTATGTGCAGATGGGTGATTCCATCGCTTCACACATAAGAGACTTTTCCTTTTATTCAGGCTCTCCGGGGCCGATCCATCGATCCATTAGAACTTTCCACCGCCTCCACCATGCGTTTTTCCCGCGGATGAGGTATGTGTGCTGCTGCCCCCGCCTCCGGAACTCTTCGCCTTTGGCTTTTCCGTTCTCGTCACCTGGCGGTACAGGAAAAAGTCACTGCGTTTCGTGACCTTCATGCTGCCCGGGCGGACATAATTCCGCGCTTCCTGCTGCATTCCGACACTCTTCAATTCACTCTTATTGGCTCCGACCACCAAAAGTGCACCGCCAAGACCAATTGCAAAGGAAATTCCCAGCCAGATTGCTGACAACGGCTTTCTCGGCATCCGGTCCACATCGTAGGCCTTTCCGTCCCTGGCCTGACTGATGAAGTCATCGCATAGCTCAATATAGTTTTCAAAAGCCTCCAGATATTCTCCGTCTGCCAGCTGCGGTTTGATCTGTTCTCCGATATATCCGATGCCGGCATCCGTGAACGCGGTAATACCATATCCACTGGTGGACAAATACCAGTCCCGGTCCTCCAGGCTGACTAAAAGCATGACTCCGTCGCGGTCATCGCCATAACCAAAGTCACAGGTATCATACAGGAAGTCTGCATAAACCTCCGGAGACTGTCCATTCAGGCTGTTTACCAGCACTGCCGTCACATCAAAGTTCTGGTCGTGGCTGATCTCGTCGAGCTCCTCATTGAGCTGCTGTGCATCCTCCGCATCCATCAGACCGTCCGGATTCTGGAAACGGCTATATTCTTCAGAAAACCCTTCCGTATCTGCAAATGCCGGAGCACAGCCAAAAAGGGAAAGGAGACCTGCCGTAAGCATAACGGCTGCATATGTTTTTCTCTTTTTCATCTTCCATTCCCTCCCGTTAAATCCCAAACATCCACAAGATCAGACGCAGGACATAGACTACAACCGTAATGAGCACCGTAAGCTTTATGGTCATTTTGCGTACCGCATTCTTATCAGCCGGGAGATCTCCCACAAATTTTCCGGTCTGGCCGTTCATGGCAAACAGGTAATGCTTTCCTTCCCATGTGGTATTTAAGATCCACACCGGAAGCAGTGCATACTGGGCGCTGCCGTCATGCAGCTGCACACTGCTGTTTTCCGCTACAACGGTACTGTAGCCGCTCACAGTCTCTTCAAATGCCCGCTCCACCGACTTTTTCACACGCTCATTTGCGCGTGGAGCACTTTTTTCCGAATCCACATCGTAACGGTCAGCCAGATATCCCGCCAGGTATGCCGTCTGGAATGGAACAGCCTCTTTTAAATCGTATGGCTCAATGGATTCCATCAGATCATCCGGGATCTTGGAATCTCCATCGACCGGCACTTTATCAAATCCGATCGTTCCGCCCCGGTTAATGAGGAAATGACTGGTTTCGGTATAGTCGTATCTGCTGTCACTCCAGAAGCGGGTTCTGGTTCCGCGGTAGCGGATATCTGCGTCCGCCTCAGTATCAAACAGCCAGAACGGAACGTAGATCCCGCGGATCTCATCGATATGGTTCTGGTCCTTAAAGATCTTCGGCAGGAGCTTCTTTCCCTCCAGATGCTTCATAAGTCCGGCCTTGGCCGCCTTCTTGTCCAGCTTAAACGGGATCAGGATATCCGGGCGCAGGTCACCGGAAAGCTTTCCGGTCATGACGACCGGATTTCCGCAGAATGGGCAGGTGGAGGCTGCCGTATTTTCATCTGCCACAATCTCGCCTCCGCAGGATTCACAGTGGTAAGTGTTCAGTCCCTGCTCCTCTCCTTCTTCCCAGGTACTGCCCTCTGCCTTTTCCCACTTCATGTCATCGGTCTTTTCTTCTTTCAGGGTCGTGTCGTACTGCTGCAGTGCTTCAATCTCAAATTCTGTGTCGCAGTACGGACATTTCAGCTTTTGTGCCTTGCTGTCAAAACGGATTCCACCTCCGCAGCAGGGACACTTGTATTCCTGTAATTCTCCCATGTACTTCTCCGATCTTTTTTGTGTTTTTTCTAAACTTCACCTACCGTACGATATCACCATCATCAAATGGATCGCCACATTCCGGACAGAATTTCGGCGGATGTTCCGGGTCTTCCGGTTCCCAGCCGCACTTGTCGCATTTGTAAAGCAATGCGCCTGCCGGTTTCTTTGCACCGCAATTGCTGCAGAATTTTCCCTTGTTCACCGTTCCGCAGGAGCAGGTCCAGCCGTCTGCATCTGCAGGCTTCGGGGAACCACACTCCGGACAGAACTTGCCCGTTGCCATAGTGCCGCATTTTGCGCAGGTCCAGCCTCCGGCCGGCTGCATTTTCGGTTCCGGCTTCTTTGTCCCGCACTCCGGGCAGAATTTGCCGCTTACGGTAGCACCGCAGGAGCAGGTCCAGGTATCTGCCGCGCCCGCCTGGCCAGACTGTCCGGCTGTTGGCTGCTGTCCTGGAGCGAACTGACCCTGAACCGGCTGGCCGCTGCCAGACTGCTGGTACTGAGGCTGCTGTCCCATGGTAAACAGATTTTGCGCATTCATGCCGCCTGCGCCATTCATCGCCATACCCATGCCCATAAATCCAGTCATGGCACCGCCGCTGTTGGCTGCTGCCGCCTTCATGGCATCGATCTGACCGCCGACCAGACGTGCTGCCGCCGTGTTCGGGTTGGTCGTCATGGCATTCTCCTCCCACTCGGTCAGCTTCTTTCTCTGGTCATCCGGAATACTTAAGGAATTGATGTTGACAGAATAAACCTCTATACCACGTTTCTGCCGCCAGCTGCTGGAAAGCACCTCATTTAACGCATCCGAAATTTCCATGGTATGTGCCGGAATCTCGTAATACTGGATTCTCTGTGCAGAAAGCTTTGCCAGAGCAGGCTGCAGGGCATTCATCATCTCACTCTTTAAGCGGGCCGCAATCTCGTCACTGTCATAGATGTCTGTTACATTTCCACACACATTCGTGTAAAACAGGACCGGATCACAGATTTTATAAGTAAATAATCCGTTACAACGGATATCAACGGACAGCTTATAGCCCATCTCTTCACTCACGATTACACGGAACGGGATCGGAGTTGCTGTTCCAAACAGAATTTCTCCAAGCTCCTTGGTGTTAATGTAATACACCCGCTGGTCCTTTGCCGTATCACCTCCGTATGTAAAACGCTTGCCAATCAGCTTAAACGTTTCCTTGATGCTGTCTCCCAGGTTTCCGGTAAAAATGCTCGGCTCGGTAGAGCTGTCATAGGTAAATTCGCCCGGCTCCGCACAAACCTCTACAACCTTTCCCTGCTCCACGATCAGCATGCACTGGCCGTCTGCCACCGCAATGCCGCTGCCGTTGGAAATGACATTATCATTTCCCTTTGTATTGGAAGAACGGGAAGACGTGCGTTTCTGCCCCCGTTTCACCAGAATGTCTTTCTCCAGGGCATCACAGTAGAAAAATTCCTTCCACTGGTCTGCCATGGTCCCCCTAAGTGCCTCCGATGCTGCTCTGATCAGTCCCATACGCGTATCTCCTTCCGTAATCTGTTTTCTTCATTCTACCATAATTTTCTAAGGATAACAATTTAGCACAGTAATAATAGAAGGTCCTGAAACTTTCAAAAGTAAATTCCACCGCCCGATTGGGCGGTGGAATTTACTTCTGCATGAGTAGAGTTTAATCTTTCATATATTCGTGCTATGCTCATGGAGACCTTCTGACAGCAGTAGAAGGAGATCTCCATGAGCAAATATATTCCTGGTAACCAGAAACATCTTTCCCTTGAAGACCGTAAATACATTGAGCGTTCCCTGAACAATGGCTGCTCCTTTAAAGATATCGCCCGATTCTTATGCAAGGATCCTACTACCATTTCGAAGGAAGTGAAGCTCCACCGTGTAACCGATTGGTATCATAAAGGATCCTTTCTTAACGCTCGCAACTTCTGCATTCACAGATACCACTGCAGAAAAACAAATGTATGCAGAAAAATCATACTCTGCAACATGAAGTGTACTTCCTGTCCAACCTGTAACCAAACCTGCCCCGATTTCGTTAAAGAACAGTGTAACCGTCTTGATAAGGCTCCTTACGTCTGCAATGGATGTCCAAAAGCCATCAATCATTGTTCTATTGCTCACAAGTGCCGTTACGATGCTGTCTTTGCAGACCGCAAATACAAGGAACGTCTGTCTTCGTCCAGGTCTGGTATAAACATGACAAAGCATGAACTGCGTCAAAAGGACATGGTCATTACACCTCTTATTTATCAGGGACAATCGCCCTATCAGATCATTACAAACCATCCTGAGTTGGATATGTCAGTAAGAACACTTTACTCCTACCTCAATGATGGTGTCCTTACGGCAAGAAATGTTGATTTGAAGCGCAAGGTAAAGTTCAAACCTCGCAAAGTTCATAAAACTCAGATCAAAGATCGTACGGTTTTTCAAGGCCGTATGTTTTCAGATTTTCAAAAGCTGGAACTTGATCATTTCACCGAAATGGATACCGTCCATTCTTCGCAGGAATCCAAACGTGTCATTCTCACCTTCTTTTTGACTCGTGAGAAGTTATTCCTGGCTTTCATTATGAACCGCTGTACTAAGGGCGCTGTGCGGCTTATTTTTGACAAGTTGGAACATCAACTGGGAACCTCACTTTATTCAACACGATTCTAACAGACCGCGGATCAGAGTTCGGAGATCCTGATTCTTTAGAAACCGGAACTGATGGCATGATCCGTTCAAGTATCTATTTCTGCGATCCCATGAGAAGCGGACAAAAAGGTGGTATTGAGCAGGCACACACTATGCTCCGCATGGTTCTCCCCAAGAAAACCAGCTTTGAATTTCTCACTCAATGGGATCTGAGAAGCATTGTGGATCATATCAACTCCACTCCCAGAGAAATCCTGGGTGGCCGCACTCCTTATGATGTTGCACTCGAAAACTACGGCATTGACATTTTAAAAGCACTTCAGCTTAGGCCGATTCCACCCGACGAGGTCAATCTGACACCCAAGCTGATTCGCTTTAACCGTTAACTTACCATAAAAATCTGCTGTCAGACTGGAACTTAGCAATTCACATTTTTTAGATGTGACCTGTGGAATTTAGCCTTGCACACCAAATGTCCAGAGGTCTCTTTTCTATGTCATAAACTCAGATATTTTATAGGAAGTTAGCTTAATTATAACAGTTATCCATAGATTTTGCTCATTATAATTCGATAAAATCAAAGGATTTTAATGTCTGGTGGAATTTACCCGCGCACTGGAATTTAAAATTTCAAGTCAGCCAAATTATTTTTCTATTTTTCATTTTCCATTTTTATGTTAAAATTTACATATCAATCATGACATACTGTGATATACAGTACGGCTGTCTTCCCAGGAAGCTGCCGCTTTTGATATAGGAGGAACGTTCTTATGAGAACTTTAAAATATGCGATTCTGGGACTGATCAATCGGGAGCCCATGACCGGCTACGATATTACCCGCGAATTTAACAGCAATAACCTTGCAAATTTCTGGTACGCCAAGCACAGCCAGGTCTATCCGGAACTGAGCCGTCTCATGGAAGAAAAACTGGTCACCTGCGAAGTGATCATCCAGGGAGAAAAGCTGGAGAAAAAACTCTACTCCATCACCGATGCCGGAAAACAGCAGCTTCAGGAATGGCTCATGAAAGACGAAGCGCTGGAAGCCACCCCGAAGGATGTCTTCCGCCTGCGCATGTACTTTTCTGATTTTATGACCCCGGAGCAGTTAAAAACCCATCTTACCAACCAGCTTCAAAAGCATATCTTAAAAGAACAGTATCTGTCCGATATGATGCAGGAACATCACAATAACATTGCTCCAGCCATCGGCACCCGCGAATTCGGCGACTTCATGGTACTGGAAGGCGCTATCATGCGCGAAAAATCCTATATTGACTGGCTCCGGGACTGTCTCAGCCGCTGCTCTGCTTCCTCTGCAGACTGATACCCATAGCAGCGCGCCATGTAGTCCATCTGTAAGACCTCCGGATGTTTTTCCTGCTGTTCTAATGTTTCATAGCAGGCTTTTAAACATGCGAGGGTCTTTTCGGAATAGGTCGATAACTCTCCCATTGCATACGTCTCCACCGATGCCTCCCCCGGGTAAGCATCTTTCTTCCGGACTGCCCGCCCCTGACTGCCAAACAATGGATGACTTTCATGGAAACGCTCCATCCATCTGGTCTGAAGTTCGGTCAGTTCCGACACCAGTTTCTGTTTTTCGGCAGAAAGCACCGGAAGCTCTTTTTCAATCTTCTGGTATTCTTCCGGGCAGGTATCCTGCATCATATAAGCGTATTTTTCTGTGAGAAGATTTCTGCCCTGTTTTTCTGCCTGCTGCAGATCATTCCGGTAAGATTCTAGGCTTACCCGGTCCCATACCACAAACTGGCTTCGCCGCATAATATCGAAGGTTTCCCAGTCATCCTGGCAGCCGGCTCTTCCGCCTGCATTAGAAACCCGGTCAAACATCGCCCATTCCGTCTGGACGATTTCCTTGATCAAGGCTTCGTTATCAAGATTTGCATCTTTCCGTTCCGGATTCCATTCTTTGTTTCCCCGATTCGATTCTTCCTGTGCCATGCTTTTTCCATCTTGCTCCATCTCTATATCGCCTCCTTCTTTTTATTTCATCGCCGCATCCGGCCTGTCATTCTCATTCCAGTGCTTTGGTTGTCCGGTTCTTTCCAAATCTATCGCTCGTCCAGATGACAAGTTGCATACACCCTACCCGTATAGCCACGGCAATACCGCAATCTGCGGGTCCTGAATCTATTTCATGAGTTCATCAAGACTATTCTGCAAAAAAGGATCTGTCGTCCCGATCAGCCCCTGTCGCTGCCACTCGGCAGAAATCAGGCCGCAGATCGTTTCAATAAGTTCCTGTTTCTGCTCCCAAAAGAGCGACTCTGGGCATGGATCCATTAACTGCGCAAACAGCTTCTGTGTCGTTCCCAGAATCGGAAGCTCTCCAAGCCCCCTGTGCATCCATTTATAAAACGGCGCATACCGGTGGTTCAGCAGGTAGATCATGACCATCCCATGGCGCACAAACTCCGCGAGCGCCAGCCCGGCTTCCACATATTCCCCGCGCCGCACGCTGCGCGGTAGGTTGTACTGTCCGGACTGGGACATATTGGCTGCCCGCGCCACCATTTTTTTGATGCGCACATCTTCCGGGTGACCTGCTTTTAAGCGGCTGCGGACTTCCAGAAAGGAACCGCTCCCCTCTTTAAAAATGCAGCCATTCGCTGCCACCGCCAGGTAGCTGTCCGGCAGGTTCAGCCATTCCATCTGCGACTGCGGTCCCTTCGCATTTCCCAGAAAATGACGGTAAAATTTCCCGCTTTCCCACACACCGATCCGGTGTCCGCTCATACGGCTGTCACGGCGGACCGGCATCCCGTAAAATGAGGCAGGGAGTGCCTCATATTCTGCTATGAGGCGCTCCCCGATTTTTTCCATGAGTTCCCGATCCAGCCATAAGCAGAACGCCGGACCGAAATCATGGTCTCTTGAAATTTCATCATCAAATCCGAAACACTCGGAACCTTCCCCACACAAACCAATTGTGATGCGCGACATATATGCCCCAAAACGCTCCTCTAGCATAGGGCGTCCGTACTGCATAAAGTCGTCTCTTGCAAGTTTCATGCCTTTCATAGGTTTCTCCGTTTCTTTTTAAATGTGGAAGAATCCAAATAATCCAAGGAAGTCGGCGATGTTACAAAGATGGAAACCTTTGACGAGATCAAAGAAGCGGTCTTCGATGAGATCCGCCACCTCATGCGCATGGCAAACGAGCGCATCAACGTAGAGATGATCGCAGAGCGTGATCTGTTCCCGGATATATTCCGCTCCAGCCTGATGAAAGACGGCGTAAAAGTCGGAAAAGATATGTTCAACCGCCGCTTCCAGTTTGAGAACGGTGCCGTGCTGGGCGCAGTCGGCGCAGTCAATGCCGGAAATGGTCTTTACGCGATCAAGAAACTCATCTTTGATGAGAAGAAATATACCATGGCACAGTTAATGGCAGCCCTGGATGCTGACTGGGAAGGCTACGACGAGATGCGTGCTGATTTTGCTTCCCAGCCAAAATACGGCAACAACATTCCGGAAGTCGATGCATTTGTAGCTGACATGTACAAGCTGCATGCTGACACCTGCTTAATACTTTGCTGAACAAGTTAAACAAGATCAATGAGATCACGGAAATTCCTCTGGAAGACGGATACACCCGCCATCGGATGATCATGTCCTGTCTGATCATGCGGTATTATGAGGATTATCTGGGGCTGACCATCCGGTTGTAGAAAAGTAAGAAATACCCTGATGCCTCATTTTTTATGAAAGAAAACGAAAAAATCTCTTATGCCGGTGTATCATTCCCACCGGAACATAAGAGACTTTTTTGTATAGAAATTTTGCATATAATTTTACGCGATATTCTGACCGCCCTCTGCACAGATTTCCTTTGCGCTGCGCGCATCGTGGGAAAGCCCGTCTGCATATTTCCGGATGATCTCAGCTGCATTACGGATCAGTTCCAGATTTTCATTCTCCTCGATCGGCAGATTGCCATTTGCCTGCTCAAGCAGTTTCTGAAGCGCATTGGCAACCCACAATAACTTCGGAAGGCAAACCGGATGCTGCGCCTCATGGCACACCTGCATGCTGCTTTCCTGTTCTTCTTTGTTGCCGATCATAACCGTATGATATTTCCCATCTTCGCTCAACCAGATTTCATCTGTGCTTTGGGTTTTTAAAAGAGTGCCCAGGCAGATTTCCTGCTCATCCTGACCTGTCAGAAATTTTTCCTCGGATTCCAAAATCAATTCTGCCAATTTCTTTATGCCTTTGTACATCTGTCTTACCTCTTGTCTAACCTAAGATTGTATACTGCGTCCAAAAACGCACTTTTATTTTATCTATTATAAGGAAATGAAAGAATTTGGCAAGTAAGATTTCTGTTCTTTTTTTAAGACATAACTTTTTTTCTGCTCATATTACTTTTTTTATTTTATCATTTCGCGGCATTGCGCCGGTGTCATAAGGCTTTCCTTTTTTCGCCTGCTGAAATGGCGAAAATAGGATAACTATCGGCCAAATCAGTAATGGTTGCAGGTTTTTTATATGTAATGGAGCCAGTATAGTAGGAAGCCCCAGCCCCGCCATGCGTAAGCGCATTCTTTTAGCGAATTTTGCCCGTTTTGTGAGCATAGCGACCGTTTCGGAACTCTGTCTGAGCGAACGCAGTGAGCGAGTTAGCGGAGGAACGGTCAATAGGCGGCGGAGCAAAACGGGCGAAAATTCGCGTGAATGCGGTTACGCATGGCGGGGCGGGGGCTTTCGGACTTATTGATATTTACTGTGCGATATTGTTTACTTCTCAGCGAGCATCATCATAATCTCGTTAGTGCGTGCCACAAATCCGGTCATGCGCTCCGGGCTTAAGCTGCCGTGTGCCAGCAGGGCCAGGTCATAGAGCTGCTCACAAATCTTGTTGGTGTTCTCGCCGTCTCCGTGGTTCAGGACATACTGTACCAGCTTGTTGTTTGCGTTTAAGACGAGGGTCTCGCCTGCTCCGCCGAACATAGACGGATCCATACCATACATGTTGTACATCTTCATCATATCCTGCATACGGCGGGTTTCCTCGGATACGGTCAGCATGGAGGAGATGTTCTCATCCTTCAGCTTCTCAACCTTGATTTCCAGCTTATCGTTGCCGAGTGCTTTCTTGAAGGTCTCGGTCAGGGTTTCGGAAGTTTTCTTGAATTCTTCGTCATCTTCCTTAACTTCTTCCTTGAAGGTGCTGTTTAAGTCTGCATCGATGCGCAGGAACTTTAAGCCCTCGTTCTTCTGCTCTAAGTGGCCGATGAACGGGCTGTCGATGCTGTGCGGCAGGATGACAGCGTCCAGGCCTTCCTTCTTGAACATGTTGATGTACTGGCTCTGCTCCTTCTCGTCGGTTACATAGAAGACAGTGTTCTCATGTTTCTCTTTGTTCTCCTCCAGGCAGTCCTTTAAGGTTAAGTATTTGCCGTCCAGGTTCTTAAAGAGGATGTAGTCGTTCATCTTCTCTGCGAATTTCTCATCCTTGATGCAGCCGAATTTGATGAACGGAGCGATATCGTCCCAGTATTTCTCGTAGTTTTCACGGTCAGTCTTGCACATACCGCTTAACTTATCGGCTACCTTCTTGGTGATGTAGTCGGAAATCTTCTTCACAAAGCCGTCGTTCTGCAGGGCGCTTCTGGAAACATTTAACGGCAGATCCGGGCAGTCGATGGCACCTTTTAACAGCATTAAGAATTCCGGAATGACTTCCTTGATGTTATCGGCAATGAAGACCTGATTGTTGTACAGCTTGATGGTTCCTTCGATGGAATCGTACTCGGTGTTGATCTTCGGGAAGTACAGGATACCCTTTAAGTTGAACGGATAGTCCATATTTAAGTGAATCCAGAACAGCGGCTCCTTGTAGTCGTGGAAGACCTTGCGGTAGAAGTCGCGGTACTCCTCATCGGTGCACTCATTCGGATGCTTGCTCCAAAGCGGGGTGGTGTCATTTAATGCAACCGGGCGTTTGAGGATTTTGTATTTCTCTTTTGCAGGCTCGGTCTCAACGGTCTCTTTCTCGCCGTTCTCATTTTCTTTTTCTTCGGTCTTGGCTGGCTCTACGATGGTCTCAATGATGGTGTCCTTGTCGGTCAGCTCGTCCTTCTCGATGGTCTCGTACTGCGGCTCTGCCTTCTCGTTATTTAAGAAGATCGGCACCGGCATGAAGGAACAGTATTTCTCCAGGACCTCTCTTGCGCGGTACTCGTTGGAGAACTCGTAGCTGTCCTCGTTTAAGTACAGGGTAATGGTAGTTCCCTGCTCTGCTTTCTCACCATCCTTCATCTCGAAGGTCAGACCGCCCTCAGACTCCCAGTGCACCGGCTTGCTGCCCTCTTTGTAGGAAAGGGTATCGATGGTTACCTTATCTGCTACCATGAATGCGGAGTAGAAGCCTAAACCGAAGTGGCCGATGATCTGGTCCTCATTGGCTTTGTCTTTGTATTTCTCCAGGAAATCCTGAGCGCCGGAAAATGCGATCTGGTTGATATACTCTTCTACCTCAGCCTCAGTCATACCAAGACCGTTATCGGTAATGGCAATGGTCTTGTCATCCGGGTTTACAGTAACCTGTACCTTGTACTCCATATCCTCCGGCCTGGTGTACTCGCCCATCAGCTCCAGCTTCTTTAACTTGGTGATGGCATCGCAGCCGTTGGAAACCAGCTCACGATAGAAAATGTCGTGGTCGGAATACAGCCACTTTTTGATGATCGGGAATATATTTTCACTGTTTATGGATAAATTACCTGTTCTGCTCATAATCAGATGCTCCTTTTCTGTTACATAATTTCTATAACAGTATTCTAATACCGTAAATGCAAAAAGTCAACAAAAATATTAGCACTCATTCAAAATGAGTGCTAATATTTTTAATTCCTTTGAAATTTATTTAATCTTTCTTTTTAATCATAGCAAGTACGGACTGCAGCACGATGAAGAAGCACAGAAGTGCTGCGATCGTGATACGGGTCCACCAGGAGGATAAGGTTCCCTGGAAGGTAATGAATGCCTCGATCGTTGCCTTGATCAGAACACCAAACAGGGTTCCGATCACGTTGCCGACACCACCGGTTAAAAGGGTACCGCCGATAACGGAAGATGCGATTGCATCCATCTCAAAGCCCTTTGCCTGCTCCACGAAGCCGCCCAGGGTATTTAAGCAGAACAGGATGCCGCCGACTCCGCAGAGGAATCCGTCCAGTACATACGCTTTTAATTTCACACGGCGTACGTTTAAGCCCATCATCAGGGCGGACTGCTCATTGCCGCCGACTGCGTAGATGCTGCGGCCGAACTTGGTATAGCGCAGCATGATGAATGCAAGGATCAGAATGATCAGCGCAATCACAACGGTCGGGTAAATGTACGGATAGATCATAACGCCTTTCCGGTTTACATAGCCGCCAAACGGAAGATAGATCTTGGCTTTCGCCCAGGCCATGAAGGTTTCATTGGTAATGCTGATCATGTCCTTGGAGATGATCGCGGTCATACCTCTGGCAAAGAACATTCCGGCCAGGGTCACAATGAATGGCTGGATATCCATGTAAGCTACTAAAAATCCCTGCACCAGTCCAAATACGATACCGGTTACCAGCACGATGATGACGGCCGGGACTGCACCGATTTGTGCACGCTCCATCATCCAGGCCAACATCATGCAGGCCATCGCTACAAACGAGCCGACGCTGATATCAATGCCACCGGTGATCATGACGGTGGTCATGCCGACACCAATGACGATCAGTCCGGCATTGGAGATAAACAGGTTTAAGAAGTTCTGGGTCTTTGCAAAGCCCTGCTCTTTAAAAACAATACATCCGATGGCATACATAACAAAGAACAATACGATCGTGATCAGCAAAAGGAAACTGGTCTGGTTCAGCTTTTTTTTCTGTTTCATTATGCAGCCTCCTTTCCTGCGTTCATCTGCGCGTCTTTTTTCTGTGCGAGGGACTTACGCCATTTCGCAAAGCCCGGTGACTGAAGGGCCACGATGATAACTACCACGATTGCCTTGTAGACCGGAACCTGGTCAGATGAAACGTGCATGGCGTAAAGGGTGGTCGTCAGTGCCTGGATCGTATAAGCACCGATGATCGAGCCTGCCAGTGAGAATTTACCACCGCCTAGGGAGTTTCCGCCGATCGCTACTGCCAGGATCGCATCCAGCTCCATGTTCAGGCCGATGTTGTTGGCATCTGCAGAGTAGATACGGCTGGAAGCGATCATGCCGGCCAGACCGGAGCAGATTCCACAGAATGCATATGTAAGGAAAACGATCATCGTCGATTTGATTCCGACGAGCCTGGATGCCTTCGCGTTGATTCCGACGGACTGGATATACAGGCCGAGTGCCGTCTTCTTCAAAATCAAAGAAGTTAAAATCACCATAAGCATGGCCACAATAAACGGGGTCGGTACCGGAACATGCGGAAGGAAGCTTCCTAATACCTTGTAGCTTTCTACGCGTACGTAGGTGATCTGTCCGTCGGTGATCAGCTGTGCGATTCCGCGTCCTGCCGTAAACATGATCAGGGTTGCTACCATCGGCTGGATCTTTAATTTTGCGACCAGGACACCGTTAAAGCATCCGATCAATGCGCCGATCACAAGGGCTGCGAGGAAACCAAGGATCAGCGGGCATGCATATTCGGTTGCCGCACGCTCACCGCCGGTCAGAAGGTTACAGCATACTGCTGCACTCACTGCCATGATCGCACCTACGGAAATATCGGTACCTGCGGAAGCCGATACAACCAGTGTCATACCGATTGCCAGGATCACAAGCTCCGAAGCACGGTTGATGATATCAATGATGTAGCCGTAAAGAACGCCGTCACGGACTGAGACTGCAAAGAAGTCCGGCGTTGTCATGACGTTGACTAAAAGAACGAGCGCCAGGCAGAAGATCGGCAAAAACAATCTCTGCGATGTCAGTTTTTTGATATTGAATTCTTTCATAATTACTGCCCCCCTGCGATCGTTGTCATAATGGAAGCCTGGTTCATCTCTGCGCCGCTCAGCTCTCCGACCTTCGCACCGTCACGCAGGACGATCATGCGGTCGCAGGTACGCAGCATTTCTTCTACCTCGGAAGAGATGAACACAACTGCCATTCCTTTTTCTGCCAGTTCTACGACCAGCTTCTGGATCTCGGTCTTGGTTCCGACATCGATGCCTCGTGTCGGCTCGTCCAGAACCAGGAAATCCGGGTTGGTCAGCAGCCATCTGCCGATGATCACCTTCTGCTGGTTTCCACCGGATAAGGATTTGATCGGTGTTTCCCGGCTGGCTGTCTTGATCTGAAGCATGTCGATGTATTTGTCGGTGTATTCCTCCTGCTGCTTTCTGCTCAGCAGATGGAAGATTCCCTGCTTCGCCTGAAGTGCGATGATCAGATTCTCCCTTACCGACAGATCTGCAATGATACCTTCATTTTTCCGATCCTCCGGAAGGTATGCCATGCCGCGGTTCATGGAATCCAGCGGATGTCTGGAGATCAGTTTCTCTCCCTTTACTTCCAGTTCGCCGGTATCCGGTTTTTCTGCACCGTAGATCACACGAACGGTCTCGGAACGTCCGGAACCAAGAAGTCCGGTCAGACCGATAACTTCGCCCTTGCGGATGACCAGATCAAACGGCTTAATGTAGCCCTTCTTTCCGACACCTGCTGCTTTGATGACAACATCGGCACCATCGAAGTTCCGTTCTTCTTCCCCGCTGTGCTTGATCGCAGCCAGGTCATCGAAGTCCTTGCCCATCATCTTTGCTACCAGCTGGAAACGCGGCAGCTCTGCGGTTGTAAACTGTCCGACCAGCTGTCCGTTCCGAAGTACCGTGATCTTGTCACAGACCGCATAAACCTGCTCCAGGAAATGTGTTACGAAAATGATCCCGACGCCTTCACTCTTTAATCTTCTCATCAGGACAAACAGCTTTTCTACCTCGTTGTCATCCAGGGAAGAGGTCGGCTCATCCAGGATCAGAACCTTTGCAGACATGTCCACCGCACGTGCGATCGCGATCATCTGCTGAATCGCGATGGAATAATGATCGATCGTCTGTGTCACATCTGCGTTTATATCCAGGCTTTTTAACAGCTCACTTGCTCTCTTATTCATAGTCTTCCAGTCGATCAGACCGCCTTTTCTCGGTTCTCTGCCGATAAAAAGATTCTCTGCGACGGAAAGGTTCGGACAGAGGTTTACCTCCTGATATACCGTGCTGATTCCTCTCTGCTGTGCCTCCTGAGGGCTCCGGTTCACAACAGGCTGATCGAATCCGTCGATCATGATCTGTCCTGTTTCAAATTCCTCCACGCCTGTCAATACCTTGATCAGGGTAGATTTTCCCGCACCATTTTCCCCCATAAGTGCATGGATCTCACCCTTTTTCAGTGTAAAATCCACATTCTGCAGAGCTTTTACGCCCGGGAATGTTTTATAAATCCCTCTCATTTCAAGAACTGATCCTTGTTCCATAAAAGCTTTGCCTCCTATCATCTTATCTCACATGCTTCGTAACTGTTCAGTACCTTCACAGTCACGTTTCAAAAATCCATAAAGCCAAAAGTGCGGGGCCGGAAGCCTAGGCCTCCGGCTCCGCACTCTGTATTCTTCCTGACGGAACTCACGTTTTTATGCCATTCCGTTCAATTCCGGATGGGTGATTCTAAATTAATATGCTCTGTCTTTCAGAATGTTTTCCAGATCCATGGAGGTATCGAAGTATGCCTCGTCTACGTACTGGATCTTGTCTACGCTCTCGCCTTTTTCCAGTTTCTGGATGATCTCAGCTACACGCGGTCCATGAAGCGGGTTGCACTCGAAGGTTGCATTTAAGTCGCCCTTGATCATGGATTCAAATGCTGCCTTTACAGAGTCAAAGCTTACTACGATGATGTCGCCGTCCGGGCCACAGGTCTTGCCTGCTGCATGGATCGCATCGATCGCACCAAATGCCTCGTTATCGTTCTCACAGATAACAACGTCGATATCCGGGTAGCTCTTTAAGAAGGACTCCATAACTTCCTGGCCTTTTGCCTGGGTGAACTCACCAGACTGTCTGTCTAACATCTTCCAGTTGGAGTGCTCTTTTAACTTGTTATCCATACCTTCGGTACGGCCAACCTGTGCGGAAGCACCGATGGTACCCTGAATGGTTACCATATTGATCTCTTCATCGCCGCGTCCCTGGTCTTCCAGATATTTTGCAAGCCAGTCACCACAGGTCTCGCCTTCTTTTACGAAGTTACCGCCTACCCATGCCTCATACAGGGAGTCATCGGAAAGCTGCATCTGGCGGTCAGAAAGGATAACCGGGATTCCTGCTTCTTTTGCTTCTTCCAGAACAGTTTCCCAACCAGTCTCAACAACCGGTGCTACTACGATGTAGTCAACTTCCTGCTGGATGAAGGAACGGATTGCCTTAATCTGGTTCTCCTGTTTCTGCTGTGCATCGTCGAAGATCAGCTTATAGCCGTTCTCTTCGGTAAAGGTAGATTTGAAGGACTCGGTGTTTGCAGTTCTCCAGTCAGACTCTGCACCAACCTGTGCATAACCAACGGTGATCAAATCTCCGCTTGCTGCTGCCTCTTCCTTAGATTCTTCTGCTTTCGCCTCAGTCTCTGCTGGTGCCTCGGTCTTAGCCTCTTCCTTCGGAGCTGCGGTTGTCTCAGCAGGCTTGCTGCCGCCGCAAGCGGTCAGGGAACCTACCATAGCTGCTGTGAGTGCGATTGCTGTGAGTTGCTTTTTCATAAATACCTTCCTCCTTTTTGAATATGTTCCGTATTCATTTTGTAATTTCATTATAAAAAAAAGCCCTGTTTTTTGAAACAGAGCTTTTTTGAAAAAAATGGGATTATTTTACTGTTTTTTCGAATTCTTTTGAAATTTTTTCCCGTTTTCGGGAAATCGGTGTGTTTTTTTTAAGAAGAAGTGTGTTTTCTTTTGATTTTATCTGTTTCTATATGTTTTTAAGTGATGAAGCTTCCAGTCCGGGCATTCTCTTTCACTCCGTTCTTCCACCGGGGCATCCGTGCCCGATATAAATCTTCACACAGGTACCCACATACTCTTCCGACTCGATCGTGATCGCCGCATCGCCGCCATAATACATGCGGATCCGCTGCGCCACATTTGACATGCCAAACCCGCCTTTTTCACTGACCTCCTGCGC
Source organism: Clostridium sp. AM42-4 (assembly GCF_003480105.1). NCBI lineage: Bacteria > Bacillati > Bacillota > Clostridia > Eubacteriales > Clostridiaceae > Clostridium > Clostridium sp. AM42-4. The sequence goes on from NZ_QUIK01000004.1 coordinate 173,471, forward strand.
TGCATCACTGCCGCTTACCTTTTCCCGCAGACGCTTTAATGTGCCGGTATCCATTCCACGCCCGTTGTCTTCCACTTCAAACACCAGACCACTTTTATCCTCATAGCCGCGTATGGTGATCCTGCCGCCGCCCCGCTTGTTTTTAATGCCATGATAAAGTGCATTTTCCACGACCGGCTGCAGGATCATCTTCAGGATCTGTTTCTGTCCGATCCGCTCATCAATGATGATCCGGTAATCCAGAATATCTTCGTAACGGATCTTCTGGATCTTTAAATAGCTTTCGATATGCCGCTTTTCCTCATTGATCGTGATAAAATCGCGTCCCTCGGATAAGACAGTACGGAAAAAATCGCTTAGATCGGCTGTCATTTCCACGACCTTCTGGTTATCGCCGTCCTCCGCCATCCAGACGATCGAGTCCAGAGTATTATACAGAAAATGCGGGTTGATCTGCGCCTGCAACAGCTTCATTTCCGCAATATGCAGATTTTTCTGTTCCTTGCGGATCCGCCCGATCAGTCCGGCGATCTCCCCGCTCATCTGGTTAAACGTGCGGGCCAGGACATTGATCTCCTCCAGACTGCCAAGCTCGGCCCGGGCATCCCAGTCTCCGCTTCCAAGACGCTCTGCCGTCATCTTCAGGCTGTTGATCGGTCTCGTCACCGAATTCGTAAGCAAAGTAGAAAAGAAGATTCCCGTTACCAGGATCACCCCCAGAAGTCCCAGAAATCCATAGACGATCTGGTTGGTCTGCTGCTCCAGATCCTGCTGCAGTTCTTCCATATTATGGGTCTCATAGTAAATGTACTTATTGATGTAATCCTGAATCATCGAGCACAGGCCCTGGACATCATTTTCCCAGATTGCCTGGTTTTCATCGTATCTTCCGGCCTTATGGGAATTTTCGATCATCTTCTGCACCGCTTTTTCCAGGGAATCCAGGCATGACAGGATTCCTTTGATGTTAATGTCCCCGTCTGTCCCCGGTTTTCTTGTGATTCTGTACTCCATATCGTACCGGGCATCCTCGATCATATGAAACGGGTTCTTTACCACTGTGGCATACTGCGTCTGGCCTTCGATGATATCCCCCGCATCAAACTTTCTCGTGTTGATGAGACCGATCATAACCCGGTACATGGAATATTCCATATCGGATTTAAAATTCATGTTGTAGGTGTTGATGACCTTTAAGTTATTCATGATCTTATTGTAGGAGCTGGAGTAATTATGGATCATGCCTGCGATCGCCAGCACCATCATGGTAAGCGGAATGACCGTCAGGATGATCAGAAGACGCATCCGGTCCTTTAGGGATACCCTTCTGGCTATCCGCGCCCACAGAGTCATACCGTCCTTCTTTCCGGTTCCTGGCCGCCGTTTTTATAATCCTTCGGCGATACCCCGGTCACCTTTTTAAAGGTCGCGCTGAAATAGTGCGGGTCATTGTAGCCCACACGCTCCCCGATCTCCGCACTTCGCAGTGTCGTACACCGCAAAAGCTCACAGGCCTTATCGATCCGGAGCTTTGTCAGATACTCCACAAAGCTCTGCCCGGTCTCCTGCTTAAAGATCGAAGAAAAATAACTGCTGCTGACCCCGACCTCTGCAGAGACGGTGTTGAGCGAGATCTCGTTGCTCTCAAAGTGCTCCTTCAGGTACTGCTTTGCCATGTCAATTAAGGAACCATAGCGGTTTGAGGATACCTTATCCCGCTCAGACAGGGCTGCCGCAAACAGCTTTTCTAAATAATGCATCGTCTCTTCCACGCTTCCAGCGATCTTCGGGATATACTTAATGTCCCCAAACTCCGGCGTAAGCTCATCCATGCTGACATGAAGTCCCTTTAAAAATTCCTGGACACAATAAAAAATATCGATCGTCATATACTGGCGGAGCAATAACGATTTATAATTATTTTCTCCCACAGCGGCAAAATATTCGTCCACAAAAAGGCCCTCTTCTCCTGCGGAGCCAAGCTTTAAGAAATCCTCGATCAGTTTCCGGTTCACTCCGGTATAATCGGTCTTATCGAGAAACTCATTGTATTGTTCATAGCTCACAAAATAGCGCTCTAACAGCCTGGATTTCTCTTTTTCTTCCCGGATCTCCTCCCTCACCTTCCGGAGCACCGCCGTCAGGCTGGCTGCCGTGACCGGTTTTAAGAGATACTCGCTGATTCCGATCGTGATGGCCTCTTTTGCATAATCAAATTCATTGTACCCGCTTAAAATAATGATCTTCGTGTCGGGAAGTGCCTTTTTTACCAGACGGCTGAGCTCCAGTCCATCCATAAACGGCATCTTGATATCCGTAATCAGGATATCCGGCTCCGTCTTTAAGATCTGCGGATACGCATATTCCCCGTCACCGGCTTCCCCGACAAACGTAAACCCGTTTTTCTCCCACTCTACATTCTTTTTGATGCCGCGCCGTATGATCGCTTCATCTTCCACAAGAAATACCTTTACCATACCCGTTTTCCCCCTCTTCGGTCACATTCCCCGTAACAGTCTGTTCATGCTCTGCACAAACATCAGCCTGTTGTTATTTGCACTGCATGAGCCGTCCCACTACTCGGCAGATACATACGGGATCTGCAGCTTTTTGAAATATCTGCGCACCGTATCGTCCCACTCATGCTCAATCTGCTTGTCCAGCGTAAAAACTTTCAGCGATGTCCCGGTCACGCAGGACGCTGCATGGTTTTCATAGCGGATATTCAGATACAAAGCCGCCAGCTGGTCCACCGGAAAATCCGGCTTCACACGTCTTAGGAACTTCTCGTTTTCCTCCGGGGAAAGCTGCAGCGTGATCTGAAAGCTTTCTGGAAGCCGCTTCCCCTTGATCAGGGAATAGCAGATGGGACGAAGCATCTTCCAGGAAGAAAACTCTTCCACGCGGTTTGCCTCAAGTTCTTCGTCTGAGTAATAGCCCTGGCGGATATGCCCGTCTATGGTAAAGCTGTTAAATGTAACAATGTTCGCCTCCCGCACCAGCCAGCCATCGAATGTTTCCCCCACAAACAGCTGTGCCGTGAAGCTTTTCAAATCTTCTATTTTTAATGCGATCATCCGCAAAATCCCCCTTGCTTTGCTGCCCTTGTCTTGCTGGCCTATTTGTCTGCTGTACCGTGTCCCTGCATGGTCTGAATGGTCCTGTGCAGACTCATACATGTTTCCTGTTCGTAACTGTTCTGTTTACTCTCCCATCGATTCCTGATAGCGCTCGAAGAAGTCAGAAGTGGTACAGTCCGCACCATCATTTAACGAAACCTTATCCCAGATGCTTCCCTGGATTTCCACAGGATGCTCTGCCGCGAAGGAATCATAAATGCGGTGGAAAGCCTGGTTTTTCCGTTCCAGCGCCAGCTTGTTTTTCCGTTCCAATGTAGCGTCCTCGTCAAAGTCATTGACGCATTTGACCAGATACCACTTTCCCTGATATGCAAATGGCTCTGTGATCTGTCCGCTTTCCAGCGCAAAGACCGGATTCTCATAGGCAGCCTCCCGTTCCCCGCGGCCCACCAAAGCCTCAATATCCGTGTTTTCAGACTCTTTTCTTGCTGTAGCTGCGAAATCTGCCCCACTGTTGGTCAACTGATCATACAGTTCCTGCGCTTTGCTTTCTTCGCTGACTGCGATCTCCTGCACCTGGATAACACGTGCCTCACTGTCACTGACCTCCAGACTGACGTTCTTCGTCAACTCATCCACAATCCGGTTTGCGCGGTGGTATGCCTCATACATCGTATAGACATCATCCCTTGTTGCCTTCGTGTAGGCCTTATCGGCATCGGTAAGCGAGTCATAGTAATCGTCAGACAACTGCTTTAACTGCTCCCGCTCCTGGCTGTTTAATGTCAGCCCCTGCTCATCCGCCAAAAGATTCATGGTTTTCACTTCTCCTAAAAAGCTGCGGATCTGGTCCAGCAGATACGTCTGGAACGGCGTCTGATCGTCACTGACCTCCACACTCCAGATCTGGTCCGTGTAAACCTTGCGGTAACGGTTACGCTCCGTCGCAATGACCAGCATGGTCTGGGCATCGCTGTAGCCGTCCGTTTCCGTGCTTTCCGAAACCATGGGAAGGTTCACGCTGCAGGCCGTAAGAAGAAAAATCTGAATCACTGCCAGAATCGCTGCCAGCCATTTTCTCATTGTACACCTGCCTGCGGCACAACTATTTTTTTTATCTTTTTCGTTTGTTCTGTTTTGCATGCTTCGCTGTTCCTGATCTGTCATAATCTTTCAATTCCAATTTTGTTTCTATTTCTACTCGCTTTGCTGTTCCCCGGATGCTGCTTCACTCTCAGAAAGTCTTCCGGCCCGTGCCTCGGCAAATTTCTCCTGCATGGTCGGATTCTTCCAGGTCAGCTTCTTGATGGTCAGATCGTCCAGCTTGTTATTTGCCAGACGCAGGTTGTTTTCCGAAGCCAGAAGATTATCCTTCACCTTCTGCAAATGATCGATAGTTTTATCGATCTCGTCGATGGCCTTCTGGAAGCGGTCGCTGGCCAGCGTGTAGTTGCGGCCGAACTTATCTTTAAAATCCAGAAGCTTTTCCTCAAAACGGGTGATGTCCAGATTCTGGTTGCGCACTGCCTCCAGCTCCCGCTTGTACTGCAGCGAGTTCATGGCCGCGTTGCGCAGGATCGTGATGATCTGGATAAAAAACTGCGGGCGGATCACATACATCTTCGGGTATTTGTGGGACATATCCACGATCCCGGTATTATAAAAATCGTTGTCCGCCTCCAGCAAAGTGACCAGGACCGCATACTCGCAGCCCTTTTCCTTCCGGTCCTTGTCCAGTTCCTTTAAAAAATCTGCATTTTTATGCTTAGTCGCAGTCGTCTCGTTCTCATTCTTCATCTCAAACATGATGGAGATATATTCCAGCCCGTTTTCATCGTAATCACGGAAGATGTAATCGCCCTTGCTTCCGCTCTTGGAGACTTCATTGTCCTTCTCAAAATAAGCGTTCTGAAAGCCGATTGCACGCACCTGGTTAAAGGAAACCTCACAGTGCTGCTCCAAAGTCTCGCCCACCATTTTCGTAGACTGCTTCGCCTTCAAATCGCGGTAGTATTCGATCATCTCTTCCTTGTCTTTCAGCTGGATCTCATACCGCTCCTTTACCGCCTGCTCCTGAAGCTTCCGCTCCGTCTCGTAGCGTTCCTTCAAGGACTGCTCCTGCTGCTTTAGCTGCTCCTCGTAACGCTCCTTCAACTCTGCCATGGAGTCCTGCTGTTGTTTGAGCTGCATGTCATAGCTCTCCCGCAGCGTTTTCTCCTGTTTCGCAGCCTGCGTTCCGGCCAGCTCCGCCTGTCTTTTCGCAAGCTCTGCCTGTGCCTTCAGCTCTGTAAGCTCCTTCTGCTGGCTCTGCAGCTGTTCCTGCAGCCGTTCCTTTACTGCTGCCTCAGCCTTCGTGACTGCCAGCTCCTGTTCTTTCCCAGCCTGCTCACTTCGCGCCTTCAGCTTCAGTATCTCTGCTTCTCTCGCTGCCAGCTGCTTCTCATAATTTTCTGCCGTCTGCGCCTTTGCCAGCTCCAGCGCCGTTTTCTTTTCCGACTCAAACGAAGCCTGCTGGCGGCTCAGTTCTTCCTTAAATTCCTTATCCCGTACCTGCTTTGCGATCGCCGCGTAACCCTTTTCATCGATTTCAAAGGGCTCCCCGCAGTTAGGGCATACCAGTTTCTTTTCCATATTTATCGAAATCCTTCTATATTCATAGCAACACCGTTACCGCTACACTTTTTTCAAACAACCATTTTGACCTGTCTGGCATAACTTTTCCATGTTCTTTCATGTGTCACTTTCTCACCCACACATAGGATACCATTTACAACAACAGCTTCAAAATTTTCAGCGCACCGTCCCGCACATTGGTATCGGCCTCAAACCGGGCGGCTGCCTTTACCTCCGGTCTTGCATTTCCGATGGCAAAGCTGTAATAAGCACGTCCCAGCATCTCGATATCGTTTAACTGGTCACCAAACGCAATGGTCTCCTCCGGCAAAATGCCCAGACTCTCCTGCAAAAGCTTTACTGCCTCGCCCTTATTCACGCCGATTGCCATACAGTCCAGCCACATATCACCAGAAATGGTCATCTTCAGGCGGTCTCCATATTTTTCGCGCAGCTCTTTTGTGTGACCCTCAATATCGGTCTTGCGGTATGCAGACACCTTGATAAACTGGTCATCCACTGCCAGTACATCTTCCACACTCTTTGCCTGGAATTGGTAGCCGTTCAAGATCCAGTCCTCAAACTCCGGATCCGGATTTTCCATATAAGCCACATCCGGTCCGCCTACCATAACGGTAAGACCGGCTTTCCGGATATCCTTCACCAGTTCTTCCACCAGGGAACGCTCAATCGGATGCACAAATAACTGCCGTCCATGACACCCCACATAAGCACCGTTGTCAGACAGATAAAAAATCTTTTCCTTAATTGGGTCAAACACCTGCTCAATGCTAGCCCATTGCCGCCCGCTGGCGGCCGCAAACTGCATGCCCTTCTCCCGCAGCTTCAAGATCACCTCAAACAGCTCCGGATTCAGTTCATGTCCTCCGTCCTCTAACAACGTTCCATCTATATCTGATACCACCAGTCTGATCATGGAAGTCCAGTCCTCCTTCTACGTTTAATCCTGTCTACGGAAAATCTTATCACACTTTCCAGATCCGATAAAGTCTTATTTAACAATTTCAGTATATGACAAGGGCCGTGTGAGTTGCCGAAAGGCAACTC
>NZ_QUIK01000004.1:180241-196340 GCF_003480105.1 Clostridium sp. AM42-4
TTAAGTATATGACAAGGGCCGTGTAAGTTGCCGAAAGGCAACTCACACGGCCCTATTAAGTTATCAATATTGTTATACTTTACAGCATATGTGCACGCAGCTCTTCTGCGCTCTTCGGGGAAAGGTATGCCGGTGCAATATCAAATACGGTCTTGCATCCGCTCATGCCCTCTTTGTTCATGCGGCTGACTGCTCTTGCGTAAGCCACGATAACAGAACCGGTAAACTCCGGATTGGAATCCAGCTTTAAGCTGTACTCGATCACATGCTTGTGCTCTTTCTCCATGCCGGTTACGCCGGTGCGGATCACCATGCCGCCGTGCGGAAGTCCGCTGTGGTCACGCTTCATCTCTTCCTCGGTGATGAAGTGTACGGTGGTGTCATAATCAGAGAAGTAGTTCGGCATGGTCTTGATCTCGTTCTCGATCTTTGCAAGATCTGCGCCTTCCTCTGCAACTACGAAGCACTCTCTGGTATGTTTTTCTCTGGTGGTCAGCTCTGGATTGGAACCGCTTCTGACTGCCTCGACTGCCTTCTCGACCGGGATCGTGTACTGTCTGCAGTCCTTTACGCCCTCGATGCGGCGTACTGCATCAGAATGTCCCTGGCTTACGCCCTTGCCCCAGAAGGTGTAATCCTTGCCCTCCGGCAGAACGCAGTTTGCGTACAGACGGTTTAAGGAGAACATACCCGGATCCCAGCCGCAGGAAATGAGGCTGACTTTGCCGGCTTTCTTTGCTGCTGCATCGACTGCTGCGAAATGCTCCGGGATTCTTGCGTGGGTATCGAAGCTGTCTACTACATTGTACATGGAAGCGTACTGCGGAGTCTGGACCGGAAGATCGGTTGCGCTGCCGCCGCAGAGGATCAGGACATCCAGCTCATCCTGCATATGGGAAAGCTCGTCTGCGTGAAGAACCTTCACACCTGCAGTGCGGACCTTCACGCTCTCCGGGCTTCTGCGGGTGAAGACTGCTGCCAGCTCCATGTCAGCGTTCTGGGCAATTGCGCTCTCAACGCCCTTTCCTAAATTACCGTAACCTAAAATACCAACTCTGATGCTCATAACTTTGTTCTCCTTTACTAAATTTCTCCTTCTTTTACATACCAGTAAAGAAGCTCTACGGTATCAACCACATCGCGGACATCGCAGACTTCATAGGAATGTACATAACGCATCGGGATCTGGATGCCGCCGCTCTTAATGCCGCCGTTTAAGGTCTGCATAAAGCTTGCATCGGTAGCACCTGCCGCATAGGCCTCGATCTGGTAGGGGATTTCGTGGGTCTTTGCGATTTTTTTCATATCCCGGACAAGGTCCCGGTTTGCCAGGATACCGCCAACACCTGCGCTCAACTTATCCATCACCTTGATGGAGGTTCCCTTGCCCAGCTCGTTGATATACCGGCTCTCAGACACTCCCGGGATGTCGACTGCAAGGCTCATGTCCAGAGCCAGTGCAACATCCGGTTTTAAGCGGGTAGCTGCCGCAATGGCACCGCGGGCGCCAACCTCTTCCTGCGTAGAAAAAAGTCCGTAGATATCCGGGACATCAGTGTCGTCCTTTAAGAGTTTCAATACCTCCAGAAGGATAAATACCAGTGCCCGGTCATCCAGCGCCTTAGCTCCTACCCGGTGCTTTCCAAGAAAGATCACCGGATAGCAGATAGAAACTGCATTTCCTTCTTCAATTCCCATCTCATATACTTCCTCGCGGCTTTCCGCGCCCACTTCAATGTAAAACTCCTGTGCGGATTTCGGCATCTCCGAGCAGCGGTCCGGGCGTCCCGGATGCAGAGACTGCACGATACCGTCTACATGGCCGGTCTCTGTTTTAATGATCACGTGTTTGCCGAAAAACTGCTGCGGTGCAATGCCGCCCAGAGTTTCCACCCACAAAAATCCCTTGCTGTCAATGTGACGGATGATCAGTCCGATCTCGTCCATATGGGCCGCAATAAGAATGCTTCCTTTTTTAGTACCTTTTTTATAGGCAATCAGGTTTCCCATCACATCATCGGAAAGCTTCACATCGCAATCTGACAGCTCTTTTCTCAAAAGATCAGCGACCTCATCCTCGAACCCGGAAGGTCCCACTGCATCACACAGCGGTCCGATCAGGGCACGAAAATCCGCCTCGATCTGATTTCTGTCCAATTTCATGTCGTTTCTTCTCCTTGCATCATTCTATTTCTGCGCATGCTCCATTTCATCATAGCACGCCTGATACGAAGAATCAAATGCTTCGAAATCCATTTTTTCTCCGATCTTCGGGATACTGCTTAACAAAAGCTTCGTGTAGTCGTGCTTCGGATTCGCAAAGATCTCGTCTCTGGTTCCTTCCTCCACCACGCGGCCCCGGTACATAACCATGACGCGGTCTGCAATGTGCTTGACCACGCCCAGGTCGTGGGAAATAAAAATATAGGAGATGTTCAGCTTCTGCTGGAGTTCCTTCAACAGGTTGATGATCTTCGCCTGCACAGACACATCCAGCGCAGATACCGGCTCATCGCAGATGATGATCTCCGGCTTTAAGATGATCGCCCGCGCAATGCCGATACGCTGGCGCTGGCCGCCGGAAAACTCATGCGGATAGCGGTCTGCGAAATCCCTGTTCAGGCCAACCATTTCCATGGTATCGAGGATCAGCTTTTCCCGCTCCTCTTCCGTTTTATAGCAGTGCTCGATGTCGGCCGGTTCCCCGATGATGTCCCGCACCGTCATACGCGGGTTTAAGGAGCTGTACGGATCCTGGAAGATCATCTTGATATTTCTTCTGGCTTTCTTTAATTCCTCGCCCTTCAGCTTTAAAAAGTCCTGCCCGTTTAAAATGACCTCGCCAGAGGTCGGCTCTGTCACCCGGATCAGGGATTTTACGGTCGTGGATTTACCGCAGCCGCTCTCGCCTACGATCGCAAGCGTCTCGCCTCGGTGCAGCTCAAAGCTGACGCCGTCTACGGATTTCACATATTCCTTTTCCCCGAACAGGCCTTTTCTTCCTACCATATAGTATTTCTTTAAGTTCTTTACCTGGAGAATCGTTTCACTCATACCTGCGCTCCTCCTTTTTCGTCTTTCTGCTCCGCGCCCTGGGCAGCAGATCCGGCATTCCTGTCATCATGCTGCACGGCCTGCTCTTTTTCAGACACGTCCTGCTCTTTTTCAGATTCAGAAGCCTCATACTGGAAGCAGCGCACCAGATGCCCCTCGGTTTCTACCAGGCCCGGTCTCTCGGCATGGCAGCGCTCAGTTGCAAATGCACAGCGCGGAAAGAAAATGCAGCCCTTCGGAAGCTCATACAGCATCGGGACATTACCCGGAATGCTGCGCAGCGTATCCTTCTGCTCATCCAGACGCGGGATTGCGGCCTGCAGTCCCTGGGTGTAAGGATGCTTCGGCTCGGAAAAGATTTTTTCAGCATCTGCGTATTCTACCAGCTGACCGGCATACATGACGGCCACCCGGTCTGCCATCTGGGAAATAACGCCCATATCATGGCTGATGAAAATAACGGAGGTTCCGGTTTCCTTCTGCAGGCGGCGGATCAGTCCCAAAATCTGGGCCTGTACCGTCACATCCAGCGCCGTGGTCGGCTCGTCACAGATCAGAAGCCGCGGACGGCAGATCAATGCCATGGCGATCATGATACGCTGGCGCATACCGCCGGAAAGCTGGGCCGGCACTTCGGAAAATACCTTTTCCGCTCTTGCGATGCCGACAGAACGGATCATGGAAAGTGCCCGCTCCTTCGCCTCTGCTTTTGATACTTTTTCGTGGGAGGTAATGGTCTCCATGATCTGGCGTCCGCAGGTCATCAGCGGATTTAAGCTGGTCATCGGCTCCTGGAAGATCATGGAGATCCCGGTTCCGCGGATCTTACGCAGATCCCGCTTTTTCATGCCCACCAGTTCCTGTCCCCCGAAGCGGATGCTTCCTCCGGTCACCTTGCCCGGATGCGCCACAAGTCCCATGATCGCGGAAGCAAGCATACTCTTTCCGCAGCCGCTCTCGCCTACGATCCCCAGGGTTTCCCCTGCCTGTAAGCTGAGGCTTAAACGGTCGATGACCGGAAGCTCACCGCGATCCGTAAACAGCCGCACATCCAGATCTTTAATTGTAAGAATGTTTTCGTTTTCCATGTCAGCTTCCTTTCTACTTGCGCATCTTCGGGTCAAGTACATCACGCAGTCCGTCTCCCAGTGTGTTGAAGGCGATCACGGTCAGGATGATGCACAGTCCCGGAAACAGGCTGTAATAGGTATTGGTACGGATAAAGGTCTGCGCACCGGAGATCATGGAGCCCCAGCTGGCAGTCGGGCTCGGAACACCAAGTCCCAGATAGCTTAAGCTTGCCTCCGTCAGAATCGCAGACGGGATTCCCAGGGTACAGGAAACGATCAGCATCGGAATACAGTTTGGAAACAGATGCTTTAAGATGATGCGCAGGCTGCTTCCTCCGTCAATGCGGCAGGCCTGAATGTATTCCTGCTCCTTTAACTGCAGCACGGTACCACGAATCAGTCTTGCGGTATTCGCCCAAGATAAGAAGCCAAGCGTCAGATACAGATTCAGGATGCCGGAGCCAAGCGCGTACATAAGCGCCATCGCAAACAGCAGGGCTGGGAAGCTGGAAAATACCTGGATCAGGAACGAGATCACATCGTCCACCTTTTTGCCAAAATAACCCGCACAGACACCCATGAAATAACCGATCACGGACGCGATCAGCTGGGAAATGATGCCGACACTTAAGGATACCCGGCAGCCGTAAAGGCAGCGGGTTAAGATATCGCGGCCGAATTCATCGGTTCCGAACAGGTGCTCGGAGCTTGGAAACAAAAGCTTGTCCGCCAGAACCTGTTTATTCGGATCATAAGGAGTTAACACCGGGGCAAACACAGCCGATACTGCTAAGAACACCAGGATAAACAGGGACAGTACTGCCATCTTGTTTTTCCAGAAGCGCTTTAAGCTCTCGGAATAATAATTCTTCTTTTTCATCCGCTATTCTCCTTTCGTCAGGCGGATATTCGGATTGATCACCGCATACAAAATGTCTACGATAAAATAGATCAGCACGCAGATCGCTGCCACATAAATGACTCCGCCCTGCACCAGCGGAATATCACGCCGGTGGATGGCATCGATCAGAAGCTTTCCGATTCCAGGAATGTTGAACACATTCTCTGTGATCATGGAACCGGTCAGAAGCGCACCGATATCGGTACCGATCACGGTGATGATCGGCACCAGCGCATTCTGGAAAATATGGATCAGGATAATGCGCCAGGAATATAAGCCCTTCGCATATGCCGTCTTAACAAAGTCCTGTCCGGTCACCTCCAGCATGCTGGAACGGGTGATGCGTGCAATGGATGCCGCATAGCGCACACCCAGGGCTGCAGACGGCAGTACATAGCCGATCGGGCTCTTTACCCCTGACACCGGGAAAATATCAAAGCGCAGTCCCACATAAATCTGGAGAATGATCGCCACCCAGAAAGACGGTGCGGAAATTCCCAAGGCAGAAAGGCTCATGAGAATGCGGTCAAGTGGACGGTCATGGTAAACTGCTGCCAGGATACCGGTGGTCAGACCCACGATCAGCGCCACAATATAAGCGGCAGTTGCCATGATGACCGTATAGTGGAATGCCTGCAGGATCAGGGTAATGACCGGTTTTTTCTGGAAATAGCTGGTTCCCATATCTCCGTGCAGAAGGTCTTTCAGCCAGTTGATATACTGAACCGAAAGCGGAGTGTCAAGTCCCATCTGGGCCTTCACCTGGGCAATCTTGTCCGCATCCGCGAACTCGCCCAGCATAGCCGCTACCGGGTCTCCCGGGATTACATTCAGGATAAAGAATGTGATCAGGGAGATGGAAAAAATGATGCCGACAGCCAGGGCCGCCCGCTTAATAATGTATCGGATCAAGCGATCTCCTCCTTTTTATGAATCATCGAAGCAAAAAGGGAGCCCGGCAAGCCGGACTCCCGCGCCGGAGCGCTTTTGGTTACTGGTTCTGTGCTGCAGTATCGATATCTGCGTTCCAGAAATGATAGATCAGGTTGCCAACCTTATAGTTCTTCACATACGGTTTTGCGATGAACTGGCTCTGCGGATAGTACAGCGGGATACATGCGTAGTCATCCTGGGACAGGATCTTGTCTGCCTCTTTGTACATCTCTGCACGCGCATCCTCATCGGTGGATTTTCTTGCATCATCCAGCAGCTTGTCGAACTCGTCGTTGTGATAGAAGACACCCTGTGCATCGGACTTGCTGGAGTAGAAGTAGTTGTACATCTGGAAATCGCCGTCCGGATACAGGGCGTTCCAGGTCATACCAGTTAACGGGATCTTGCCAGCGGTTCTGTCAGAGTTGTAGGTTGCATTATCAACCACGTTCAGTTCCATGTTGATGCCAACCTCTGCCAGATAACCCTGGATCGCAGAGTATACAGCCTGGTCGGACTGGCGTACCTCAGAGGTAATGGTAATGCCGTCTGCATAACCAGCCTCAGCCAGAAGCTCTTTTGCCTTCTCCGGGTTGTACTCGTAAACAGAGAGGGAATCGTCATGTCCCGGAATACCATTGTTTAAGTAAGAGGTTGCAGGAATACCAGCGCCGTTTAACACAGCATCTACCAGCTCTTCACGGTTGATCGCAAGGGAAATGGCTTTTCTTACGTTTACATCGCTTAAGTACTGGTCATTTAAGTTCATGGAGATGAATGCAGTTCCCAGCGGGTAGTAAGCGGTGATCTCGTCTGCATAGTTTGCCTGATACTGGCTTAACAGGCTTGCATTTAAGTCTGCCAGGTCAATATCGCCGTTCTCGTATGCGATCAGCTTGGTCTGGTCATCGTCATAGAAAATAAACTGCAGTTCGTCTAAGTTTACCTCGCCGCCATGGTAATCTTCATTTTTCACCAGAACAACCTGAGTCGTATCATCGTTCTCTTCGATCTTGTACGGGCCGGTACCAATCAGGTCGGTTCCAAGTCCCCAGTTCTCACCAGCTGCGGTACATGCATCCTCCGGGAAGATATCTGCGTAAGAAGTACCGATATTCTTTACAAACGGAGCAAATGGATACTCCAGGGTGATATTGAAATGATAATCGTCCACGATCTCAAAACCAGAAAGCTCTGTTGCGCTTCCAGCCAGCATATCCTGTGCACCCTGGATCATATTGAAGTATGAGGTGCTCTTTGCTGCGGTAGACGGGGTAAACATACGCTCAAACGTAAATTTTACGTCCTTGCTGGTCAGCTCGGTGCCGTTGGTGAAGTGTACACCCTGCTTTAACTCAAAGCTGTAGGTCAGTCCATCGTCAGAAACGGACGGGAAATCGGTTAACAGGACCGGCTCCTCGTTGTTGTCATCGTCGAAACGAAGCAGGCTCTCAGTTACTTCATCTGCGATCGCTGCTGATCTGGAACTGGTAGATTTCTGCATGTCCAGGCCCTCGCCGGAGTTTGCCTGGCCATAGCGCAGAACCTTTCTTGCGCCGTCTTCCCCAGCGGTCTGGGCGCTGCTCTCTGCTGCAGAATCAGTCTGGTCTGCTGCCTTTGTGCTCTCGGAAGCCCCGCCGCCGCAGCCGCTTAATGCCAGCGCTGCAACTCCGGCAGATACCAGAGCAGTTAAAAATTTCTTCTTCATCACTTTTCTCCTATCTCTTTTATGGGTTTTATAAAAAGAAAAAACCGGAACCTCCCGGAGATCCGGGGAATTCCGGTTGCTTACGGAGATAGAGAGATTTGAACTCTCGCGCCGGTTGCCCGACCTACCGCATTTCGAGTGCGGACCCTTCAGCCACTTGGGTATATCTCCATTTGTTTCTGACACTGCATCACTGCACCTCAGTAACTTTTGTAGTATACACGAAAAATGGCGGATTGTAAATATCTCCGTTCTTATTTCCCCTTATTTTTTTAATTTCCAAAATATTGGTCCACGCCTGCCACAAGTCCGTTTCCAAGCTGGTCCAGCGTTGCTGCGGAATGGTCGGAAGCACCGTCCCCCAGCTCAATATCGATGGACGGAACCGTAGAATACGAAGTCTGGGTCAGGTCCATCTCCATACTGCCGCCGGAAAAGATCTTTACACCGGCACTTTTCAGACCGGCAACCAGGCTCTCGCCCAGTGCGTTGTGCTGTTTCCAGTGTGATGCCACCGGCTCCATGGCACGGTAGGAGGCCACATTCGGCACGCTCATGTAAAACGCGCCTTTGTTGCTCTTCGTGGAATCCCAGTGAAGGGCAATGTGGCAGTCTGCCAAATTGTTTGCTAGGACCGTGCGGGCTACATTGTCTAACTGGACA
Source organism: Clostridium sp. AM42-4 (assembly GCF_003480105.1). Lineage (NCBI taxonomy): Bacteria > Bacillati > Bacillota > Clostridia > Eubacteriales > Clostridiaceae > Clostridium > Clostridium sp. AM42-4. Next base: position 188,571 of record NZ_QUIK01000004.1, read on the forward strand.
TCATCGCTCTCGCGGATCATTAAGACATCGTACCCTTTTGCCAGAAGCTTATCCTTCAATACCTTGGCCATGGCCAGGGTCACCTTCGCCTCCGGGGTTCCATCCGCAAAAGTCATGCCGCCGGATACTGCCACCGCCGTGGTCGCACCGGCACTTGTGGTACCGCTGGTCACCTTCGGGGTTCCATCCGGGTGACACTGGGTCTTCACACTGCTGCCGCCGCTCGTTCCGTGTCCTGCATTGACGCAGACCACTTTATTCTTGCGGGAAGCAGATTCGGATCGGTACAGCACCGCTTTTCCGCTGTTGATCTTAGACAGGGAAGCATATTTCCAATCCATGTTCAGCCCCACTTCACCGGCATTCTGAACGGATGCTGCAGATCCGGAAGAAGCTGCGGAATCAGAAGACATTGCCGAACCAGAATTTCCTGCCGGCTGTGTCAAAGCAGCAGACTGTTCTTCTGGCTGCTCTGTACTCAGATAAGCAGATGCGGCATAACAGGTCTTACCCTGATATTCCACCTGACTCCAGTTTCCATTGTCACCGGTCCTTTTCAGCTGTGTTCCGTTTACCGGTGCTGCCACAACCTCTGCCCCCGGCTCCGGAGCAACACGCAGGTTCAATGTGGTTGCTTTTACATACACAGTCTCATTCCGTGCTTCCATGGAAGGGGCAGACTCTGTAGTCAGTTCTGTTTTATTCACGCTGACCTCTGCCTGCTGTTTTTCGCTTTCGGATCCACCGTTCTGTGCAATCTTCTCATTGACTGCTCCATCTGCCTGCTGGTCTTCCCCGTCCGCTTTCTGTTTTTCCCCGGCAGACTCCGGTGCTTCTGCCGCATTTCCCGGTAATTCCACTTTCTCATATTTTGACTGGCAGCCCGCTGTCATCAAAGCCACTGCTGCTGCCATGGCAAATACAAATGTTTTCTTTCTCATCGGATGATCGTTCCTCCGCCTACTACATAATCGCCATCATAGAATACCACTGCCTGCCCCGGTGTCACGGCACGGACCGGTTCTGAGAAATGGCACTGTACCAGATCCTCTCCGATCTCCTCGATGACACAGGGAGCGCCTTTGTGACTGTAGCGGATCTTGGCACTGACCTCCATCGGCTCACCGTGCAGACCGTCGATCGCCATCCAGTTTAACTTGTTGCAGACCAGCGTATCGGTAAACACATCGTTTGCCCCGCCGATGACGACCTCATTCGTCTCCGGGCGGATCTCCGTTACAAATACCGGATGTCCCATGGCAAGGTTTAAGCCCTTTCTCTGGCCGATCGTATAATGGGTGATGCCCTCATGACGGCCGATCACAGTGCCGTCTGACGTCACAAAATTGCCCGGTCCCGGCACGTTCTCTGCTTCGCGCTCAATAAATCCCGCATAGTCATTATCTGGGATAAAACAGATTTCCTGGCTGTCTGCCTTGTGCGCCACCTGTAAGCCAATATCCTCAGCGATCTTACGGATCTGGTCCTTGGTATACTCGCCCACCGGCATCAGCGTATGGGAAAGCTGGTCCTGCGTTAAATTGTACAGGGCGTAAGTCTGGTCCTTTGCCGCGGTTGCCGACTTTTTCAGCGCATAGCGGCCGTTTGGCAGCTGCTCCACTCTCGCGTAATGACCGGTCGCAATGTAGTCCGCACCGATATCAAGACTTCTCTTTAACAGGGACTCCCACTTGACATAGCGGTTGCAGGCGATGCAGGGGTTCGGAGTCCGTCCGCATAAATACTCGCCCACAAAATAGTCCATGACATTGTCCTTGAACTCTTTTTTAAAGTTCATGACATAATAGGGGATCTCTAACTGCCACGCCACACGTCTTGCGTCATCAACGGCAGAAAGACCACAACAGCCTCCGTTTTCCTGCTGCGCGGTCTCTTCCTCATCCTGCCAGATCTGCATGGTAACGCCGATCACATCGTACCCCTGCTGTTTTAAAAGCCAGGCGGCAACCGATGAATCGACGCCGCCTGACATTCCTACTACTACTTTCTTTTTGTTTTCTGCCTGGATCAATATTCTTCGTCCTCTTCGCCTTCGCTGATATCGTTCTTCGGCTTCTGTAATCCTTCGATCTTGATGCCGTTCTTCTCAGCGTAATCCCACAGAGCTGCATGAATGGCTTCCTCTGCCAGTAAAGAACAGTGTACCTTAACTGGCGGAAGTCCGTCCAGGGCCTCCATAACGGCCTTGTTGGTTACTTCCAGTGCTTCCTGGATGGTTTTTCCTTTTACCATCTCGGTTGCCATGCTGCTGGTTGCTACTGCAGCGCCGCAGCCGAAGGTTTTGAACTTACAGTCACGGATCACGCCGTTGTCGTCGATGTCTAAGTAGATTCTCATGATATCGCCGCACTTTGCGTTGCCGACGGTGCCGACACCGCTGGCATTCTCAATCTCGCCTACATTTCTCGGATGCTGGAAATGATCCATTACTTTATCTGAATACATATGTTTTATCTCCTTTTCTAAAGCCGGACCGGGTTTCTTATGGTCACGGCCTTTTTGTCTGGCTAATACGTTTGTTTTTAAAACAGGTCTTTGTTTATTTTGCCTGGTGCTTTACGAAATCCTCATACAGCGGGGACATGCTGCGCAGTCTGCTGACGATTGCCTTTAAGCTCTCTACGGTGTAATCGATATCCTCTTTGGTGGTCTCCTCGCTTAAGGTTAAACGCAGGGAACCGTGAGCGATCTCGTGAGGAAGTCCGATGGCTAAGAGCACATGGGACGGATCCAGGGAACCGGAGGTACATGCAGAACCGCTGGAACCGCAGATGCCCTTATCATCCAGCATGATCAGCATGGACTCACCCTCGATAAACTGGAAGGAGAAGTTTGCGTTGTTCGGAAGACGGTTCTCACGGCCGCCGTTGATGCGTGCATATGGGATCTCCGCAATGACACGGTCCATCAGGTAATCACGCAGCTCACTCTCGTACTTGGAACGCTCTTCCATGTTTGCTGCAGCGATCTCAGCTGCCTTGCCAAAGCCTACGATACCCGGAACGTTCTCGGTACCTGCACGACGTTTGCGCTCCTGTGCGCCACCATGGATGAAGGAACGGATCTTCACACCGGTACGGATGTAGAGGAAACCGATTCCCTTCGGTCCGTTGATCTTGTGGCCGCTGGCACTCATCATGTCGATGTTTAACTCGTCAACATTGATCGGCACATGTCCGTATGCCTGAACCGCATCTGTGTGGAACAGGATACCATGTTCTTTTGCGATCTGGCCGATCTCTTTGATCGGCTGGATGGTTCCGATCTCGTTGTTTGCGAACATAACAGAAATGAGGATGGTGGTCGGGCGGATGGCTTTCTTTAACTCATCCAGCTTTAATACACCGTTCTCGTCTACATCGATGTAAGTAACCTCATAGCCGTGCTGCTCCAGCCACTCACAGGTGTGCAGGATTGCATGATGCTCGATCTTGCTGGTGATGATGTGGTTGCCTTTGCTCTTGTATGCCTCTGCGGTTGCCTTTAATGCCCAGTTGTCGGACTCGCTGCCGCCGCCGGTGAAATACAGCTCGTTGGTCTTCGCACCGATTGATTTTGCGATTGCCTCACGGCCTGCTGCGACTGCCTTCTTCGGCTCGTCGGAGAAGCTGTAGATTGAGGACGGGTTTCCGTAAAATTCGGTAAAATACGGAAGCATAGCCTCTACGACTTCCGGTCTGGTCTTGGTTGTTGCCGCATTATCCAAATAGATTGTTTTCTTCATTATATAAATCCACCTTTCTGGAAAATATACATAAAATTCCAGCTGGGAGCTATGCCAGCCAGCATGTCTTTATGACAGGCTTATTATAGTATTTATTTCATAGTATTTCAATAGGAATTGATGAATTTATGAAAATTTTTCTCGATTTTCCGAAAAAGTACAATCCGATTCCCGGCTTTTCTCTTTATCTATGATATAATCTACTATATAATATGTTCTTTCACAAGGAGGGTTTTTATGAATTATCCGGAAATCCGTTATTTAGAGCGTCTCGCGGACCTGTATCCCACAATCGCAGCCGCTTCTACCGAAGTCATCAACATGGAGGCAATCTTAAACCTGCCAAAAGGAACGGAACATTTTCTGACCGATATCCACGGGGAGGACGAAGCTTTCGCCCATGTGCTGAAGAACGGTTCCGGATCCGTGCGCCGCAAGGTCAATGAGGTATTTGGAAATACCCTGTCCCACAAGGACAAACGGACCCTTGCCACACTGATCTACTACCCAAGGGAAAAAATGGACCAGATCTTAAAGGTCACGGAAGACAAAGATGAGTGGTTCCGCATCACCCTGTACCGCCTGATCGAGATCTGCAAGCGGGCTGCCAGCAAGTATACCCGTTCCAAGGTCCGCAAGGCTATGCCACCGGATTTCGCCTACATTCTGGAGGAGCTGATCACTGAAAAAGATGACAGCGTGGACAAGGCCTCCTATTACAATGCGATCGTCAACACGATCATTCATGTCGGCCGCGGCCGGGAATGCATCATTGCCATGAGCCAGCTGATCCAGCGTCTGGTCATTGACCACTTACATATCGTGGGCGATATCTTCGACCGTGGCCCGGGTCCGCACAAGATCATGGACAAGCTCATGAGCTACCATTCCGTAGATATCCAGTGGGGCAATCACGACGTCTTGTGGATGGGCGCTGCCGCTGGCCAGCCTGGCTGCATTGCCAATGTCATCCGTATCTGTGCCCGCTACGGAAATCTGGACATCTTAGAGGATGGCTACGGCATCAACCTGCTGCCGCTTGCCACCTTTGCCTTAAACACCTACAGCGATGACCCGTGTACCTGCTTTAAGTTAAAAGGCTCCAACGAGTTAAACCAGTACGAGGTAGAGGTCAACTTAAAAATGCACAAGGCCATCTCCATCATCCAGTTCAAGGCAGAGGGACAGCTCATTAAGGCGCATCCGGAATACCACATGGAGCACCGCAACCTGCTGCACCGCATCGACTACGAGCACGGCACCATCACCCTGGACATGCCGGATGAAAAGGGTAACCTGACTCCGCACACCTACACCCTGTTAGACAACAACTTCCCGACCATCGACCCGAAGGATCCATACGCTTACACCCCGATCGAGGCCGATATCATGGATCGTTTAAGCAAGGCATTCTTAAACTGTGAAAAGCTCCAGCAGCATGTCAGATTCCTGCTGGCTAAGGGAAGTCTCTACAAGATCTACAACGGGAACCTGCTCTACCATGGCTGCATCCCGTTAAATCCAGACGGAACCTTCCAGGAGGTAGAGATCAACGGCTCCTACTTCCACGGCAGGGCACTCTACGACGTTCTGGAAAGCTATATTCGCAAGGCTTTCATGGGTGTTTCCGATCGCGAAAAACGCCTTGGACGCGACATCATGTGGTACATCTGGCTGAATAAGGATTCACCTCTCTTCGGTAAAGATAAGATGGCTACCTTTGAGCGCTACTTCCTGGCAGAAAAAGAGACCCACGCGGAAAAGAAGAATCCGTACTACAAATATCTGGAAAATGAAACCGTGGTGAACCACATTCTGACCGAATTCGGTCTTCCGGAGACCGGCAGCCACATCATCAACGGTCATGTTCCGGTCCGCTCGAAAAACGGCGAGAGCCCGGTCAAATGCGGCGGCAAGATCCTGGTCATCGACGGCGGCTTCTCTAAGGCATACCAGAAAGAGACCGGCATTGCCGGATATACCTTAACCTACAACTCCTATGGTCTGATCTTGTCTGCCTTAGAGCCGTTTGAATCTACGGAAGCAGCCATTGAGCGCGAGATTGACATTCATTCCGACAGCGTCATCGTCCGCCATGCAGACCGCAGAAAGCTGGTAGGCGATACCGACACCGGTGCCGTGCTCCGCGAAAAGATTGCAGATCTGGAGCAGCTTCTCATGGCTTACCACAGCGGACTTCTGGTTGAGCGGTATGTAAAAAACTAAACGAACCCCAACCGGATCCCCGGTTCTGATCCGATCTTCCAAAAAGGCAGCCCCGTTCCCGGTTCTGATTATCGCAGGACTTACATATCCTGTAATAAGATTTCCGGCCGGGGGCTGCCTTTATGTCTTTTTATTCCGGTCTTTCCGAAAAAAAACGCGCCTTTCTCACCGGCACCCTGCTGCTTACCGCAGCAGGGTTTCTTTGCCGGCTTCTGGGCTTTTTCTACCGTATTTTTTTATCCCGCACCATCGGTGCCGAAGGACTCGGCATCTATAACATGGTTCATCCCGTCTACGGGATCTGCTTTGCGCTTTGCGGCGGCGCGATCCAGACTGCGCTTTCCCAGTACATAGCTGCCCACGAAGAAAAAGGGCACCGCGTGTTTCGCACCGGCCTGTGTGTTTCCATGCTGTTATCCGGGCTTCTTGCCTTTCTGATCTGCCGCTATCCGGACTGGATTGCCAAGCGCATCCTCATGGAGCCACGCTGCAGCCCGTATCTTCCCGTCATGGGACTTTCCTTGCCCTTCGCTTCCTTCCATGCCTGCGCCAACGGCTACTGCTACGGCGCCCAGAAATCGAAAGTGCCGGCATTTTCGCAGGTTGCAGAGCAGATTGTCCGGATGACTCTCGTTTTTCTGATCGCCACAGAGCGCACCGCGGCCGGTCAGGAGATCACCGTGCGCCTGGCTGTTTACGGACATCTGATCGGTGAGATTGGGGCTGCTTCCTTTAATTTTTTGTGTCTGCTGCTGTTTCCACCGCAGGCAGGGACACGAAAAAACTCCGATTCCGTGTTTCCAGCTCCGGTACAGGCAGCTCCTGACGCATCCCAGTCTGCACCTTTGGCAGACAAAACGTCCTCCTGCTTCACAGCTTCACCTCCGGCACAGGATACCGCTCCGTTTTCCGCTTCCTGCTTTCTCCCGCTCATGGCACTGGCCCTGCCGCTAATGGGAAACCGCCTGGTTCTAAACCTGCTGGCCGGAGCCGAAGCAGTCTGGATTCCTAACCGTCTCCAGCAATACGGACTAAGTGATGCCGGGGCATTTTCTGTTTACGGCGTCCTGACCGGCATGGCCCTGCCCTTTATCCTCTTTCCCTCTGCCATCACCAATTCCATTGCCGTGCTCCTTCTTCCCAGCGTGGCAAAGGACCAGGCAGAAGGGCGGACAAAAAGCATCGCCCAGAGTGTAGCCATGGCCCTGCGCTACAGTCTCTATATGGGCATCCTCTGCATTGGGATCTTTGTGCTGTTTGGCATTCCTCTCGGCGACAGCGTCTTTAAAAATGAGGACGCAGGACGCTATATGCAAATTCTTGCCTGGCTGTGCCCCTTCCTCTACCTTGCAACGACCATGGGCAGCATCTTAAACGGACTCGGCTGTACACGCATTACCTTTCTGCAGAACACAGCATCCATGCTCCTGCGCCTCTTCTTTGTACTGGCTGCGATCCCGCGTTTTGGAATCTATGGCTATCTCTGCGGAATGCTCGCCAGTGAACTGTTTCTGGCGCTGATGCACCTGTACTCCCTGAAAAAGCGGGTAGCCTTTACCTGGAGCGCCTGGGACATGATCTTAAAACCGGCTCTTTTGTTATTTCTGGCAACCGGCATCCATTATGCCCTGTCCGGCCTGCTGCCGGAAACTGCCAGGAGTATGCCGCTCTTTATCAAGACCGCACTCCAGATTCTGCTGCTCTCATTCTGCTACGGATTTTTGCTGCTCTACGCACATATTTTAAGGCGGTGAAACGACATTATCGCACAGTAAGTCCGAAAGCCCCCGCCCCCCCCC
>NZ_QUIK01000004.1:196364-209416 GCF_003480105.1 Clostridium sp. AM42-4
CCCCCGCCCCGCCATGCGTAAGCGCATGGCGGGGCGGAGGCTTTCTACGTTATTGGCTCCACTACCAAAAACTGCAACCACTACTGAAATGACTGAAAATAAGCTAACACTCAGCCAATTTAGTGATGGTTGCAGTTTTTTTCGTACGCAGCGGAGCCAAAAAAGTAGGGCGTGTATGAGTCTGACTTCTGAAATTTTCAGCATATCAGTTGTTTCGCCTCTTGAGGACACATGTCCGATTGCAGCGGATGTAAATCCGATGCAGGCGAACATGTGTCAGCGAAAGCAAGCGAACAACGATATGTGAAAATGGAGGAAGTCAGACTCGTATACGCCCGGACCTTCTATTTGTTACTGTGCGATATTGTTTAATTCGGCGATTCCGTTTTTTTGGCAGCCGCCTTCTTCTGCTCCTGCTTTTCCCGCTTCTTTTGCTGGTCCAGCTCCTGCTTCTTCTGCGCTTCTTTCTCCGCATGCTCGCTTTCCAGCTGCTCCTGGCGCTGCTGCTTGATGCGGCGGAAATAGGAGCTCATCTCGTCTGCCATACCGGCCAGACGGTTTAACAGCGTGGAGAAATCGGAAAGCATTTCATCGTCCTGATAATACGGATACACGATATCGTGATCGATCTCGCTCCAGCCCTCCTCGAACAGGGTTCTGCCCTGGATTTCCACATAGTAACCCTTGTATTTGATGATATAGTGCAGGGAACGGTAAATGCCGTCCGATTTGATGTCGATCAGTTTTTTATCGTAAATCCGGGTGTCACCGGTTCTGCGGTAGACCTTCGGCCGTTCTGCGATGTAGTAATGGTCCGGGTCATCATCGAAGTCCAGAAGCCGGTCCTCAATATAATTGGCCGGATCATTCTCAAATACCGAAGTAATGTAATTATGAAAATAGATCCAGTCCTCCCGGTAAAGGAAGAAGACACGGATTCCGATCAGATCCGTCATATACTTATAGTAGTTCTTCCGGTTGATATATTTGTACTGGTCCGGCTGCTCGCTCTTTTTGCGGATGATCTTCTCCAGCAGATGCCCTGCCTTTTTGGTCCGATAGCGGTAAGAGTGAATCCCTGCTTTCTCAATGTCATACAGATAATCGTTAACGAAATCCTTGCCGATCTTCTTTAACTGCGGCTCAATACGGCAGTAGCTGTCGTAAATGGAATTCAGCTCTTCCCACTTCATCCCTGTCTTTTTCAGGGTTTCTTTTTCAATGTTATATTCTTTCAAAAAATCTTTTTTCTTGATCATAGATTCTCCTGATGTCATTCCTGTGTTGCTATATTTTCAAGCAGTGTCCGGCAGACGCGCCCCAGTGGAAGCCCGACCACATTATTATAGTCTCCCCGGATTCCTTCTACCCAGACCGCAAAACGTCCCTGAATCCCGTAGGCCCCGGCCTTATCCATAGATTCCCCGGTTCTGACATATGCTTTGATCTGCTCCATTGTCATTGGGCAGACATGTACATCAGTCTTTTCCGCAAAGGTTATGGTTTTCCACTGCTCGCTTGGATTTTCTCCCGGTTTTCCACAAAATACCAGAGTCACGCCTGTGTATACCTGGTGGATTTTCCCCTGAAAGGATGAGATCATGTGGATGGCATCTGCCTCATCCTTCGGTTTTCCGAGGATGTTTCCGTCAAATGCCACCACAGTGTCCGCGCCAATCACCACAGCATTCTCACCGGTATGTCTGAAAGCAATGTCTTCTGCTTTCTGCCTGGAAAGCTCCATCACGACCTCATCCGGCTTTGTGCTGCGGATCACCTCCGTGACATGGCTCGGCTCTACCACCGGCTCTATGCCCGCCTGACGCAAAAGCTCCAGGCGGCGCGGGGATGCCGATGCCAGGATCACATCCGGGTAACAGTTCTCCATCTGTGTTTTCATATTGTTTTTGTCTCCTCGTATTATATAGTCATAGCCATTCTTTACCTTTTCTATAGGTTAGGCTATTCTTATTAAGATACTGTGGATTGGTTTTTTGCTCCTACCACTTGATGGTTGTAAATAGGCTCCAACCACAGTCTCTTTGTTCATTTGTTAATCAGTCAGATACCGCATGACGGTTTATTTAGAACGAGGTTACAATCGCAAGGAGTCCTGCCTGCATCTGACTTGATGACCAGGCATATCCTTGCTCCTTTTTCACCTGCTCAGTCTGTTCCTGGATCACCCTGCATGCCAGATCCGCAGATTCAAAATAACGTTTCCGGCTTTCATAAAGCTCTTTAAACTCCTGGTCTCCCATCGTATAAAATCCCATGTTCAGGCAGTCTGCGGTATCCTGCATCTCCTGGCGCAAAAATGCAAACGCTGACAGCTTCTTCATATCCAGGATCGTCTGCACACTCGCCTGACGTGCCTGAAACTGTGCAAACTGTGCTGCCTGGTCTGCCTTTTCGAGACGTTTCTCCAGATTCTTGCCGCCCGTCTTTCCCTGTACTCCCCTAATGTGGTACCAGAGATATTCATCCAGCGGTCCGTCCAGTTCTTCCCACATTACTCTCCTGCTGCGTAGCCTGGTAGTCGGTAACCAGACTCTCTGCTCCCAGTTTTTTCGCCAGACTGACCGCAGCATCCAGAAGCATCGTGCCTGCTCCCTGTTTCCGGAATGAGCATTCCACCCAGAGCCACAAAAGCTTTACATCCGCCCCTGTTTTTTCCAGAACTGTTTCTCCAGCCAGTCCGTCTGCCTCACATCCAAGCAGACGGACTGGCTGGAAACGGAAACGCTTTGGAATCAGTTTCCAAAGCGCTTCTTTCTTTTCCCCTTGATCCAGAAACACTCTCATCGGCATATCCTCCTCCATCTCGTTTTCAGTGATACTTTGGAAACACATCTGCTCCCTAAACGATATCACATGGAATCTTCCCTTCCGAAAATTCCTGCCGGTGAACTGCTGTCTTTACTCTTCATCCGTTGTCAGAATATAATCGGTTGTCTGGTATACATAGAAGTTCAGCCAGTTTGCATACAGGGTATTCGAGGCATTTCTCCAGGACAGGACCGGAATATTGAACGGGTCATTGTCCTCATAATAGTTGCATGGAAGTTCCGGATGCAGTCCTTTTTTTAAATCACGATGATATTCGTTGTTTAAGGTCATACGGTCATATTCCGGATGCCCCTGCACAAAGATCTGGCTTCCGGTATTGTTAAGTACCAGGAAAATACCGGCCTCCGGGGACTCTGCCGCAATCGTCAGCTCTGGATGTTTTTCTATGTCTTTCCGGCGCACCTCAGTATAGCGGGAATGCGGCGCCATAACGTAATCGTCCATGCTGCGGACTAACGGGATCTTGCGGTTTAAGATCTTGTGCCGGTAGATTCCTGCTAATTTCTTTTCTCTTTTGTATTTCGGAATGCCGTAATGGTAATATAAACCTGCCTGCGCTCCCCAGCAGATATGAAGGGTGGAATGCACGTGGGTCTTACTCCACTCCATGATCTTCGTCAGCTCGTCCCAGTAATTGACTTCCTCAAACTCCATATTTTCTACCGGTGCCCCGGTGATGATCATACCATCAAATTTCTGACGGTGGATCTCATCGAACGTCACATAGAATTTATTCAGATGACTGGCCGAGGTATTCTTGGAAACGTGCGTGGAAAGCATCAAAAAGGTGCAGTCCACCTGCAGGGGTGTATTGGAAAGTGCCCGAAGAAGCTGGGTTTCCGTATCCTCCTTGATCGGCATCAGGTTTAAGATCAGGATCTGAAGCGGACGGATATCCTGACTCATCGCACGGTTCTCGTCCATCACGAATATATTTTCCGATTCCAGAATGGCTCTGGCCGGCAGATCATTTTGTACTTTAATCGGCATTATTTTCTTCCCCCATCATGTTCAGGAAATCCTGCTCGGAAATGATCGGGATCCCCAGTTCTTTTGCTTTTTTATTTTTTGACGAATTCGAAGTCACATCATTGTTGATCAGATACGTAGTCTTTGCGGTGACCGAACCGGTCGCTTTTCCGCCGCGTGCCTCAATGGCCGCCTGCAGTTCCTTCCGGTTTACAAAATGCTCTACCGTTCCGGTGATGACAAAAGTCATCCCCGCAAATACCGCTGCCTCTGTATTTTCCGAAACTTTCTCTATGGTAAGCTCTGCAAGCAGATCATCCACCAGCTTTGCGTTTTTCTCAGATGCGAAGTATGCGATCCACGCATCGGCTAAAACTGCGCCGATTCCATCAATCGCAGTCAGTTCTTCCTCCGTGGCATGGCGCATCCGTTCGAAATCATAGTCGAAAGACCGGCACAGCATCTTCGCATTCGCCAGCCCAATGCCTGCCACACCAATGCCGTAAACCACACGGACCAGATTGGTGTGGGAAGCCTTTTTCACGGCTGCCATCAGATTCTCGTAGGACTTTTCGCCAAAGCCCTCCATCGAAACAATCGCCTCACGATGGCGGTCCAGATGAAAGATATCGGCATAGCTGTGGATGAACCCAGCTGCAATAAACTTCTCCAGGGTTGCCTCGGAAAGGCCGTCAATGTTTAACGCGTCACGGCTCACCAGCAGAGAAAAACTCTTGATCTTCTTTGCCTGGCAGTCCGGATTCGTGCAATATAAGGATTTTACATCATTCATCTGGCGGATCTGGGTCTCGCCGCCGCAGACCGGGCAGATCTTCGGAATCACAATAGTTCCGCTGCGGGTTAAATTCTCGGCAATCTGCGGAATGATCATGTTCGCCTTGTATACCGTAATGGTATCACCTACCCCCAGCTCCATCGCTTCCATGATGCTGATGTTGTGGACGCTGGCCCGGCTTACCGTGGTCCCCTCAAGTTCCACCGGATCAAAAATCGCCACCGGGTTGATCAGACCGGTCCGGGATGCACTCCATTCAATCTCCCGAAGCGTGGTCTCGCGGATTTCATCCGCCCATTTAAAAGCAATGGAATTGCGCGGGAATTTTGCTGTGCGGCCAAGCGCATCGCCGTAGGCAATGTCATCCATCAGAAGTACCAGACCGTCAGAGGGGATATCATAGCTCTGGATTGCCTCGGCAAATTCTGCCACTGCATCCGGCAGTGTGGCAGCCGTCACTTCCTTGTATTCCACCACATCAAAGCCCTGTGTCTTCAGCCACTCGAACTGCTCTTTGCGGGAATTGTGGAAACGACCATGATCTGTTCCATCGTCCACAATTGCATCCACGCCATCTGCATTTGCTGCATCTGGTACCTGCGTATCCGCCGGATTTACCGCCCGCACCAGCATGAATGCCTCAAAATTCACATTCCGCTTCGCCGTGATCTCATTGTTTAACTGACGCACAGAGCCGCTGCATAAGTTTCTCGGGTTCTTGTACTTCGCATCCACATCCTCGATTTCTTCATTGATGCGTGCAAAGTCCGAATATTTGATGATTGCCTCCCCGCGAAGGAGCAGCTGTCCCTGATACGGGATCCGAAGCGGCACATTGGAAAATACCTTCGCATTGTTGGTGATGACCTCACCGATCTCGCCATTGCCGCGGGTGACTGCTTTCACCAGCTCACCGCCCTCATATGTCAGAACAATGGTCAGACCATCCAGCTTCCAGGATAAAAGTCCCTTCTGGGTTCCCAGCCACTCCTGAAGAACCGGAACTTCTTTTGTCTTATCCAAAGAAAGCATCGGTGCCTCGTGCGCCTCCTTCGGAAGTTCGCTCAATACTTCATAACCTACCTTCTGGGTCGGGCTTCCGGCCAATACCATGCCGGTTTCCTTTTCCAGCTTTAGCAGTTCATCGTACAGCCGGTCATATTCAAAATTGCTCATGATCTCACGGCTCTCCTGGTAATATGCCCTGGATGCCGCCAAAAGCTGCCGGTGCAGCTCCTTCATACGCGTGATCTTATCGTCATTCTTTCTCTGATCCATTCTCGTCACCTGCCATTTTTCCTGTCATGTCTTCGGTCTGTCATCTTTCCGCCAGCATTTTCATCGGGCTTTGTTCTATTCTGTCTTCGTCGCTGTTCGTCACGCATGCGTGTCCGGCAACAACTCGTCTTCTACTCGTCTCCGCCTTCCAGAAGTTCCTCACGCTCCAGACGCGCCTGCTCCAACTGCCATTCCAGTTCTTCCATCTCCTGCGGCGTTACCCGGCGGAAATCCCCAGTATTTAATTTGCCCAGATGAATGTTCATGATACGGATCCGCTTTAAAGTCACCACACGATAGCCGAGCTCCGCGCACATGCGGCGGATCTGACGGTTTAATCCCTGTGTCAGGATGATCTTAAACGATTTCATGCCGGTTGCTTCCACCTGACATGGTCTTGTGGTCACTCCAAGCTCCTTTAATTCCACACCCTCACGCATCTTCTTTAAAAATGCGGCATTGAACGGCTGATCTACCGTGACCAGATACTCTTTCTCATGGAAATTGCCTGCATGCATGATCTCGTTAGCCAGTTCTCCCTGATTCGTCATAAGGAGAAGTCCCTCGGAATCCTTATCCAGACGTCCCACCGGATACACACGCGCCGGATACTGGATCAGGTCCACAACGTTCACCGCACGGTCCTTGTCGGAAGTGGTGCATACCACTCCGCGCGGCTTATTCACAACCAGAAGCACCGGTTTTACTTTTTTGCCGCCCGCCGCCTTTCCAACCGGCTTTCCATCACAGACGATCACTTCCTGACCTGTTACTTTTTCTCCCATCTGGGCTTTCCGGCCGTCGATGGTCACCTTTCCTGCCTCGATCAGGCGGTCTGCCTCACGGCGGGAGCAGATTCCCTGCTCACTCAAATATTTGTTTAAACGGATTTCTTCCATGTTTGCTTCCTTTCCGGTTGCTGTTCACGCGTTGCCCAAACAGTGTACAGTAACCCTTTCCGTACCTTCTGCACAGGTTTCTTTGCATGCACAGGCTTTTTCAATCCCTTTTTTGCACAGGTCTCTTTTATCATGTACCTGCTCCTTTTATAAGCCGAAAATGGCTATCCCCAAACCATGGAGATAGCCTGTATTGCTTCCCCGCGTCCTTAGTCGTGGATGAACATGGCATCCCCAAAACTAAAGAAACGGTACCGTTCCTTAATTGCTTCGTTATACGCATTCAGAATATGTTCCCGTCCTGCCAGTGCAGAAACCAGCATCACCAGAGTCGACTCCGGCAGATGGAAGTTTGTGATCAGGCAATCCAGAATCTTGAATTTATAACCCGGGTAAATAAAAATCTCCGTCCAGCCGCTTCCAGCCTTTAAGATTCCATCTTCCCCGGTTGCAGACTCGATGGTACGGCAGCTGGTCGTACCAACGCAGATCACACGTCCGCCCGCTGCTTTCGTGTCGTTGATCTTCTTCGCCTCGGATTCTTCTACCACATAAAACTCCGAGTGCATGTGGTGCTCCAGCACATTCTCCACCTTAACCGGACGGAACGTGCCAAGACCAACATGCAGCGTTACATGGGCAATCTTCACGCCCATTGCCTCGATCTGCGCGAGCAGCTCCTTCGTAAAATGCAGACCTGCGGTCGGCGCAGCAGCAGAGCCGTCATGCTCCGCGTACACGGTCTGATACCGGTTCTTATCCTTTAACTGATGGGTAATGTATGGCGGAAGCGGCATCTGTCCTAACTGATCCAGGATTTCCTCAAAAATGCCCTCGTAGGAAAACTGGATCAGGCGGTTGCCCTCCTCCACAACATCGATGACGGTACCTTTTAACAGACCCTCGCCAAATACAATTACCGTGCCCGGCTTGCACTTTTTGCCCGGCTTTACCAGAGTCTCCCAGATATCGTTCTCACGGCGTTTTAACAAAAGCACCTCGATTTTCGCCTGCGTATCCTCCTTCACGCCAAACAGACGCGCCGGGATTACCTTGGTGTTGTTGATGACCAGACAGTCACCCGGTCTTAAATACTCCGTAATGTCACGGAAATGGCGGTGCTCCATCTCTCCGGTGTTCTTGTCCAACACCAGGAGTCTGGAGGCAGAACGGTCCTCCAGCGGATCCTGTGCGATCAGCTCCTGTGGGAGGTCAAAATCAAAGTCTTTTACATTCATGGTTTCCATTTATCTTATCTTCTTTCTTTTCTTCACTCTTTGTTTGCTGTTTGTTTTTTCTTGCCTGGCTCTTTGCTCTCGCTTTGTGCCTTGCTCTTGCTTTACGCCTTGCTCTTGCTTTGCTTATCTTTCATTCTAATTTGCGGTATCCGCTGCTGTGCTGTCACCAGACTCCGCACCGATGCTTACCTCGGAACCTGTGGTTGTTTCCACGGCTGTTTCTGCACCTGTCTCCTGCGCGCTTCCTTCACTCGATTCCAAAGAAGCTGCTGCACCATCTTCCCCGCTCTCAGAGGTTTCCTCGTCTCCGATCACTACCTCCGGCTCGTCCCCATTGTCGTAAACCGGAGAGCCGTCACGCAGCACACCGTAAACGCTGTTTAAATCCTCGTCTGAATTCAACGCTTCTTTCAATTTCACATTCACACTGGAAGCAAGCTTTCTCACCTCTTCCGAGTGATTGGAAACATCGATCAGCTGCAGAACCTCTTCCGAAAGGTTTTCATCCTTGATGATATGGTAATTGCCCTCACTGTCTTTCTCCACGTAGCACCACATAATCATAGGTGCTGCAGTTTTTACGGAATGAAACTTAATATCTGCCAGTGCATAGACCAGCCAGCTGTCTGCCGTCGCGCCATCGCGCACATAAGTTGTAATATTGTCAAACTCCTGCACATACTTGGAATTGCTGCGCAGGCGGGTTTTCTCGTGCTCCAGCTCCGTAAAGGAAAGACCGGATACCCCGTAAATCTCATTCATGGTGTCTGCGTCCCCGCTGGCCCGCGCTGCAAAGTATTTTTTCATCAGATCCAGTACTTCCGGAACACTGTCGTGCATCAGGGTCTCTGTCGCATAAGGATCTCCGTTTTCATCCCCGGAAGTTTCCTCTTCTGCTGCAGACTCATCCGCAGCGTCTAACTCCGTAGAATCGCTCTCCGGCTCTGCAGCCATTGTCTCTGTTTCTGCCGGTTCTGTTTCCACCGTTTCCGTCGCTGCTGCCGGATCTGCTGCCCACTTTTTCCCGTAGTCTGCAAGCACAATGATAATCATGAGTACAATGACTACGAGCGGAACAACCAGAACCGGAAGCAATGCCTTTTTCTCTGTATCTTTTTTCCCAAAAGAATTCCAGTTATATTTCATAAAATAGGACCTCCAATCAGTACTAACATCATATCAAATGAGGAATAAAAAATCAACAAATCCCCTTGCAAATTAGAAAAAAGTATAGTATCATGATAGAGATGCGTCTGTAGCTCAGTGGATAGAGCAGTGGCCTCCGGAGCCGCGTGCGTAGGTTCGATTCCTATCAGACGCATTTTTCTTTTACCAAAAAATCCCTGTGGCACATCATTCCATGTGCCACAGGGATTTTTTTAATACTTAATCCATCATTCCATTTTCATCAAAATACATCGGGGTCGGACCGCTTACATAGCTGATTCCGTCCATATCCTTAATGGACTCATAAAGAGCCTCCGATACCTGGATTTCATCCAGACACAGGGTATTCTTGATGTGTACCACTCTTGCCTTCTTGTAATCCAGGTTGTGACAGCAGCGGATGCACATCAGCACTGCCTCTTTATCGGTATTGACATACAGCGGGATCGGACATGCATCCATGATTCCGGTAGTCAGCACGTTGGTCCAGGTCACTTCCCAATCTACATCATTTAAGCAGCGTCTGGTCGTTACATCTGCAGAACCAAGACCGCAGCCATTATGATGAGCTTCCGGCGTGATGCCGCGGATAAACAGCTTCTTTAAATTCAAGGTCGCACCGAACGTATGCGTAATATTACGTCCGGTTACATTCGGATCATGACCGTTTCCGCTGATATTCTTTCCAATCTCATCAATGATCAAAACGTCAATATCATTGAATTTGAATTTTGCCATACGCTCTTTTGCAACAACCAGAAGACGTGCATCGGTCTCCATGAAATTGTCCTTGCCGCAGACTTCCATTGCACAGATATCATCGTATGCGTTCTGCACTACGCCAACGCCGAAAGCAAACGGACATTTTTCCAGGAACTGCTCTGCCACCTGCGGGATCAGTTCCGTAAAACGATGGAATCCAAAGCTGTGGAACATGCTTGCGCCTTTATGCTTTGCAATACCGATCGCTATCATCTTCGCAAGACCGCTCTCGTGAGGGCCTCGGAAATCGGTATGCGGCTTAACCTTATTAAAGATTACGATTCCGTCGGATTCGTAAGCATATTTATCGCAGTAAAGCGGAATGCCGTTCAGTTCACCGTACTGCACCACCTCCATGGATGACAGGATCGGTACGCCCATGCTCTCCTCCGTGATATTATAACCGGCCAGCATCTCCAGCTGTCCCTCAGCACACGCGCCGCCGTGGCTTCCCATGGACGGAATGATAAACGGCTCTGCTCCCCAGCTCTTTAAGGTATCGCAGATGGTGCGCAGCATCACATCCATATCCGGAATGCCGCGGCTTCCTGCTGTGATACAGATCCGTTTTCCTTTATAGCTTTCTTTGTTTTCTACTTTTTCAAGCTCTGCCAGCATATGTCCCTTAATATCTTCGATCTTGGTCGGATCATAGCTCTGGCGAATCGTTACCATATTCGGGATCGGAACATTCTCCATTCCCTGAATTGGTGTATGGACTTCTGGAAACTGAATAAACATTTAGTATCTCCTTTCACAAAACCGCTGTCATGTTTCTTTTTCGTGCCCCTCTTTTATGCCATTCCGAATAAATAAAACAGCAGGATCATAAATACCAGTGTGACCAGTGGAATCAGGCAGGTAGTTACGAAGATCGGGAAGTAGGAATGACGGTGATCATTCTCAGTTACGTTCAGCACGGATACAACCAGGCCGTTGTGCGGAAGAGAATCCAGGCCTAAGCTTGCCAGCGCGCTGACACGGTGCAGTGCCTCAAGGTTTACGCCAAGCGGAACAAAGTAATCTTTAATGATCGGAAGCGCAATGCCAAGACCGCCGGAGCCGGAACCGCAGACACCTGCCAGTACAGTAACTGCCAGTGCAGATGCGATCAGCGGGCTTCCTCCGATTTTCGTCACCGAACCGATCAGGGTATCGAAGGCCGGAGTTGCCTGAACCAGAGAGCCAAAACCAACAACTGCTGCCGTGTTAAACAGAGAACCTGTACCATCTTTTGTGCCATCGCCGAGATGTTTCCAGATTTCCTTCCACGGGATCTGTTTTGCATAGCAGATCAGACCGGCAATAAAACCAACAAACAATGCGAGCTCTGCGCTGAGCTTGAAACCATTTAAAGCAACAAGAAGGATGATCATCGGAAGCAGCGCAACCACAATGTTCGGAAGCTCTTTTCCTTCTTTCAGTTTCAGCATAGCCTCATCCTTCTCAGTCATCTCGAAGTGAAGGCCTTTTTTCTTGGTATAACCAACATACCAGATCATAAATCCAAAGACCAGAATTGCCTCAAAAACTGCTGCGATTATTCCCGGAACGAAAGCTGCAGTGGCCGGAGTGCCGAGGATCTGACCCGGCATCAGGTTCTGGATCTGCGGAGAACCCGGCATCATACCAGTAAAGGTACCTGCGCCTGCAAAGTATACTGCCGGAATCAGAGTACGAGAGATGTCCCCCTTCTTAAACAGAGAAACCATCAGCGGGTACAGAGTAAACATACATACGAATACGGACACACCGCCATAAGTCAGGATCACACCTGCAAGCATAATAGACGGAACGATGAAGCGGTCACCCAGCTTATCGATCACGACCTTTGCTACTGCATCTGCCGCTCCGCTGATGTCAGTCAGCTTGCCGAACAGCGATCCCAGAACGAAAATAAAGAAAAACTTTCCGAAATAGTTTGCCAGTCCTGTTACATATGTCGTTGTAATCTGTTCTACCGGATTCATTCCGGCCGTAACCAGAAGAAAAATACCGGAAATCATTGCACCGAAAAAGATCGGAACCCCTTTGAAACATAGATAAATAAGTAATACCAGACTGAGTATAACCAGTAAGATCTGCATAATATCTCCTTCTCATTTTTCATTTTCTCAATGCTTCTGTTTTGATTACCTTCCCCTCAGAGATACGCTATCCGTATCGTGCCATGACTCACCCTCCTTTTCTTCTTTCTTTCATTTGTTATTTTTTTCACATTTAGCGCCCGTGATTCCCAAGTTTACTAGTATACAAGTTTTGTAAAAAAAAGATGCCGATAATCATCTCTTCCGGTCTCATTGTCGCATGTCATATATTACCAATTTTTTTTCATAATGTAAAGTATTTTTTTATTTTTTTCACATTTCTTTATTTCAGTTTTTAAAATGGTATGTCCATTTGGTCTGTTCTCTGTTTTCATGTACGAATTTCATTTTGTTATTTTTTTGTCTTTCGCATGCCAAACCACGTTTGCCGAAACTGCCGGCTGGATTTTTCAAAGCCACCATGCTACAATACCATCTGTCTTTAGAAAAAAATCAGGAGGACTTTCCCTATGTTAATCAGAACCGCCACCATAGAAGATCTTGATGCAATCACCGCCGTTGAGGCTGAATGCTTCCCACCCACTGAGGCTGCCACCCGCAGCGATTTTAAACAGCGCCTGGCCCATTACAGTAACCATTTTTGGCTCATGTTCGATGAAGATAAGCTCATTGCCTTTGTAGATGGCATGGTCACCGATATGGCTGACCTGACCGATGAAATGTATGAACATGCCGCTCTCCATAAGGAAGACGGTACCTGGCAGATGATCTTCGGCGTCAATACCATCCCGGAGTACCGCAGACATGGCTATGCCGGAGCCCTCATACAACGTGCCATCTCAGATGCCAGAGCTCAGGGCCGCAAAGGACTTGTGCTCACCTGCAAAGATAAACTGATCCATTATTACGCAAAATTCGACTTCGTAAACGAAGGAGTGTCCGCCTCCGTACATGGCAATGTAACATGGTATCAGATGCGGCTAAGTTTCTGAGCGCAATATTGCAATTTAAGTATATGACAAGGGCCGTGTGAGTTGCCGAAAGG
>NZ_QUIK01000040.1:0-5395 GCF_003480105.1 Clostridium sp. AM42-4
CGGGAAACCGTAGCGGTTGGCAGCTCCGGCAATCCCCGCGGGAGCGCGCAAAAGCACTTTCATACTGCCAGCCCCAATGGGGCGGCGGTGTGAAAGTGCTTTTGCGTTACTTTCTCACAAGAAAGTAACAAAGAGGTTGTGGCCTGCGGCCTGGTATGGTAAAATAGGAGTAGTAGGATATAGGCTTTTTTCGAGAAAGGGACGGGTGATTTTATAGGCACAACCATTTCGGGAATGACGGGCCGGGGAAGTATCCGGCACAACAACAGGAGCTTTTCAGCGGCGAATGTAGACCGAAGCAGGTCGGGGCAGAATGTCACCTTTTGCAACGAGGATTTGAAGAAGGTGTACCACGAACTTTTTGATGAAGCCCTGGCCGCCTACAATGCCAAAAAGAAAAAGACCAGGGATAAGATACCAGACTACTATGAGCATATTCGGCAAAGCAAGCAGGAGAAGCTATTTCACGAGGCTATCTTTCAGATCGGCAACTTAACGGACTGCGGGTGCGGCTCCCCTGGAGGGGAACGGGCGGCGGCAGCTCTCAAAGAGTTTGCAGAGTCCTTCCAGGAGCGCAACCCTCATCTGCGGGTGTTCAATATGGTGCTGCACATGGACGAGGCCACGCCCCACCTCCATGTGGACTTCGTGCCAGTGGCAACGGAGCAGAGCCGGGGCCTCTCAACGCGGGTATCAATGAAACAGGCGTTAAAGCAACAGGGATTTGAAGGGCTGGGCCGGAAGCAGACGGAATGGAAAGCCTGGATGGAACGGGAGAAAGAGGCTCTAACGGAAATCGCCCAGGCGCACGAGTTTGAGATCATCAGCCTGGGCGGTGGCCGGCCTCATATGGAGCTGCCAGAATACAGAGCAGCGGCCCAGCGACTTGAAGCTGTCCAGGAACAGGTGATAGCGGCAGAGCAAGAGATCGCGGCCCTGGAAAAGCAGAGAAAGGCCCTGCAAGGGAATGTGAAGCTGCTGAAAGCGGTGGAGAAGGTCAAGCCCGATCTGGACGCGATACAACCAGAAAAGACGCTGACAGGGGCCGTCAAGGGCGTGACGGTGGAGCAGGTGAAGGAGCTGAAGGCGGCGGTGATCCGGGGCGCGGCGGCAGAGCAGAAGGTGCGGGAGCTGAAAGTAGAAAACCAACAGCTTCAGCAGAAAATCCCCTCGATGAAAGAAAAGCTGAAGGACGCCCAGGAGCGACAGCGGCTTGAAAATGAAAACCGGCAGCTCAAAGTGCAGGTGGAATACCTGGAAGAAGATTTGAGCTGGGAGCGCGGGATTTCGGCACGGCTCCAGGAAGGGATCGGGGCGGTGCTGGACTTTCTGGATCGGCACTTGCCGGAGCAGTTCCGGCCCCTGGTCGAAAAGGCGCGGGAGCTGCTACCTGTGCCAGAGGTGCAGCAGCCGGAGAAAGAGCAAGAACGGGGCCACACCTGGGGCGGTATGGAGCTGTAAAAGAAGCCTGTCCGGGGGACTTGAAAGAGCCGCCCGGACAGGCTATAATAACAGTAAAAATAGGGAATAAAATGTATTGATAATATATGCCCCCCTATGGCCTTTAGGCCAGGGAAAAAATAATAAAATATTCTCTCTCGGACAGGGAGAAAGTCGGAGGGGGTAATGGGGGTGAGCGGCGGGGTGTGGGAATGTGGTAAACCTGAAAGGTTTTCCATCATTTCCATGCCCCAGAGCGAGGGGGAAAAGGGGGAGGTGACTTTCTCTTTAAGGCCCCGAAGGGGCCGCTCTTTGGCTCCCCCTTTTCCCCCTATGGGTTTGCAGAATGTACGAAAAGAGGTGTAAGGAATGGCGGATCAGCAAGAAGCCCTGGAACGGCTGCGGGAACTTTACAGGGAAAAGAACGAGCATTTAGAGAAATTTTTGGAGCCGGTGGAGCCGTATGCGTTTTATCGTGAGATCTTTCCGGAAGGATCTTTCGAGAGGAAAGGTCATTTTGAGGACAGGAAGGGAAATGGAATTGCGGTGACGGTGTCGAAAGGTGAGGTTGACAAGGCAACGGGGATTGCCTTGCAGATCGAGGGGGACGGTAAAGCGAAACGCTGTACCATTACTGACGAGCTGGACGAGCTGCGGGAGCTGCAAGACACCGATTTTACGATTATGTCACCGATCTCCTATTTTGGGCGGCGGCGGTGCGGCAAAAATGCCCGGTATCTCTATGCCCTGGTCTTTGACCTGGACGGGGTGGGTATGCCCCAGCTCCGGGACACGCTGCACCAGATGAACAAGGATATTCTGCCCCAGGCAACCTTTGTTGTAAACAGCGGGACAGGGCTTCACCTGTATTATGTGCTGAAAGAGCCGGTGCCTATGTACCCGTACAACCAAAAATGCTTGAAAGAGCTGAAATATTCCCTTACCCGGCAGATTTGGAATAAGTTTACCTCCACCATCAAGGAGCCGCAAATGCAGGGGATTTTGCAGGGCTTTCGGGTTGTCGGCTCCGGCTCGAAGCTGGGACGGGAGTACCCTGTGAGGGCGTTTCGGCTCGGTGGGCCGGTGGAGCTGGCGCGGCTGCTTGATTATATCCCGGACAGCAATGGGGAGCAGCAGCGGCTTGAATGGCTTATGAGAAAGAGCCGCCTGTCGCTGGCCGAGGCGAAGGAGAAGTACCCGGATTGGTATGAGCGGCGGATCGTCAAAAAGGAGCGACGGGGCCGCTGGACGGTCAAGCGTGACCTTTATGACTGGTGGCTGCACCGGATCGCCGATGAAATCCGGGTGGGCCATCGTTTCTATGGCATTATGACGCTGGCGATTTATGCGAAAAAATGCGGGATAGACGAGGACGAGCTGCGCCGGGACGCTTTCGCGCTGCTCCGGCCCTACGATGATATGAGCGTGGAGGATATAAACCGCTTTACAAAAGATGATGTGGTGTGCGCCCTGGAGATGTTCAACGAGGACTATGTGACATTCCCCAGGGACGATATAGCGAAGCTCTCCGGCCTGACTATGCCCGTCAATAAGCGGAACTGGCGCAAACAGCCAGTACATTTGCAGGGTGCGAGAGCAATCCAGGAGATTAACGATAAGGCCAATGGTACGAATTGGAGAGAAGGGAATGGGCGGCCTAAAGGCAGCGGAACGGCCCAGGCGCGGGTTTATGAATGGCGGCAGCAGCACCCGGAGGGGCGCAAGGCCGACTGTCACCGGGAAACTGGCCTTGATCCGAAAACCGTCCGCAAGTGGTGGGATTGCCCGCTGCCAGTGGTGCGCTTTGAAAATGGGCATATAACGGTGCGGGTGTCCCCTTCCCAGGAGTTGAGCGATTGGCTCCTGGACGCGCTGCACGATGGGGGTCAGGAATAAGGCACAGAAAGGCCCCTGTTACGCTTTAGAAGCCGTTTTCAGCCCTCCGAGGGTAAAATATATAGGCCCCCTCTCTACCGCGCCCGGAAAGCCGCATAAATCAAGGCTTTTTTGCCCCCTAAATGCGTACATACCAGGGTAGAACTTTAGAGCGTCGAGGGCGGGGAGGTTGTATTGACATTGTAAACAAAAAGATATACAATGAATATGATAAAACGGGTTATAATAAAAGCGAAAGGAGTTGCTATTATGGCGAATACAAGTATCAATATCCGTATGGACGCGGATTTGAAGCGGCAGTTTGAGGCGTTTTGTTCTGATATGGGAATGACGATGACAACGGCGTTCAATGTTTTTGCGCGTAAGGCTGTGAGGGAGTATAGAATACCCTTTGAAATCAGCGGCGATGTGCCGAACGCTGAAACCGTCGAAGCAATCAAGGAAGTAAAGAGAATGAAAGCCGATCCGAGCCTCGGCAAGACCTATTCCAATGTCGATCAGATGATGGAGGAGCTGCTTGCCGATGTATAACATAAGACCAACCACAAAATTTCAGAAGGATTTGAAGCGCGTGAAAAAGCGCGGTTTTGATATTTCTTTGCTGACGGATATTATTAAAAAGCTGGCGGCGGGGGAGCCGCTGCCAGAGAAGAACAGGGATCACCAACTTTCTGGGGACTATGCGGGGTGTCGTGAGTGCCACATTACGCCGGATTGGTTGCTGATCTACGAAGTGGACGGGGACGAGCTGATTTTGTATCTCACCCGGACGGGATCGCATAGCGATTTATTTTAGGGGAAGGAGGAAAGGCCTATGAGCTGGGATAAAGAGAGGATTGCGCAGATACAGCTTCCCGATCCGGCAGACGATGATCCGCACCCTCGGCTGCTCCTGGAAGGGCGTGGCATACACGCAGGAGAGGGATTTACCGCATTGTTTCCAGATGGCTGGCACGAGATTACCCTTGAAGTGGCCTGGGAGCCAACAGGCCCCGGCTGTTGGTACATATCTACGCCTGGGTTTAAGGGTGTGAGTCCTGTGGGCCTGTTCGTGAAAGTATGAAAACGATCCGGCAGATAGCCGACGAGATAGGGGTATCAAAGACAGCAGTAAATAAACAAATCGCAAACCTTGGTTTGCGATCAGGTTTGCGAAAAAACGGAAACCAGTTTGCGATTGATGAACACCAGGAAGCCTTGATAAAAGAGGCTTTTTCTGAAAAATCGCAAACCGAAATCGAAAACCAAACGCAAACTAAAACGCAAACCGAAAACCACGAAGTTTCCGATTTGGTTTGCGTTTTACAGGCCACCATCGACACGCTACAAGGACAGCTTGAAGTAAAAGACAGGCAGATTGAAAAGCTGACGGAGGCTCTGGTTGCCGCCCAGCAGACAGCAGCGGCGGCCCAGGCCCTTCACGCGGGGACAATCCAGCAGCAGCTTCTTACCGGGGAGGCCGGAGCGGATCAGCAGGGCCAGGAGCCGGAGCAAAAGCGCGGGTGGTTTAGTAAACTGTTTGGAAAGTAGAAAGCAACTTAAAGTTGCTCAATAATTGGTGGTAGCAACCGAGAAGTTATTGCTAAAATGATGATCAGAAAGGAGGAACAAATATGAGTATAGCGGCACCAATGATGGTTATTTCTTTGATCATCTATGCAGGTCTTTTCGGGCTATTTATCTATCTGGTTATCTTGATTATTCGAGCTTTGAAGAAATATATTAGGTCTAAAGATGTAAGAGCTGAAAAGAGCGTCCTTAAACAAAATTTAGGTGAAGTATTGAAAGACTTGCGGACTAAAAATAGGATGACCCAAGAATTTGTAGGAGAAACAATAGGGGTTAGTCGGCAAGCAGTATCTAAGTGGGAAAGCGGAGAATGTGATCCGAGTACCTCTAATTTGATTGCGCTGGCAAAGTTGTACGGAACGACGGTTGAGGAAATTTTGCAGAGCATAAAGCAGTGATTTGACAGTGTGGCCGAAGTCCCAGCCGGAGCCGCCCGAAAGCAGCGGGAAACCGTAGCGGTTGGCAGCTCCGGCAATCCCCGCGGGAGCGC
>NZ_QUIK01000041.1:0-4569 GCF_003480105.1 Clostridium sp. AM42-4
AAGATAACTGTCATCAAAGAGCCAGACGCTTAAGACGCAGAGCCGATGAAATTGTGGAACAATTCACGAATCATCGGCTCTTTTTGTTTCGTATTTGAAAGAACAAACTCACCAAATAAAAAAAACGATATTCGGGTGGGTTATTTTGTTATACCCTAAATTACCCTCTGAATTTGTTTTTAAATTTGGAGGGATTTTTTTATGTCCTTTTTTCGGGCAGTTATCTATCTGCTCATACGAAGCAAAATTTATCAATACATAGCATATCAGAGAACGGCAGGAAACCAGTTAAAAAAATTTCTGCCAGTGCAACGGTACTTCTCACCTTGAAAGTAGAAGTACAATCTCCATACAATAGAATTACTATTTCCTATAACCGTAAAGGTCACAGAGCCTTTGCGGTTTTTCTTTTGTCGATTTTTGTTGGAAAGTGCCGTAGGGCTGTTTCTGATATGCGGTGTCGTTCTCCGCCTCTCCATCTGGATTTTTTACATTTCAAAAATTCAGATGGGAGGTATTTATGGTGAAATATGCACCAAGAAAGGTATATATCAGAGAAAGTGGCGGCTATGTGGAATTATCCTACACGGAGTTCTGCCGTTGCAGGGAATCCGACCAGACCTATATGGACAAGCTGTTTATCCCCATTCAAGGCTGTCTGCTTGAAGTCGTGAGGGAGCAATACACAGACTTCTAAAACTCCCTGCTATTAGGTTCCACATTCTCACCTCCTTTCTCGTTGGAAAGTTGGTGGTGCTTCCCCCCTTTTCGCGGGGCAATACGGCGTTTTTCAAAAACGCCGAAGATTTTTTGAAATTTCTTCAAAAATTTTTTGAACGTACAAAATGCGCCCGTCCGAAAAGCCCGGACGGGCGCATAGGCATTGTAAGCAGTATCCAGATGATTAGACAGTTCATATATATAAGCGTAGTTTCCCCCGGTGGTGGGCGGGCTTTTTTTGATAAGTCAATAACTGTCGGATTTTGTCGATATGCTTTTTGCTTCATGGCGGCTACCTCCTTTAGCCGCCGATTTCAACAGTGATACCGCGTCATTTCATTAGAAGATAAAAAGAAACGGCGGCTTTGATTTTTCAAAGCTGCTGCGGAAATCAAAGAACGACAAGCAACAGTTCTGATTTTGCTCCAATATGGTTATTAGGGGCACAAATTAAAATCAAAAAAGAGCCGATAACAGCAGTATTTCAAACTGCATATTATCGGCTCTGCGTCTGTGCGTCTGGCTCTTTTAATTAAATTATTTCTGTTGTTTTTTGGCTTTATTATATGTATTAGCTAACTGTCCACAAGCTGCTTTAATCTCTCTACCATGAGAAACTCTCATGGTAACTTCAAGTCCTGTTTGCTCTAATTGATGTTTGAACGCAACCATTTCTTGTTTTTGTGGTGCTCTAATTTTTGAATTACTCGTCGGGTTGTATTGCAGCACGTTAATCATAACATTTTTGCCCTTAAACCATTTTGCAAGTTGCCTTATATCTGAGGAACGGTCATTTATACCTGGTAAAAGCAAATACGCAAATACCACTTTTCGATTATGCCTTTGAGAATAGGACAATGCTTGCTTAACAACATCTTCAATAGCGTACATGTGCATATGAGGAATGATACAGTTTCTCGCAGCCTGTGTTGCTGCATGTAAAGATATTGTCAACTGAATTTTTAGATGTTCTTCGCGCAATTTTTTTAATTGATTAACTGGACCAACTGTTGATACGGTAATGCCGTCGGTTGGAAAGTTAAGTCCATTTCTATCTCGAAGAATATGGATTGCTGCAATCAAGTTGTCGTAATTGAATAAAGGTTCTCCCATTCCCATAAAAACGATACGATTTACTTTTTGACGTATCAATACAACCTGCTGCACAATTTCAGACGGTGTTAGATTACGAACAAAACCATTGCGTCCGGACTCACAAAAAATACAGCCAACAGAACAACCAACTTGCGTACTTACGCAAACAGTCCCACCATCTCGCCGTTTAATAAAAACCGTTTCAATATACCTGTTATCTTTCAATTCATAAACATACTTTTCAGTATCGCTACTTTTATAGACTTTTTTTGTTGATATTGATAGATTTTCTTTGTGAAATGGCTGTTTATACAATTCCGTATATAAGGCTCTTGCTTTATCCTCTCCAATTACTTCCGACATTTCTTTGTAAGTAAATCCGTATGGGTCATTCAATATTTCCGTAGGTGTACTTTTAGGTAAGTGTTTCATTTAAATATCCTTCCTTTTCAAAATTAAAAAGTTTGTTTTTCAGAGTTTTTGATTATGATTTCTAGTTTTTCAACATCAACGATATGCGTTAATTTACATTTAGGGCAGAAAAGAGGAAAATTTCTTAATACCGTATTATAAAATACTTGAACCCTCGTCTTTCCGTTACAAATTGGACATTTTATCCAATATTTTTCAAGCATAATATTTCTCCTTTTGCGCAAAAAAATGCAGGTCAATTCTCAACATGAGCATTGACCTGCATTTATACATATAATACTACAACAAAATTAAGGCATAGTTTTTATACTATGTCTATACGTCGTTAGTTTTGTTGTATAGCATACGCAAAATAAGCATGACAAAAAAGCCCATATTGAAAATGGGAAAAATCTTTTTTGATTTCAATGCTTATCGAATACGCATGCTATGTAACATAAACATTCACCCCCTTTTATATAATATTATATACAAAAGCAGCTTGTTGTCAACATATATATATATGAATTATTTTGGCTAACTGATAGAACTACGTAGACATATCCAAGAAGAAAGGGGAACAGTAAAATGTAATAGGGTGAATAACTATGGCAAAAAGACCAGTACCACGATACGACTTTAAGGCTTTTGGGGCAGCGATAAAGGCAGCGCGTGAGGGATGCAAGGAGAGCCGCAAGAAAGTAGGCGACGAAATGTTTATCTCGCCGCGCTACCTTGCGAACATTGAGAACAAGGGGCAGCACCCAAGTTTACAGATATTCTTTGAGCTGATACAGCGTTACCATATATCCGTAGACCAATTCCTTTTAGAAACGCCGCCGGAGAAGAACACGCAGCGGCGGCAGCTTGACGCGCTTCTTGACGGTATGAGCGATACAGGCATACGGATTGTAACCGCAACGGCAAAGGAGATTTCCGAAGTCGAAAAAGAGGGCGAATAGGAATGTCCGACTTAAAACTGAACAGGATTTAGAAAGCGTTGTAATCTTTTTTGAGGTTGCAGCGTTTTTCTTTTGCGTAAGTTTGGCAAAATCGCTTTTTCTCCGTAGTAGGTGATAAGAGCCTAAAGGATAAAAACATTCGTAGCAAGCATAGGAAGCGGGTACCACTTCCGTATTTTCGCCCTCCCGCGCTGCGGCGCGTCGGTTGAAAATTGCTTGTTGGGAAGTGTCCCAAACCCTCGGAACGGAAAGGAAAGGAGCGAACACATGGACGGACGCAAAAGGACAGTGCAAATCAAATTCAGAGTGACGGAAGCGGAACGGGATTTAATACTGGAAAAAATGAAGCTCGTACCCACCCGGAACATGGCGGCGTATCTGCGGAAGATTGCCATTGACGGGTATATCATTCAGATAGACCACGCCGATATAAAGGCTATGACCGCAGAGATACAGAAAATCGGTGTCAACGTCAACCAGATAGCACGCCGCGTAAACGCGACGGGGAACGCATACCAAGAGGACATAGAGGAAATAAAGGGGGTGCTTGCGGAGATATGGCGGTTACAAAGATTAAGCCTATTAAAAGCACTCTAAGCAAAGCCCTTGACTATATCGAAAACCCGGACAAGACGGACGGGAAAATGCTTGTGTCCTCTTTCGGTTGCTCCTATGAAACGGCAGATATTGAGTTTGAATATACCCTGTCGCAAGCACTCCAAAAGGGGAACAATTTAGCCTTTCATCTGATACAGTCCTTTGAGCCGGGGGAAGTCGATTATCAGAAAGCCCATGAAATCGGAAAGCAGCTTGCCGACGCGGTAACAAAGGGGCAGCATGAGTATGTACTCACGACGCACATTGACAAAGGACACGTCCATAACCATATCATTTTTTGCGCGGTGAACTTTGTAGACCACCATAAATACAATTCCAACAAAAGGAGCTATTACGGCATACGGAACATGAGCGACAAGCTGTGCCGGGAAAATGGCTTGTCCGTTGTCGTCCCCGGCAAGGGCAGCAAGGGAAAGAGCTATGCGGAGTACCAGGCAGAAAAGACGGGTACAAGTTGGAAAGGCAAGCTGAAAACCACTGTTGACGCGCTTATCCCCCAAGTTTCCAGTTTTGAGGAATTGCTAACGCGGTTACAGGCGGCGGGCTATGAGATAAAGCCGGGGAAATATGTATCATGCCGCGCCCCCGGACAGGAACGCTTCACCCGCCTTAAAACCCTCGGCGCAGACTATACAGAGGAAGCCGTAAGGGAACGGATAGCGGGCAGACGGACAAAGGTGGCGAAAGCTCCCAGAGAGCAGCGCGGCGTGTCGCTGTGATATTGTCAATATTAGTTGACACATTTTCCTCAAGGATATCACTG
>NZ_QUIK01000042.1:0-4232 GCF_003480105.1 Clostridium sp. AM42-4
AGTGAGGTGTAGATATTGACACCAAAAAGGCACTCCCTTATACTTGATGGAAAAAGGTAAAATACTTCATTGATAAGATAAGCGGTGAAGGCGAGAGGGAGTGAGGTGTAGATATTGACACCAAAAAGGCACTCCCTTATACTTGAGAGAAAAAGGTGCAAAAATCTATTGATAAGATTAGCGGTCAGGCGGAGTAAGGGCAGTATATTATATAATATATCTAAGTAGGAGAAAAATATGCGTAGAAATACAAAAACAATGTATGAGTGGAGAAAGGTATATAGGGATAAAGAGGAGCTGATGTTGGAGAGAGGTTTTCCAGAGGTCAGCCCCCATGAGTTCTATCGTGACTTGTTCCCAGAGGGGAGCTTACAGAGTGCAGAGCATGACGGAAAAGGAAATGTGATTGCAACCCAGATAAGACCATCTGGAAAGGGAAGAACGAAGCAGTGGGTTATAGATGATAGTCTGAATATGCTTGATAAGGTCATAGGGGACGAGTTCGGACTGATACCGCCTATCACGTTCTATGGCAAGACACACACGAAGCAGAACGCACATGAACTGTATGCGGTTGCAATAGATATTGATTATGTCGGAAAACAGCAGTTGAAGAACCTCTTGAAGCAATTCGGGAACGGAGTACAGCTCCGACCGACCTACCTTGTGAGTTCTGGAAAGGGTGTCCATGCCTATTACTTTTTGAAAGAGCCAGTACAGTTGTATCATAATCTGGAAGATACCCTTGCGGAGCTGAAAGAAGCATTTATCCGCAGACTATGGAACGATACGAGCAGTATCAGACCAGACAGCCCAGATATAACAGGTATCTATCAAGGCTTTAGGTGTGTTGGGAGCCAGAGCAAGCTGGGGGCAGACTTCCCAGTGAAAGCCTATAAGATGTCGGATAACCGCTATACTCTGGAAGATATAAAGGACAGCATACCGAACTGTAAGGTTGATTTATCGGTACTTACAGAGAAGCCGAAGAAAGAAAAGAGTAAGCTGTCACTGGACGAAGCAAAGAAGCTGTACCCAGAGTGGTATCAAGAGCGAGTTGTAGAGGGCAGACCGAAGAAAAAAGGCACATGGGTGTGTAATGAAGCCCTTTATGAGTGGTGGAAGAACAAGATTTTTACCGAAGTAAAGGTAGGCGGTAGGTACTTCTCAATCATGGCATTGTGTGCGTATGGCTTGAAATGTGGCATATCTGAAAGACGAATAAGGCAAGATGCCTATTCATTTTTGGAGCATCTGGAGAGCCTTACAGATGATGAGGACAACCATTTTACAAGGGAAGATGTAAAGGACGCATTGAAAGCCCTCAAAGCTGATAACAAGCTACTTTCGACTATGGCAAGCCGAGAATGGATAGAGAAGCAGACGAAAGTTGTCATACCGCCAAATAAGAGGAACGGCAGAAAGCAAGCCACGCACTTAAAAATCGCACGTTTTACCCTTGAAACAATGAATGAGGACAGGGGCAAAGCTCTACAAGGGAGACCAGACAAGGCGAAGATTGTCGAAGAATGGAGAGAAAGCAACCCTCTGGGAACAAAAGCGGACTGCATCCGAGAGACAGGACTTGCAAAGCATACGGTTTATAAGTGGTGGAAGTAGGGCATACTTGAAATGCTGAAAGGCATATGCTATAATGCCAGTAGGCAAGAAAGACGAAAGTGCTCATTGTGGCACGCAAAAAGCCCCGGAGTTGCGACCTCCGGGGCTTTTCTATTCCGTTGTGGCAAGGTGGCTTATGCCTTAGGCTGGCTACCGCCTATTTATCTCCGTCCAGCCATTTGCAGATGTAGTAGGCGACTACACTTGCCAAGACAGAGAGTAAGAAAGACGAAAATATACTCATGGTGGCACACCCCCTTTCTGTACCTGTATAGGGGTGGTAGCGTTGCCCATTATACCATAGTGGCAGAAATGCCACAAGAAGCCATAAGCAAGAGCTTCCTAACACCATGAAAGAGGTGAGAGAAGTATGGCAGTTATTAAAGCAGTATCTTCAAAAGCAGGCATAGGGCAAGCACTGGACTATGTGACAAAAGAGGAAAAGACAGAGGATAAGCTTGTCAGCGGTCTGCACTGTGAACCAGATACAGTAAAGGACGAAATGCAAGCCACCAAGGAACTATGGGAGAAAACCGGGGGAAGGACATACAAGCACTTTGTCCAGAGCTACCATAAGGACGAGAAAATCACGCCGGAGCAGGCACACAGGAACGCCTTACAGCTTGCAGAGAATACGTCGGCATGGAAAGGGTTTGAGGTGCTTGTGGCTACCCATAAGGACAAAGACCATATCCATACGCACTTTATCGTCAATTCCGTCAATTTTGAGGACGGGCACAAGCTGCAGTGGAGCAGCGCCGACCTGCAGGAGCTGAAGGAGCGGTGCAACGCACAGAGCAGGGAGCAGGGGCTACACGTCTCAGAAAAGGGAAAGACCTTTGAAGGAGCGGAACGTGAGGAAACAGTGGCATGGAAAAAAGAGACGTACCAGCTTCTGAAGCAGGCGGAGCAGGGGAAAGTGAAAAGCTATGTCCAGGACATTGCCCTGGCAGTCCTGGACTGTAAGGAAACAGCGACCAGCCGGGAAAGCTTTATTCGGCTGATGAATGAAAGAGGGTACGGAGTGGACTGGCAGGACAGCCACAAATACATCACATATACCGACTTAGCAAGGAAGCAGGCAGGAGAAAAGGCTTGCAAAATTCGTAATAATAAGCTGGAAAAATACTACAACATGGGTTTTGGAAAGGAGGAACTGGAGCATGAGTTTGAGAGAAATGCACGAACAGCAGAAGTCAGAGCAGGCAAGTCCGAGAGAACGGATCCAAGAACTGAACCGTCAGAGCCGGACAGAGCTGGAGAACAGCCTGCTGAAGGAAGCCTTAGCTTTGTCGAGCGAGAGCTGCGAGGAATTGATGAAGCAGTCAAATCAAGGACAAGCAAGGGCAGAGCAGAACAGGCAGAGAGACGCCGAGCTGAGCAGGCAGCTCATCAGCGAGCTGAAGAAGCAAGTCGAGCAGTTAGAGAACAGCAACGAACTACTTCAGAACGCCATATCAGCCGGAATTGGGAGCCTGAGAGATGAGGTCAGAGAAAGTACCGTCCAAGAGGTAAAAAAGGCGTTACAGGCGAATATAGAGGCGGTACAGAAGGCAACAAAAGCTCTTGAAAAGCAGTCTGATACGCTTACAAGCGTAATGAAGCAGAAAGTCCGGGAGCTGGAGGAAAGCAAAAACAGCTTTTTCAGATATGAGGGCTTGAAGATATACCTGTTTTGGGGCGGTATGGTCTGTAATATTGGGACGTTTTTGATAGTGTTATATTATTTATTTGTCAAGTAAAGTTTTATAAAAATGTTATATATAATTAATGTTTTTTTGTTGAAAATATAGTATAGTAAAACAAAAAGGAGGGGATGCCAATGTACTTGTTGCTTTAGATGCTATAAAAATACATTGACATAGGAGGAAAATTAATGAGAAATATTCGCAGATCTGTAGCGTTAGCTTTGGCAGCAATAATGATGATGGCTATGAATATGGTTAGTTTTGCAGCAGATACAGCTCCTGCTGAAACCGAGGCGGTAGAATCGGTGACTCGTTCAACTAATGGAGAATCTGTTTTGCTGGATAAAGTATATTTTGCGTGTGATGGAAAAAACACAATTTCTTCTCGAGAACCTATTCCTGCTACAGCTTTAGATATTGAAAATAGAATTTTAGGAAGTATGGAGTATTTTTATGATGGTTTAGATTCATCTGGAAGACCGCAGTACACAGTTAAGGCATCTATGACGTCTAATCCATTAAAATTAAAATCCAGTAAACTTGTAACAAGAGCTGAAGGAGTAAATAGTTGGCATACAAATGAAGAAGATCATAATGGGTATACAGGAACTAATTCTCGAAGCTATGTATATACGACTCCGAATCCACCATCAAATCCATATTGTGAAGCAATATTAACCGCAACTGATGAGAAAGGTGACGAATACGCAGTATGGAAAGGAACTCTTCGTGATGCTAAGTAGAAAATACTGAAATATTGGTAAGAGTAGTGATGAAAATAAGAGGGAGTGAAGTGAGGATGAGATATTCTTAATTCACTCCCTTTTTTTAGAGGTCAAAAAGGTGCAATAAATTCATTGATAAGATAAGCGATAAGGGCGAGAGGGAGTGAGGTGTAGATATTGACACCAAAAAGGCACTCCC
>NZ_QUIK01000043.1:0-610 GCF_003480105.1 Clostridium sp. AM42-4
CTGTCTTGTCTGGATGTGGACAGTCAAAGAAAGAAGTATCTAAAAACGATGATCATCTTACAGTTTATCTGTGGGAAAATCGTTTGATGAAAAATATTGCACCCTATATCCATGAACAGTTTCCTGATCAGGATATTGAATTTATTATTGGTAACAATGATACCGATTTATACAGTTATTTTAAAGAACATGATGAATTACCGGATATCATAACAGTACGTCGATTCTCTGGAACAGATGCACAGGACTTACAGCCTTATCTTATGGATTTTGCTTCTTATGATGTTGTTTCCAAGTACTATTCTTATGCGGTGCAATATTATAAGAATGAGGAGGATGAAATCCAGTGGCTGCCAATCTGTGGTATTCCGCAGACGATCATTGCCAACAAAACACTGTTTGATCAGTATGGCGTAAAGATTCCAGAAAATTATGAGGAATATGTACAGGCTTGTCAGCAGTTTTATGATAATGGCATAAAACCGTATTCCATGGATCTTGGGGAAGACTGGTCTAATAATGAAATCATCCAGGCGGCGGCAATCGGTGAGTTTACAAGCCTGGATGGTATTGAATGGCGAAACGGTGCAGAGACTGCAGCGGATGAAGT
>NZ_QUIK01000043.1:620-1073 GCF_003480105.1 Clostridium sp. AM42-4
TGGATGGTATTGAATGGCGAAACGGTGCAGAGACTGCAGCGGATGAAGTAAAGTTTGATGATGTATTATGGAAACGTATTTTTTCAGAAACCAGTCAGTTTCTTAAGGACTCGCACTTTGGTAAAGAAGATATCAATATTGACATCAATACAGGAACCCAGATGTTTGTTGAGGAAAAATCAGCAATGTTTCATGGACATCCGACGGTTATGCAGCAGCTGCAGAAACAGATGGATGCGGAGCTGATCCGTATTCCTTACTTTTCACAGACATCGAATGAATCCTACGTGTACATGACTCCATCCTTAAACATTGCATTTAACAAAAATCTGGAAAAAGACCGGGAGAAACTGGATACTGCACTGGATGTGCTGGATTGTATGATTTCAGAAGAAGGGCAAAAGCTGATTGCGGATGGAAGCGGTGTTATTTCATTGAATACAGATGTTCCAA
>NZ_QUIK01000043.1:1083-1948 GCF_003480105.1 Clostridium sp. AM42-4
GATACAGGAACCCAGATGTTTGTCGAGGGAAAATCAGCAATGTTTCATGGACATCCGACGGTTATGCAGCAGCTGCAGAACCAGATGGATGCGGAGCTGATCCGTATTCCCTACTTTTCACAGACATCGGATGAATCCTATGTATACATGACTCCGTCCTTAAACATTGCATTTAACAAAAATCTGGAAAAAGACCGGGAGAAACTGGATACTGCACTGGATGTGCTGGATTGTATGATTTCAGAAGAAGGGCAAAAGCTGATTGCGGATGGAAGCGGCGTCATTTCATTGAATACAGATGTTCCAACCATGATGCAGGATGTGCCTGGACTGGAAGAGGAAATTAATAATAATGCCGTTTATATCCGATATTCCGCTCAAAAATCTTTTTATGCAAGTCTTGAGGCTGTTCACGGATTACTGTCAGGGGAAATGGATGAAACACAGGCTTATGATATTTTTTGCAGTGTAATGAATCGTAAAGCTCCAGAAGAAAAAGCAACGGTGAATTTTGAAAATGAATATTCCATTTCACTGAACGATAGAAATGGCCGTGATGCAGCATCTTCCATTTTAACTACGATCAGAGAAGAAAATGATGCACAGCTGGCTCTGGCGCCATATTATTATTTCACTTCTTCTATGTACAAAGGAGAATGCACCAATAGCCGGGTTGGCATGATGACAGCGAAGAGTTCAGATACAGCATTATATGTTGCAAAAATCAATGGTAAACAGGTTTATGAACTCGTGAAAAATTATCTCGCCGATGCTGATGAGAATTTTTACATAACCAACAAATACGAATTACCAATTGCATCCGGTATGAAAATGATCGTCAATCAAGCGGAAGGTGGATTTTCAT
>NZ_QUIK01000043.1:1958-2252 GCF_003480105.1 Clostridium sp. AM42-4
GATTAATAATAATGCTGTTTATATCCGATATTCCGCCCAAAGATCATTTGATGCAGGTCTTGAGGCTGTTCACGGATTACTGTCAGGGGAAATGGATGAAACACAGGCTTTTGATACTTTTCGCAGTGTAATGAATCGTAAAGATCCAGAAGAAAAAGCAACGGTGAATTTTGAAAATGAATATTCCATTTCACTGAACGATAGAAATGGCCGTGATGCAGCATCTTCCATTTTAACTACGATCAGAGAAGAAAATGATGCACAGCTGGCTCTGGCGCCATATTATTATTTCAC
>NZ_QUIK01000043.1:2262-2824 GCF_003480105.1 Clostridium sp. AM42-4
AATTAATAATAATGCCGTTTATATCCGATATTCCGCTCAAAAATCTTTTTATGCAAGTCTTGAGGCTGTTCACGGATTACTGTCAGGGGAAATGGATGAAACACAGGCTTATGATATTTTTTGCAGTGTAATGAATCGTAAAGCTCCAGAAGAAAAAGCAACGGTGAATTTTGAAAATGAATATTCCATTTCACTGAACGATAGAAATGGCCGTGATGCAGCATCTTCCATTTTAACTACGATCAGAGAAGAAAATGATGCACAGCTGGCTCTGGCGCCATATTATTATTTCACTTCTTCTATGTACAAAGGAGAATGCACCAATAGCCGGGTTGGCATGATGACAGCGAAGAGTTCAGATACAGCATTATATGTTGCAAAAATCAATGGTAAACAGGTTTATGAACTCGTGAAAAATTATCTCGCCGATGCTGATGAGAATTTTTACGTAATCAACAAATACGAATTACCAATTGCATCCGGTATGAAAATGATCGTCAATCAAGCGGAAAGTGGATTTTCATTAAAGGACTTGACAGTTAATGATAAGAAAATAGACAAA
>NZ_QUIK01000043.1:2834-3122 GCF_003480105.1 Clostridium sp. AM42-4
GTGGATTTTCATTAAAGGACTTGACAGTTAATGATAAGAAAATAGACAAAGAAAAGGAATACTCGATTCTTCTTACAGACACCACAATGTCTGTTTTGAAAAAAATAAATCCGAAATGTGAGATTGAGCAGCTTAAAGATACAACATTATCAAGTGCATGGATCGCAGCAATGTCAAAAGGACAGCAGCCGTCAGCACCGGAAGACTATATAGAGGTTGAACAGTAAAAGTGGAGATAGAACAAACGGTAAAGAAAAGAAAAAAAATAACAAGGCTGTTGCTTATACT
>NZ_QUIK01000044.1:0-649 GCF_003480105.1 Clostridium sp. AM42-4
CAGGCTGCAATGTCAATAAAGGATCCATCTTCCCTGGTAAACC
This sequence comes from Clostridium sp. AM42-4, assembly GCF_003480105.1. NCBI lineage: Bacteria > Bacillati > Bacillota > Clostridia > Eubacteriales > Clostridiaceae > Clostridium > Clostridium sp. AM42-4. Next base: position 44 of record NZ_QUIK01000044.1, read on the forward strand.
GTTCCGAATAGCTTCTTTCTTCATATCCGGCAAAATCCATGATAATTTCTTTTTGCAGATACTCCGTAATCTCATTAGCCAGAGACTCATCCGTGCTGTATTCACAGTCCGTCTTTCCTTCTGCATCCAGTACAATGATACCATCCACCCAGAGAGTCTGCAGGTTTTCCTTCAGGAAATCCCGGCTTAGCTGACCGCCGTTTTCTATTTCCATTTTAATATTTGTACTCATCTGTCTGGCACTTTCAATGGCACGGAGGAGGCTTTTTGATTCCGAAGATTCATTAAAATGGGTGTAGGTGGAGCACTGCACTTTCACATAGTTTACAATCTCCACCATTCTTTTCTCTGCTTCCGCTTTTTCTGCGTGGAAGAAATAAAACAGAGAGGCTACAGCCACACAGACTCCAATCAGACCGCCGAACAGCTGGATTCGTTTTTCTTTTTTCTTTCTCTTAATATCCACGATCATCCACCTCCAGATACTTCTGGGGATCATCCAGATATTTTTCAATGATTTTCAGGGATGTGCCATCCTGACGCATTTCTTCCAGTGTCTGGCTCATCTGCTCACAGATTCCTCTGTCATCATCTTTTGCAAAAGCG